>NZ_BHVZ01000002.1 GCF_003865035.1 Anaerotignum faecicola
GGAACTGCTTCGGAACTTTGCGAAAGGCTTGCGGTGGATATAAAGCCGAATGTACTTTCTTTAAGGCTCAGTATCAACGCAAGCAGGCTGTTTCGTGATTACGGTATCCGTTATCAGAACAGCCGCACACACGACGGAAGAAAGGTTTCACTTTGGAAAGAAACCGAGCAGACGGCGTGACAAACGGTGTCAAAGGTGTCAATGTTTTTGAGAGCAGCACGCGCTGTGAAAAACATTGTCACCATCGTCACACTTTGACACCGGATAAAGTTTAGGGGAGTGTGCAGAGAGTGCCTTTTCAAAGGCGGCTCTTTGGTCTCGCCTGCTGGCTCGGTCGGTTCGCAGGCGTGTGTGCCACCGGCACACGCTCACCCCTCGGAGAGCCTTCGGAGAACGCAAAACCTGTTTACAGGTCGCATTTTTGATGGGTGTACCCGTCAAAAGTGCTTTTGCGTTACTTTTGACAAAAGTAACAAAACCTGAGAATGTTGAAATTTACAGATGGGAGATGAAAAAATGCAGAGAACGATAAGTGCAATGGTCGGTAAAGGCTCGGTCAATCACAATAGCCGAAAGTTCCGAGCAGAAAATGTAGACGGAACTCGTACTCATCTCAATATCGACTACTGCAATGAAAATATAAAGACAGTTTATCACGAATTGTTTGATGAAGCATTGGAAAGATACAATGCCAAGCAGATAAGGTCAGACCGAAAGATAAAAGATTATTATGAAAAAATCCGAAGTTCCAAGCAGGAAAAACCGTTCCACGAAATCATTTTACAGGTGGGCGGTAAGGGAAATATGAACGCCGATACGGAAAACGGAGAACTGGCAAAGCAGATTTTAGATGAATACTATCAGGGTTTTCAGGAGCGAAATCCACAGCTTCGGGTGTTCTCGGCTCATCTGCATATGGATGAAGCTACACCACATCTGCACATAGATTTTGTACCTTTTACCACAGGCAGCAAGCGTGGACTTGATACAAGAGTGTCACTAAAGCAGGCTCTTGCAACGCAAGGTTTTAAGGGCGGCAGTCGTGGCGATACGGAGTGGTCGCAATGGATACAGTCCGAAAAAGAACAGCTTGCGGCGGTGATGGAACGTTATGGGATTGAGTGGGAACATTTAGGCACACACGAAAAACATCTTTCTGTTTTGGATTATAAAAAGCAGGAAAGAAAAAAAGAAGTGGCGGCATTAGGTGCGAAAATCGAGCAGAAACAGATTGAATTTGATGTGTTGTCGGAACGAGTATTGAACTATGATAAGGCAAAAGACGAGCTGTCAAATCTTGAAATAGAGCTTGATACTGCACCGAAATATCAGTTGCCAGAACCAGAGAAATTTATGACTGCAAAGGCATATAAAACCAAAATGGCAGAGCCGGTTGTAAGGAAATTGAAGCAACTTGTCAAAACGGTGCTTGCCCGCTGCTTTGAGGGGTGGGACAACTATCATAGGCTGAATACAGCGAATGCACAGTTATACCGCACCAATCAGCGTTTGGAGAAAGTCAATGAAAGATTGACCGAAGAAAACAAAATCCTAAAAGCAGAAAATAAAGATTACAGCCTGCTCCGTAAGGTTTTTGGTCGCAAACAGATAGATGATTTGTTGGAGCAGGCAAGAACAGTTAAAGGTCGCAAGCGTGATAATACACGATCACGATAGACAAAAATCACAGGAGGAAAAGGAAAATGACAAAGACAATTTTTGAAGAAATGGGCGGAACTTATAGACAGGTGGGTGATTATTTATTGCCGAACATCACAGTACCAGCCGAAGAAGAAATAGAGCCGATTGGTTTATGGGGGAAACGACATGCAAGGCATTTAAAGGAACACTATAAAGTGTTATATATGAACCTGCTGACAAGCGGAAAGCTGCATAGTTATCTTGCAGAAGTCGATAAGCAAGCAGAGGATATGTTTCTTCGACTGGTAAAGGAATATGCCGACAGACAAGATGTGACGGAACAATTAAAGAAAGATAATCCCTACGAATGGATTGGAAGAATGAATAATATTCAGGCTTGTGTGAGGGAAGTTGTAGGAACGGAGTTGATTTACACATAAGCGTTTTACGGTATGGTGCTCCTGCGTTTGCTGGAGTGCTGTGGTTGTGGTTGTAAAGAGGTTGTGAAAGATTGAATTTCGTAATGGTTGGATGTATAATTAGGAAGTGAAAATTTTAATTTGCACTTCCATAAGGTGAAATGTATTGACACAAAAAATACAGTATGATAGTATTGCCATTAGAAGAAAGAAAGGCACATTTTGTGTAAGGTGAGGAAATGATTAATAGATAATTTGATTTAAGTAAGACACATATAGTTATTGAGCCTGTAGAGAATAGGTTTGTTTTGTGTACGCTTAAGTTGGATTATCGCAAGAGGCATTTCCTTTGTTTTCCTTTTGGAAAAGAAATAAGGGTCTATTTAGCGAGTCTATTTTTGCGTATGCAAAAAAGACTCGTTTTTGTGTGTTCAAAATAATAATTGGCTCAGACTTCGAAAAGGAGAAACTTTAATGTTGCAGATAAAAAAATTAAATTTAACACATAAAAAAGACCTGAGAATAATTCTTAATGATTTCAACCTTGTGCTAAATGATGGAGATAAGGCAGTTATTATTGGAGAAGAGGGAAATGGGAAATCGACATTAATGAAGTGGATATACAATCCGTCGCTTGTAGAAAACTATATAGAAGCAGATGGGGAAAGGATAATGGGACACGAACGTCTTGGTTATCTTCCGCAGGAGATGCTCGATGAAGATAAGGAAAAAACAATATACGAATATTTTTCTGAAGAGGAAATATTCTGGGAGAAAACGCCTAAAGAATTGTCTGTTATTGCGGGAAAATTTGGAATGAAAAATGATTTTTTCTACAGTAACCAGACAATGGGTAGTCTTTCAGGAGGCGAAAAAGTCAAGACACAACTTATGAGGCTTTTCATTCGCGATGTTTCTGTGCTGTTGTTGGACGAACCTTCCAATGACATCGACATTGCGACGCTTACATTACTGGAAAAAATCATAAATGACTGGAAGCACATTGTGCTTTTTATTTCACACGATGAAACGCTGATAGAGCGTACTGCCAACATGGTGATACATATCGAGCAGATTATACGAAAAACAAAGGCGAGATATACCGTGGCAAAGCTTCCCTATAGACGCTATGTGGAAGAACGGCTTCATAAATTTGAAATCCAAAAACAGCGGGCACTGAGTGACCGTAGGGAGAAAAAGATTCGCGATGAAAAATATCAAAGAGTTATGCAGAGTGTACAAGGTGCATTAAGAAGTTGTACCAGACAAGCACCGTCTGTTGCCAAAAACTTAAAGGACAAAATGCATACGGTTAAGGCAATGGAACGAAGATTTGAAAAAGAAGATGAAAATATGACTCAGATGCCGGAACAGGAAGAAGCAATCTTTGTCAAATTAGGGGATGAAAACTCACACATTCCCGCAGGAAAAACGGTCATAGAATATGAACTTTCAAAGCTTGTGACTCCGGATGGCAAAAGAATTTTAGCAGAAGGAATTCATTTAAAAATAAAAGGTTCAGAAAAAATCTGTATGATAGGAGCCAACGGGGCAGGAAAAACGACTCTTCTAAAAAAGATAGCGGAAGAACTCCTAAATCGGAATGACATTAAAGCAGAATATATGCCTCAAACTTATGAAGACCTGCTGGATTTGGATGTTACACCGGTTGATTACCTTGATAAAACAGGAGATAAAGAAGAGCGTACAAGAATTAGAACATACCTTGGTTCACTTAAATACACACCAGATGAAATGGAGCATCCGATTCGGGAGTTATCAGGCGGACAAAAGGCGAAAGTGCTTCTCTTGAGGATGAGCTTAAGTGGTGCAAATGTTCTTATTCTGGATGAACCGACAAGAAATTTTTCACCATTGTCCGGTCCGGTAATAAGAAAAATGCTCCGAGAATTTCCGGGGGCTGTCATTAGCATTTCTCACGATAGAAAGTATATTGAAGAGGTGTGCGATAAAATATATCAGCTAAATCCTAATGGATTACAGCTAATTGGTGATTGATAACAAAAAGGATGAAAGACTGACAAATTTCAGGCTTTTAGTGAGTTGGAAAGCATACAAAGATTTGAATTTGGAGGATAGATTATGGTACGTACAGAAGATGCATGTGAAATTATAAAATATGCTTTGCAAAACGAAATTAAAGTATATTTAGATGGCGGATGGGGTGTTGATGCACTTCTTAAAAGAGAATCAAGAATACACAATGATATTGATTTGTTTGTTGAACTGAAACATTATCATGATTATATTTATGTGATTAAGCAGCATGGATTTGAGGAAGTAAATACTGATTATACAACGGATGGTCATACTGTCTGGAAAGATGATAAACAAAGAATCATTGATTTACATTGTTTTGAATTTACAGATGACGGAATTGTTTATGAGGGAGATATATTTCCATCAAAAACTTTTTCCGGTATTGGAAAAGTTGGAGATATAACTGTTTCTTGTATTGAACCATTGAGTCAGGTAATGCTTCATTTGGGATATGAACACGATAAAAATGATGTGCATGATGTGATGCTGTTGTGTGAAACATTTCAAATAGCAATACCAGATGAATATAAGGAAAAGTAAAATTTCAGTTTTGTGTTGAATCTCTAAGCAAAATAGCTTATAATTTGACATGCTACATATAGTTATTATCCACAGTTATCGAGTAGGTGTTATCAATGCCGATAACAAAATGATAACATTAGCTCGTATAGGCAGGATAATATGGATATATCAAATAATCAAAAGAACGAGAAACATTACAGAGAATAATTCCTAAACAAAAAGCGTTAGTCTTTGTAGAATGGGAATAATCTGAACAATTTCCGGAAACCCATTGAAACTTAAAAAGGCCTTGCTCATCTGCTTGGATGAGCAAAGTCTTTTTTTATGTCCTTATTTTTCTCCTGCCCTTTTCCAATACTCCAGCTGAGGCAGCAGCTGCCGCAGATAGGCGCGCACCTCCTCCTCTGTGTATGTATCCTGTGGCATATTTTTCACGCACACCTCAATCAAATCCTCCATATCGCTGTACAGATGCACCCCATCGGCGTAGCACCATTTGCAGTAATCCTCATTCAGAAAGCCGTCCTTTTCCCTGCTGATGCTGTCATCCGCAAGCGGCATGCCGCAGCATTGGCAAATCAGCTCTCTCGGCGAGCCAAGCAATGTGTTGATGGACACATCGAACAGCTTGGATAATCGCTTTAATGTCTCGGTATTCGGAATCGTATCTCCCCTTTCCCAACGGGATACCGCCTGTCTGGTCACGAACATCCTTTCCGCCAGCTCATCCTGCGAAAGCCCTGCCTTTGTGCGCAGCTGCAATAAAATATCCTTTGTTTCCATACTTTTTGTTTCCATATCCTTCACCGCCTTTTCTCCAGTATACTCGAACCGCCGCCTTGGCGCAAGCAACGCGCAGTTGCCGCGGAGGGATTGCCCTACACCACGCCCTCCTCTCTCGTTCTGTAGTTCCGCCCTTCGCCCCATCCGATTTTCAGCTTATATTTGCCGCACCGCTGATAAATTCTGCTGCCCATGGCTTCGTCAAGCTCCATGATTTCATTCAGCCCTCTTTCCCCCGAAAAAATCGTCCGCAAGGTGCGATTATTATACCGCGCGTTGATGATTTCAAACGCAAGATTGATGTCCCCATCGGTCGGCAGTACGCCGTTTCTGGTTTTCAGAAAATCGTCGATATACAGCACCTCTGCCGTTTTCCATTTGTTGATTTCGCGCTCGTAGCCTTCATCATCCGTCTTGAGCGCCTTCAGCTTGGTGGCTTCCTCCGTCCAAATCATGTAGCGCACGCCCTTGCCCTGGAGCATCAACCGATTCGCAATGGCGGTGCAGATGTGCGTTTTCCCTGCCCCGACCTGTCCGCCGATATAAAACCAACCCTCCCCTTCCTCACAGAAGCACTCCGCCGCCGCAAGGATGGATTTCTGCCAGCTTGTTTTCGCCTCGTAGGTCTCGAAGCGATACCGCTCCGCCATGTCCTGCAAGCCGCTTTTTTGCAGCCGCCACTTGCCCCTGCGCTTCTCCATGCACTCGCACTCCATGGTGTATTCATACCCATCCTTCATCAAAAACACAAACCCCTTGTTGCGGCAAATCGGGCAGTCATACCCCATCAGGTCGCCCCTTCTGCTGTTGTATAACGCCATCCTCTCCTCACAGGACAGTGCCGTCGTATTTTTCGCTGCCTGCATCAGCGCCTTCACATCTACCATACCCCTTCACTCCTTTTCCGCTCTCCTGACGGCAATATCCACTCACATTCTCCGTCTGCTTCGCTTCCTGTCTCTCCCAGTTTCGCACCACTGCCTTCCAGTCCTTCATCTCGGACTTACCAAGCCGCCAGCCGTTGGCGGTGTAATAATCCATGAACCGCTCCGGACTGATACGATAGCCCTTGCTTTCGCAGTACGCCCGTACCTCCTCCACAGAAGGGGGATGAAAGGGGTGTGGTTGTCCGTCCTGCGAAGCATTCTCATTCCCCTCTCCATTACCCTTCTCATTGCCATTACCATTACCATTCTCATTTACATTACCATTACCATTTACATTAGGTTTTGCATCCCGTAACCTATGGTTTTCCGTCTCAGAACCATCGGTTTTCCTATCGGATACCGCCTGCTCCTGTGCGGAGAGGCTTGCTTTTGGTCTGCCGCCCTTTGCGCCGTTTGCTCGTCGTTGGTTATTCGCATCTATCTGCGGCTTCGCCATCTTCAAAACCACCTCCGCCAGTGTGCCGCCTGTCTGCTCCGCTCCATTCAGCCCATATTCGCACAGAAAACGCATACATTCCGCAAATTCCGCATCCCCTAAGCCCTTGATGGAATCGTAAAAGCTGCGGTAGAAGATAAAGCTTTCTCTCTCCATTTTTCTCCCCCCTTTCGTTGCTTCTCTTTCTGTATACCATTTCTGTAGTCTCACATAGTCTCGATGTGAAGAAAAGCGCAAAAAAGGCAATAAAAAAATCCCCCTTCTTCTGTAAAAAGAAAGAGGATTGGATTTAGTTTTCCCGCGTCAGCAGGCAGACGTTTTCGATATGGCTCGATTGGCCCTGATTGATAACAACATAATCGGGATATTTCGGAATAGTCCGTTTGTCTACGGAAACATATCAACTCGTATCTGTAGTAGAAATATGGCTGTTTCTGTTGCTATCAATATCACAGCCTAGACCTCAGCTGTTTATGGGAACAGGTCTGAAATTCCCTTTATATTTCCTATTATAATGCCAAAGTCAATAGTTGCAGACTTCCCATTGTCTCGACCCTGCCTGTTCGCAGTACAAGGGATAGGTCAACGACTATTTTCCAGTCAATCTGGAATCACAATTCCCATGCACTCGACCTTAATAGTCAAGAATTCACACGATAAATACACCAGTACTGTTTGCCTAGTCTAACAAGACGCTATCTTTGATACAAAGGGAAAATTCTTCTCCGGTGTGAAAACACCGAAAAAGGCTTGATTTCTGGGCTTTTACGACCGTTTGCCGTCTGTAGAAGCCCAGTTTTTTTATTCTATTGTCCTCATTTTACTCGAAGCAGACGGTGCCGGAAGTCGTCCCGACAGGTCCAGAATAGGTGAAGTTAAAAGTTATGCCAAAATTTAAATTGTTAGTTAGTCTTGATTTCTAAAGCAGTCGATACAAAAACCTGAATTCATTAACTCATGTGGGACCTTTCTGCCACAGGTCGGGCAAATATCACCTTTCTCATTAGTAACCATACAGTCTCCACACAAAGGGTTATCGTCATAATCGGTATACTCTGCTGTATATCCCATAACCTTTCCGCATTCGCTACAATAAACCAAATCAGGCTCTTCATGGTATTCCGTTTCCAATTCGTCCCAATTTTGCAAAGTATCTTCGTCCAAATCAAGAGTACGGAATTTTCTATCATCAACGATAGTGCTCTCTAAAATAACGTATTCATCGTCTATTTTATCAACAGTACAGTCAATAATAATATTTGTTTCAATCCGATGTGTCTCACGCCATGTAACATAATTTTCAATTAAATATCGTTGCTCTTCCTTATCAAAGTAGGATGTATCCTCATCTCTATGAGTGATTTCCGCAACAACCCACAGAACAACATCTATGTGCGCCAAACATCTACCGTCAACAAATTCAACATAGGCAAATTCAGCCTCAATTGAATCTATTTGTTTTTCATCACATTTCCACTCACCATAATAACCTCTATCTATATCGAAATCCGAAAAATATTCGTGCATGCAATCATAGAAATCATCGTTCTCTACTGCACTAATAATACATGCCTCAATATTTTTATATTCTTCTTTTTGCTGATTGCACATTTTTATAAGATCGCCAAGATACTGTATCGTGACGAAGTTATCGTCTCCCTCAAAGGCCTTTCTAAAACCGGAGTCATCTGAAACGATGACTATCTGATCATGCACCTTTTTCTGGTATTGCTTTACAGCATTAATCATAATCGCATCTTTAAATTCATGTGGTTTTTTCGTTTCAAACGGTGCTTCTAAAGCAAAGTACGACTGCATCAAACGCTCCGCATCTAACGGATTAAGGTCAATTTTAGTGACTCCGTCCAATGAAAGGAAATCAGCAAAAGCATCTTTAATAGAAGCCACAACATGAGCTTCGTCAATTTTGTTCAACGCAAAATCTTCTGTACACATCAGTGCAGAAAGTTCCTTGCGAAGTACCCTGTTATATTTCGTCACAGCAGTTCTGATATCATCATTGATATGCTGTTCAACTTCACCTTGTGTCGCTGAAGAGTAAATTATGCTCACATCTCCGTTGGCTATCAAGGAACGTAATGTGGCAAACTTTTCACTTGAAAATTTATATCCAGCACCTATATATACATTTGTATCCAAATAGGCTATCATTTCTCCTCGTCACCTCTATCATCCACTTCCCATGATTCTATATTGGTTTAGTCCATACTGCCGCTGCCTCGATTACCACCGAACTCACAGCCATGTACATGGTCGTGTCCGTAATACCAGCGGCCATATCGATATCCGTAATGTGGAGGACAATGGGCACAGTCACCGTTGCATCTCCCATTATGATGGGACCCATTTACATGCTTATCATAAAGTGACGCCATTCCAAGCCCTGCCAGAATTGCGGTGAATAATCCCGGTCCCTTCTGCTTCGGCATCTGTATCTGTATTTCAGACGGAAGCGTATACGGTACCTTTTCTTCTTTTGCGATGTACTTGATGATTTTGTCTTCAACTAAGCCGTAGAAATAATCGAAATCATCTTCAGTGTATTTTGTTGAGTTGGCTCTCATCAAATCACGATGAAGCGAGCTATCAACACAACATACCAATTCTCTGATTTCAGCTACCGGAAACTCTACTCCACCTTTAAGCGCAAGTTTCGTAAAAGCTATAGCACACTCTTTATCTAAAAAACACTGAATAACTTCTGAGACCTCTTCAGCAGAGCCAAAATCGGTAATATCGCCAGCTCTGCGAACTTGCGTTTTTTCATCCCACTCATCGTAATATTGGTAGAAATCTTCCCACTGGCTGAATCGAATATTAGATTCATCTATTACGTTTTCTATCTCATCTTCCGGAAGAGACTTTGCTAAATATTCCAATGCTTCTGCAATGAACGGGGAAGCATTATGTTTGACAAGCTCCGGTACATAGTCCTGCTCAACGGCATAAGAGATTTCTATGATTTCATCAGGAGTAAAACGCACTCCAGCGGCCACAGCCTGTTTTATAAACGCAGTAACTTCATCCGGCTTGACAAACTCATTGGAAACCTTGAACGCCTCGTCGGATGGGCCAAAGGTCTTTAGCTTTTTCACACGCTCACTGAAAACTTCTGTTGTCCATGATGGGTAGGCTTCGTAAAAGTCCTTCCAATCAGTGTATTCAATACCTCTGGCTCCTTCAAGTCGGTGCAGCAAATCGTCGGATACATAGCCTGCCACATATTCCAGTTCATCTCTTGTATAGGGAACGGAATTGCTCATGACAAGTGCAGGAATAAATTCCTCCGTCACATTGTCGATCATATTCACGATTTCGTCACCAGTGAATTTAACACCAGCTTTTATCGCTTTCTTTAAAAAGCGAGTTGCAATCTTTGGATCAGCATACTCTGTTGCAACATCAAAAACCTCAGAGGAAGGACCAAAGTCTGTCAGGCCGGACATCCTGCTGATCTGAGTGCTTTCAGACCAATCATAAAATTTATCGTAGAACTCCTCCCACGTATATTGTGCCAAAACAAACTGCCTCCTCTCTTAGAGATTTTCAATCCACTGCATCGTCTCCGAAGACTGTGGAACATTGACAGTAATATGAAGCTCAACTGCTATTATAAATAAATACGGTTTTTGTGCGTTTATCTGCTCAAAATTACATCACGCATTAGATTTCTTTTCTTTTGCTTGTGTTTTCTTCGCAGGAGCAGGGAGCGTAAAGTCGAGAATATATTCAAAAGTCGTGCCCATAGTGATATAACTGCTCGGCCAACCAAATATACCGATTTTATTAACCAAGTTGCGACGATCCCATATAATCGTATTTCTAAATTCATATCCTGCTGCACGCATTGCATTAATAATGTTTATGTGCAAAGGCACTCGCTTCCCATCAATCCATGCATCCGTTATATTTATGAGAATATGTGCCTTTTCTTGAAAAACGGGCATCATCTCACGGAAAATCTCGGATATTTCTCTCTCAAATGCATCCGCATCCAGCGTTCCTAAATCACGAGGATCTTGACTATATTGCTCAATCTTGCCAAACTGCTCATTTTCACGCAAGTCACCACGACGACTTTTATTTTTACGTTCTCTGTTCAATATATTGGCATATGGAGGTGATGTAAAAGCCAGCTTAACCGTGCCCGGCGCAATACGGTTCACAATATTTCTTGCATCATCACAAACTGCAATTTGCTTACAATGGCAGTTATCAGGTACTTCTGCAACACGTGAATTTGAGAGATCAACATATTCTTGCTTCAAATCAAATCCTACTGCATTTCGATCCAAATCTTGTGCGGCGAGAAGAGTTGTTCCAGACCCAACAAAAGGGTCCAACACAAGTTCTCCTTTGTGAGTAAACTGTTCAATGACTCTTTTAGCCATAGCAATAGGAAATACGGCAGGATGGACTGACTTGTCCCTTATGTCTCTCGGCTCATATGTAAACTGCCATACACCTATTTGATTTTTCATCCAATCTTTGGCTTCGATGCAAGAAAGAAAGCCCTTCTTGCAATCACAAAGCCTTGCGTTATCTATATTTATGAAATCGGTAGTTGACATTATTCAGATACCCTGCTTTCCTTAAACCTACTTTGTGCAAAATCAAAAAATTCTTGATTGATCTCAAATCCTATACAATTTCTTCCAAGTCGGTCACTTACAATCCAAGTTGTGCCCGTCCCCAAAAATGGATCAAACACTATGCCATCTTTCGGACTTCCGCACAGCACAATCTGTTCAACAAGTTGCTCTGGAAATGTAGCTGTATGATTACCGGTTAAAGGTTGAGTGTTAATAGCCCAAACGTCACCCGGATTTTTCATGCGACCATTAGCGCCAAGAACTTTGATAGCATCTAAGTCAAAGAAATACTTCTTGTTTAGAACAAAATGGAATACATGTTCATACGTATTGTTCAAGCGATCAGTTACGCTGGCTGGAATCCTGTTTGGCTTTTGCCAAATAATATCATCACGCAACAACCAACCTCGTTCTTGCATTTCAATTGCAAATCGAGAAGGAATGAGAAGAAGTTGCTTATTCTGATAAAGTTTCCCGTTTTGTTTGATTTTCGGCTGAAGAGGTTTCGTTGTAAAATACTTTTCTTTACGGTCCTTTTGAGCCTGTGTAACATTTCCATCGTTATCTAAATATTTGCTCCAAGCACCTGCACCAGATCCGAAGTAAGTATCGCCAACATTAATGAAAACGTTAGCTGTTGGTTTCAAATACGGACGCAGTTCATCAAAAAAATCGGCAAGCCTTGACACGTAGGCTTCTGGGGTTTCTTCGGAACCTATCTCTCCATCTCCGTTGTAGACGCGTTTAGCCCAATATGGTGGTGATGTTACCAACAGATCAATTGAAGCAGGCTCGATCTGCTTTATTAACTCAAGCGTATCGCCACAAGCGATTGTGTGTTTCATTTCGCATCCTCCTTTAAAGATTCTGCAATGCGTAATATTAGCTCATTTTTCTCCTGATCTAAATAGATTGAAAATTTTGTCGTTCCTTTTTCTACTGGAAGATTATTCAGAATAGATTTCGGTAAGCGGATACGCATATCTTGCTGCAGAGCGTATGTATCAAGATAAATTAGTTCTTTAGCCATGTCAGTCTCCTTTTGTCCTGATTTTAGGACTATTATAGCACTAAATCAGTCTAAAATCAACCCACGCAAACAGGATTGATTGTGAACTTTCCTGCCAATGAACTACTTAAACGATAATATGCTGCTGATATAAATCATTTTTTGCAGCTGGTCTAATTCGGAATTTCGTTCCGTGATTGTGTCCTGTGCGAGCATCGAAATCGACATAAATTGCTCCCGATTCAACAAGAGCCAAGAACCTCTCTAATGTAGGGTCAACGTAAGCTTCAATCTCATTATACTTGAAACACTCATAACCGGAGATATGCTTCGTTTCAGCTTTTACATACATTAGATTGTTGAGCTTTGTGCTCAGTTTTTGAGAAATATCTCCAAATGTCCAATAGGGATTTGGATCAATATCTCCTTTTCCAACGCCTTCACTTATGAAACTACGCCACTCAGCATGACGATCATCAATCATTCGATAGTCAAAGGAAACATAAATACATTCCGCATTCCAGTCAATATTAACCTTGAATCCACGGTCGCTACACGATGTGGCATTTATGGTTTGACGGAAACTTCTTTCGTTTATCGGATAAAGAGTTCCTGCATCTTGATGCGGCCACCCATAAAGCGGAAGCAGGATCTTTGGAACTATCCGTGCATTTCGAGGTTTTGGCTCGCAATGAAATAGTGTTAATAGTGAGCCTGTTTCAGCCCTTTGGCTTTTAAGTTCCCAATCGCCAAAATCAGGTAACTGAAGATTATTTTCAGCTACATCAAGAAGGTCTTCCAGAGTATTCCCTACACCACCAGCGTTGCCGGGGCGTTGATTCCGGATCCATCCCATTTCTTTTATTTCCTGTAACCTAATTCTAAGCAAATCTAAATCGCGTTCTCTCATTTTATAACCTCCTACATAATTTTCTCGACGTTTTCAAACAAGCTGGTTAGCTTTCTTAAAGGTATTCTTATGTGTGGTCCTCGATCATGAGGAGCCCTTTTCCTGAAGTCTGACGCTGGCTGGTCAATACACAGGTCCATTACAACAGCACCAGATTCGATTGCATCGTAGATGTTTTTTGGCGAACTTAGAATATACGCTTCTACAAAATGGAATTCTTCGTTTTTGGAATTAGCAGTTCCTCTGGTTTCAGCCAATGCAAGCAAAACTTGTTTGATTTTCCCGTTTCCACTTGTCAAATCCCATGTTGCCAAATACTCATCTCTGTAATACAAATCAATACTTGCATCTCCATTTCCTCGTAGAATAAATCCAAGGCTATTAACTTTATTTCCATATATGGTGGTAAAAAGTTTTCGTTTCAACGAACCATCTCTTTGAGAAGGCTTTTCATAGCTAAACCTATCAAATATTTGATTCGGCGTTAATCCTGCTGTTGATGTTTGGTGAAACAGAGTCAATGTACTTGCCTTATTTTTCTTTTTTCTCATTCCTTTGAGCTCGTATGTGCCCAAATCTGCAAGATGAAGATTATTCTCAGCGACACCAAATTCTCGTTCTAATATCTGGCCAACAATCCCATCATCTTTTCTAAACATACCTTCTGGTACAGAAATAAAACCTTTATCTCTAAGTTCCTCCATCTTTTTGATGACTTCATCCTTAGTCCACTCCATAAAATCATTCCTCCTATAAAAGAGATATAGCCTGCTGTTCTTCCGACAGGTTTATTATTCGTCAAACAACTCCGGCATATTGTTGTGCACCGTCCTTGTCTCTTCTCTGACAGATATCCGCTCACATTGAAGCAAAGAAAGCGACACTTTCACACCTTCGTCAGTTCTAACAATGTATATGTCCTCGTGCTTCTGTATGTAAGTCGCTGTTTCTGGTGAA
Organism: Anaerotignum faecicola; assembly: GCF_003865035.1. Lineage (NCBI taxonomy): Bacteria > Bacillati > Bacillota > Clostridia > Lachnospirales > Anaerotignaceae > Anaerotignum > Anaerotignum faecicola. The sequence continues at coordinate 14,299 of NZ_BHVZ01000002.1, forward strand.
AAGCCATTTTTCTGAAGTAGGATACACACCTTATTTGTGGTCCCATATTCCACATATTCATACCAATCATTTGTCAAGAAATCACGATGGTGATATTTCTTAAGCTCCGTCGAAAAGCGCATAAAGTAATTCGATAACCGGAACAAAATGATATCATTTACATTATTAAGCGTATCCTCGATCACCTTGTTTCTGTGTTCTTCTCCATCATCGAATAGCTTTGATTCTCCATTGACATAAATATTCTTCCCTTGCTTATACGATATGGCCTGATCAATCATGTACTTGATACCATTACCGGTAAGCCACTGAGTCAGAAGCGTAGCATAGAATCTGAGATTCGAGTGCTTTCCTTCCTTATTCACTCGTCCCAGTGTGCTGCTCTCGTAGGTTTCCCAGTCGAATGCATCACATAGTCCCTCAAGAAACTCCAATGTTGGCTGAAATCCCACATAGCCGTATATATTCACTTTCGGATAATCCAGCCCACCCTCAATAGCCGACACAACTTTATCAATCTGATCTACGGAAACATTAATGTCGTCATCCGGTTCATTTTTCCTGCCAGTAAACATCTCCTTTATCAATACAGGATCGTTTTCTGTCATGTTTTCCTCGAATTCCCTGCGGACCCTGCCACGGCGATCAAGCATAATCTCTCTTAGAAGGATATTAGCCGCTTTGCGCATTAACGAAAATTGCTCGATAGTCTGACCGTTCAATTTCTCAAGTTTCGTCTTGCCTTGGCGCAGGCACTCAAGAACATATTCCTTTTCTTTATCACTTATCGAAACAATCGAAAGCGTCTGTGGCTCGACATCCTTCCTCAATAGCGTTACATAATTTTCCGGCTTGGTCTTGTTGTCATCTTCCAGACAAACCAGAAAGACATTTCCATAAAGTGTGTACTGAATCCTTCCAACTCGTCCAATCAAGTTACGAAACTCGACCGCAGACATCGGATACGATCCGTTTTTGTGATCGGTAATGAACAAATTATCTGCAGGAAGATTTACGCCTTCCAGCAGGGTACTTGTACAAAAAATGGTATGAATACCGCCATCGCGTTTGCGAAAGAGTTCCTCTATACGCAATCGGATACTTGTCGGAAGATAACCGACATGATAAGCGACTCCTTTTTCAACTGTACCCGCAAGATAATAGTCCTCATGCACCTGTTCCCGTATTTCATCCGCAAGGGCAATCAAATCAGGATCATCCAGCGGCTGGAGCTTCTCAGCATATTCTCGTGCAAATTTTACGACCTTTGCCTTTGCATTGCAGTATATCAGATTTTTCTTTCCTTCACCCAATTCGGAAAGGAAGGATTGAAAATCTCGGTCTGGTTCAAAAGAATGAATTGCATGCAGTTCTTCCGTAAGCCCGTTATAGTAACCCAGTTTTCTCTCCTGTAAATCTATTAAAAACTTCTCCTGACTAACCGGAGTAAACAGCGATGTCATTTCCGACCGGCCACCCTGAACATCTCTCGGAATTAGCTCCAAATAAATATCAGGATTAGGAATGTGCGGCGACGCAAATATCATATGTGGCCGTTCTTCTGATCGATTTAACATTCCGACCACTTGATAATAGAATGCGCTGCGGCCTTCCTTCTCCGAAATATTCTGTGCTTCATCTATAAATAGATAGTGAATCGGGATGTCCTTAAAACCAATCAGCTGATACATCATACGTTCAGGCGTCATAACAAACACATATCTGTGCTCATTCTTTTCCTGTAGAATCATTGCTCCGGCTGAAGTAATAATCCTATAATCGTGCTGCCGCAGGAGTTCTCCAAGATTGTCAGCTATTTCCTTTGACACCTCGTTTATAAGAGCCTTTGTAGGCACAAGAATAGCAAAATTGCAGTCTGGGCTTATTTTGATACGCTCCCTGATGAATGTCCTCATTACAAAAGACTTACCCATAGACGTAGGGCCGGAATAGCTGAAATAATCATCTTCAGTCATGTGGTCATATACAGCCTTTTGTGATCTAAGAAAATACCCATCCTGTTGTGACGGAATCCGCAGATAATCTCTGTTGATTTCATCTGACAAACGGTCGAGAACATTATTCTCCTGAAAATCTGGGACGCTGTGCTGAAGGCCAAGGTAATTACTCGTGCTTGAAAGAACCGCCCCCATAACATACTGAATTTCTTCATCATCAGGATTCAGCGCATTTAATAGAGTAATAATCTCTTGCGCCAGAGAACGATGCCTCTCTGACTGCTCAGTGTTGACAGACTTTGAGAGCAGGTCAGCAAACCTTAGTGCGTCCTCCGTGTCAACCTCCTTCTGTGCTATATCGTCGATGCGAAATAGCCGGAGGAAATCATTATGCAACAGAGCATCATATATTTCATTTAAGTATTCGTTCTTCTCTAAGCCAGTAAATATCGCATGTCCAAGTGTACCAGTAGTGTCATTCATTTAATCAACACCTCCCAGCAACAGCTCATCCATAATCAGTTTTTTATCTACCTCTGCGTTATTGAACGGCAGGAAGTAGAAATAATACGAATGCATGCCAAGATTAAGGTCAGAAACCTTTTGCTCAATGTATGGAATAGCCGCTTTAATATCAGATTCCATCCGTTTTATGCATTCTGTTCTAAAGGCATCATTGTCATCGGCTTCAACGTCAATCGAATAACCAACGAAAACGCCAAAAGCCATATCAGGTGCGGCCTGCCTTGTTTTACTTGGTACCAGTATCTGATGAAGCCACTTTGTAGTATCATCATCGTATGTGTGATTAAATAGAGTGCTATCAACCATTTGACGTTCTCTTACCCGCCTGTTTTTTATAGCAGCAAGTACTTCAAATGCGCTGTCAATTGCACTTTCAAAATTACCGTTTATGCACGATGCGCCAAAAACCAGCTGATAGCTAATCTCTCCATTTACTTTTCTCTTGAGCAAATGAACACAATCACTTTTGCTGCTGAACTGTCTGGCCGTCGTGCTTATTTCAACCTTACTTAGCAATTTAGGTGCGTGTAATCCATCTTCCAGAAATGCAAACAGCAGCATTTCACCGAGTTCATTTCCGGTACCCTTTTCATCAGGCTTTCCATTAGCCTTCATCAGTCGCAGGGCTTTTGCACCCATGTTCCGGACCTTTTTCTTGTCTTCAAACTCTTTCATTTGCGTCCGGGAATAGACATACATACCAACACTATCAAAAAGGTATTCATTTAGTGCCATGTAATCAAATGCGGAATCTGAAATATCCAAATAGTATAGATTTAAGCCACTCTTATTTTTCAAATTAAGATCATCATCGCACTGCACTTTGCGGAATACGGCATCAAAATCACTGTCTTTTAACGTGCGGTCAAGTTCTACCGGCTCAATTATCGCATCCGCTTCCAACCGAATCGATGCACGTTGAGCTTCAAACCCTTCTACAAAGGATTGATCCACAAGGTTAATTGTATCTTTGCCAGATTTGTTTTCCACAGCAACTGCCGTATAAAGAAAGATATTTGCAAGAAAATCCGCCGGATCGAATACAGATATCGCTTCCAATGTAGACCGCTTCATCTGACCGATTACAGCGTCGGATTCAGTTACGCTGGACAACGCCATGCTGCGCAGCGCAAGAATCCCAAGAGGAAGTTTGTCTGTGTCAAGCAACGGAAGCACATATGTCGTCATCCCCTTCGATATTTTTGAAAAAGCAATTGTCTTGGCTGGTTCTACAATATTCTCAGGAGAAAGATTATAATCACAAGAAAGTAGATGGCTTATCGTGCCATCATCAGCTTCTAATATATTCCCATAATATTCATCAATTGTTTTTGCTACTGCTCCGCAGAGGGTCTTGTTGTAGACTTTCGGCTTGGAGCATATTTTTAATACTTTGATGAGTGCTGCAAAACAAAGCGTCATAAACAAATCCCTCCTCTCGGAATTATTTTTCTTCATTCACATAATCGACGATATCTCCGATGTTGCATTCCAACTCTGCGCAGATTCGTCCAAGAACATCCATGCTCACAGCTTCTCCTCTTCCCATTTTTGCCATTGTAGAAGATGTAATCTTTGTCTTAGCCATGAGGTCTTTTTTTAGCATGCCCTTATCTATCAATAGTTTCCATAGCTTGTTATAGCTGTAGCTCATGCTTTTTCCTCCTAACAGCACCTCTTTATGAGGTAATGTGTACCTGTAATTTAGAAACGATATTTTATTATATCACAGATTTGTGTATTTTTTAATCCCACCTACGACTTTTCCGCATTTGAACTTGGAGAAGTCGTAGGTGGGATTTTTTATTTGAGTCGTACAAGTCATCTACAAGTTTTCTACAAGTCCGCTCCATGTAATCCCAATTTGAAATCAGCGATAATAAAGACAGGCTGATAAATCCACCGGCCACGGATTTTCCAGTGAAGCCTGAATGACCCACCAGCACCTACTGGAAAGGGAGCTGTGAGGAAGGAGGCAAAAAAATGACAATCAACGAAAAAGACAGCTACATCATCAGCATTGAAGAATCAGCGTCTATCATAAGCTCCCAAGTTGGATCGGCTGTTGTCAACTCTGTTTTTCAAAGATACGGTGCTCATAGCATCGAGGAATTGAATCCCTGTGATCTACCTGACGTATTCAGCGAATTATACGCCATCGAAGCAGATCTAAAATAAAAATCATCTATAGTCCTGAGTATGACAAAAAACTGCTCACTACAATAACCGGCATCAACTGATCAATGATGGCTCAACCAGATATTGTAGGCAATTTAATATCTACAGCTGCCTTGTGAGCAGGCCGCTGCAATCCGAAACGGAGCAATTCCGTCAGGACTGCGGTTCTATCATTGCGCCTTTTGCAGCTGTACCAGAGTTCCTCCGTTTCGAGACATCGACAAACGGAGGAACTTATTATGTCAAAGAATGAAAATCGAAGCAAAGAAACCCATCGAATCTACATCCGCAGCCAGCGCCGCTGGCAGGAAGTACCCGAAGAAGTCTATCAGGAACATACCCGCTTCCATGACACCTACCGTCACAGAATGCAGGGCCGTGGCCTTTGCTGCTGTCCTCGTAATAAATGGTGGGTCTGCGATGCCGACTGTCTGACCTGCGAATACCGCAACGCTGACGTCATCGCTTCATTGGATGCGCCGATTGGCGAGGAAAATGATGACCTTGTTCTGATGGATACCATCGCTGACGAAAGCGTGGCCGTGTCTGAACTCGTTTCCGACCGTATCGTGTTGGAGCAGCTGTTCAAGCGTCTCGCTGACCTGATGCCAGAGGCTGAAAACATCGGCAAGCTGCGTATGCAGGGCCTTTCCGATGAAGCCATCGCCAAGGAAATCGGTATTCCTCGCACCACGTTCCTGTCCCGCATCAAGGCAGCAAAGAAGCTGCTGGCTCAGGAATACCCAGACTTCTTTTAATAGGTAGACAAGCACTCTGGCCGTTGGCAAAACCGGCGGTCAGAAATTTTTCAAAAAATTCTTCCTTCCCTTCGTCAAAAGCCATCGCTCATCTCCAAAAGGGAGTGTAAGGAGCAGAAAACAAGCTGCTCCACCACGAACAGGAGGTGAACGACATGACTCAGGCCCACAGCCGCGCCCTGGATACCGAAGCCGAGGCGATTGCTACTCTCACTGCAATCAGTCAAGTATCCGCAAGAATGGCGAAGAATCTCAGAATCATCGCCGCACACAGACAATCCGAGGAAGGAGGAACAGAAAATGTCAAAAATGAGCGATATGGCTATGACCATCGAAGAGCTGAGAAATGCTGCCGTTGCTATTAACGATGTAGCAAACTGGCTCGCACAGCAGTTTGGAGGAGCATCCGAAGCTACCGAAAAAGCAGAAGCCCCTGCTGCTCCTGCAAAAACTGCATTGACCCTTGAGGAAGTTCGAGCTGTTCTGGCTGATAAATCTCGTGCCGGGCATACAGCTGAAATTCGAGAGCTTCTTAAAAAGTACGGTGCAAGCAAGTTGTCACTCGTAGACCCGAAACATTATGAAGCCCTGCTTAGGGAAGTGGAGGTGCTCTAATATGCCACCTAAAGGACATGCAATCCTCTCCGCATCCTCTTCTGACCGCTGGCTCCACTGCCCACCGTCAGCAAGACTCTGCGAAACCTATGAGGATAAAGGCAGCAACTATGCTGCAGAAGGCACAGATGCCCACTCCCTTTGTGAGTACAAGCTCCGCAAGGCTCTCGGAATGGAATCTACAGACCCTACCGAGAATCTCGACTGGTACAACGCTGAGATGGAGGATTGTGCCACCGGCTATGCCAGCTTCATCATGGAGCTTTTGGAAGAGACCAAACAGACCTGCTCCGACCCTGTTGTTCTGATTGAACAGCGAGTGGACTTCTCTCGCTGGGTGGAACAAGGCTTCGGAACCTCGGATGCCATTCTCATCAGCGACGGTACCATGCACGTGATTGACTATAAACACGGTCTTGGAATTCTCGTATCCGCTGAGAACAATTCGCAGATGAAGTGCTACGCCCTTGGCGCACTGGAACTCTTCGATGACATCTACGACATCGATACGGTTAGTATGACCATCTACCAGCCTAGACGTCAGAACGTTTCCACCTACGAGGTCAGCAAGGATGACTTGTATCAGTGGGCCGATGAAGTTCTGAAGCCTACCGCAGACCTTGCCTTTGCCGGGGACGGAAACTTCCTGTGTGGTGAATGGTGCGGATTCTGTAAAGCAAAGCATGAATGCCGAGCCAGAGTTGAAGCCAATCTTCTACTCGCACAGCACGATTTCAAGCTGCCGCCACTGCTCACGGATTCGGAAATTGAAGTCATCCTCTCCCGTATCGACGAGCTGGTCTCTTGGGCAGGTGACATCAAGGAGTATGCACTCCAACAGGCAATCAGCGGTAAAGAATGGACCGGCTGGAAACTGGTCGAGGGTCGCTCCAACCGCAGATATACCAGTGAAGACGCCGTGTCGAACGCTGTCGAAGCTGCTGGTTTTGACCCTTACGAAAAGAAACTGCTTGGTATCACAGCCATGCAAAAGCTGCTCGGTAAGTCTCGCTTCGAGGAGCTCCTTGCAGCCTATATCGAAAAGCCACAAGGCAAACCCACTCTTGTGCCGGAGAGCGATAAGCGCCCGGCAATGAATACAGCAAAAAATGATTTTATGGAGGAATACGACAATGAGTAAGAATGTAAAAATGACAAATCCCATGAAGGTTATCACTGGTCCTAACACACGCTGGAGCTACGCCAACGTCTGGGAACCAAAATCCATCAACGGCGGCACTCCGAAGTACAGTGTCAGCCTGATTATCCCGAAGTCTGACACCAAGACTGTCGCTAAGATTGAAGCGGCTATCGAAGCAGCCTACCGTGAAGGCGAATCCAAGCTCAAGGGCAACGGCAAGTCCGTACCGGCGCTTTCCGTACTTAAGACTCCTCTTCGTGACGGAGACCTTGAGAGACCGGATGACCCCGCATACGCTGGCAGCTACTTTGTAAATGCCAACGCCACTTCTGCTCCGGGCATCGTGGATGCAGACCGCAATCCTATCCTCACTCGTTCTGAGGTTTACTCCGGAGTCTACGGTCGTGCCAGCATCAGCTTCTATGCTTTCAACAGCTCTGGTAATAAGGGCATCGCCTGCGGCCTTAACAATCTGCAAAAGATTCGTGATGGCGAGCCTCTTGGTGGTAAGGCATCTGCTGAATCCGACTTCGCAACTGATGACGATGATGATTTCCTTGATTAATGGAGGTGACAAACTATGGAGGCAATCATGATTAGTACGATTCTTGTAAACATCTGTATCGGCTGCTTCGCTTGTGTGGGACTTGCTACTGCGGTCTCTATCATTCAAAGCATCATCAATAACCACAAGCGTGAAAAGCGTGAACAGGAAAAGGACAAGCGTGACCTCGAATACCATGAGAAGCGCATGAAGGACTTTAAGTAATCTATCAACCCGATGGCGGTGACCCTCACTGCCGCCATCGATATTTTTCGACAAAAGGAGACCATCTATGAATGAATTTGTAGAAACATTGAATCTCTTTATTGGCAATGTCATCGCCTATACCTTTTTGGTAGCGGTATATGGTTTCATCATCTACAACGTAGGGAAAGTCATTCTCTACCTTATCCGCTATGCGGTATACCATATCCGCCGTGACATCAATAAATACAAATCCAATAAAGATAAACAGTAACACGGCAGGCGGCAGGGATTTCTCTGCTGCCTGTTTTGTAGAAAGGACAACCTCATGAAAACACTCAGTATTGATATCGAGACCTACAGCGATGTACCTCTTCAGAAGACCGGTGTCTATCGTTATGTAGAGTCTCCCAATTTTGAAATCTTACTCTTTGCCTACAGTGTAGACAGCCAGCCCGTTCAGGTTATCGACCTTGCCTGTGGTGAACAGATTCCAAAAGAAATCCTTCTTGCCTTGGAGGATGAAACTGTCATCAAATGGGCCTTCAATGCCACCTTTGAACATATCTGCCTCTCTCGCTTCTTAGGTTATCCGACTGGAGAATATCTGGAACCGGAAAGCTGGCGTTGCTCCATGATATGGGCCGCCACGATGGGACTCCCACTCTCCTTGGAAGGTGTCGGCGCTGTTCTGGGTCTGGAAAAGCAGAAGCTCTCAGAAGGAAAAGACCTCATCAAATACTTCTGCCAGCCTTGTGCTCCCACGAAAACCAATGGGCAGCGTACAAGGAATCGCCCCTTCCATGCTCCGAACAAATGGGCCATGTTCAAAAAATATAATATCCGTGATGTGGAGACCGAAATGGGCATCCAGCAGAGGCTTGCAAAGTTTCCGGTACCAGCTCAGGTGTGGGATGAATACCACATGGACCAAGAAATCAACGACCGTGGTGTACGTTTGGACATGGAGCTTGTTGCTGCTGCCATCGAAATGGATACTCGCTCCAGAACGGAATTAACTGAATCCATGAAGGAAATTACAGAGCTTGAGAATCCTAACTCCGTCCAGCAGATGAAGGCTTGGCTTTCTGACAATGGTTTGGAAACAGATACCCTTGGCAAGAAGGCTGTAGCAGAGCTCCTAAAGTCTGCTCCTCCGAAGCTCTCGCAGGTTCTCACCTTAAGGCAGCAGCTGGCCAAGTCATCTGTCCGCAAATATCAGGCGATGGAAAAAACCGTTTGCGCTGATGGTCGTGCCCGTGGCATGTTCCAGTTTTATGGTGCCAATCGAACCGGCAGATTCTCCGGTCGCAATATCCAGCTGCAGAACCTACCGCAAAACCATCTTTCGGACCTTGCAGAGGCTCGCTCTCTGGTGCACTCCGGTAACTTTGAAGCTGTGGAGCTTCTCTACGAAGATGTGCCGGATACACTTTCCCAGCTCATCCGTACAGCTTTCATTCCAAGAGAAGGAACGCAATTTCTGGTAGCGGACTTTTCTGCTATCGAAGCCCGTGTCATCGCATGGTTTGCCGGTGAGAAGTGGCGTCAAGAGGTCTTTGCCAAAGGCGGAGATATCTACTGTGCCTCTGCCAGCCAGATGTTCAAGGTCCCTGTTGAAAAGCATGGCATCAATGGCCACCTCAGACAAAAAGGCAAAATCGCTGAACTTGCCCTCGGCTACGGAGGTTCGGTCGGGGCCTTAAAAGCTATGGGCGCACTGGATATGGGGCTCACTGAAGAGGAACTCCCACCACTGGTCGATGCATGGAGGCAGTCCAACCCAAACATCGTCAAATTCTGGTGGGATGTGGACCGAGCTGTCATGGAAGCCGTAAAGTTCAAGCACACCACGTCCGACTATGGTCTGACCTTCTCCTGCAGGAGTGGCATGCTCTTTATTACTCTCCCATCGGGAAGAAAGCTGGCGTATGTGAAACCGAAGATTGGAACGAATAAGTTCGGTGGTCAGTGCATCACCTATGAAGGTGTCGGCGCCGCTAAGAAATGGGAGCGTCTCGATTCCTATGGCCCGAAATTTGTCGAGAACATCGTGCAGGCAACGGCCCGTGATATTCTCTGCTATGCCATGCAGACACTCCGCTGCTGCTCCATTGTCATGCACATTCACGATGAAGTGGTCATTGAAGCGGACCATCGCATGTCCTTGGATGCAGTCTGTGAACAAATGGGGCGTACTCCACCTTGGGCCAAGGGACTACTTTTAAGAGCTGATGGCTATGCGACACCTTTTTATAAAAAAGATTAGATTTTTTCGGCCAAACGGCAAACTCATCTCCATTTAGTAGTGGAGATAGAAAATTTCATTTCTGTTTTTCGTCAAAATGGGACGTTCATCTCCAGTGGATATTAGAGATGGGCGTCCTTTTTATGTCCATCCGGAAAGGAGGAACCTGACGTGTCAATCAGCAAATACAACAGCGAAGGCTATCCTGACCCTACTGCTTACAGTGCACTTTCTTCTATCGAAAGTGAGACCCGTGCACTGCGTGCTTTCAGACCAATCGTATATATCTGCTCTCCCTTTTCCGGAGACATCGAAAAGAACGTAGCTGCCGCCAGAGCCTACAGCCGCTTTGCAGTGGAACAAGGATATATCCCCATCGCACCACACCTGCTGTTTCCACAGTTTTTGAATGATAGCGACCAGAAGGAGCGTGAACTCGGTCTTTTCTTCGGAAATGCCATCATGAGCAAGTGTTCTGAGGTCTGGGTCTTTGGAAGTCATATCTCTTCCGGCATGGAAGCAGAAATCAAACGAGCCAAGCGGAAGAATTACCGCCTGCGCTATTTCACTGAGAATCTTGAGGAGGTTTAACACATGTACGAAGTAAAAGAAAATTCAAGAATATTAAAAGACGGAACCGAAATCACGACCTATAGCAGAGATGTCGTCAGCTGCAACATTTTAGAAGTCGAGGCAGGAACCACCGGCTATCGTGGTGGCGATACCGGTCATGGTGGCCGCACCTATTTCCGTATTCAGGATGCAGCCTGCACGGACATGGAAATTCATAGCTATACCACTCGCTGCGGCAGTAACGGTTTTGAAGTCTGCCTCGGTGGTGACTGTGAGCTGGAGACCATGATTCGAGCTTTGAAATTTATCACCAAGGTTCTGGAAGACGAATCCAAGGAGGTGTATGACTAATGTTCACCATTTATTCTGCGGACGTTACCGGCAATCCCGGTAACTGCTCCTATCCGCATAAGCATGTCATTTTAGATGAGGACAGTCTGAAAGCTGCCATCTGCCACGACTATGTCTGCGCCGAATATAAAAACAGCTACCGCAACGGCGATAACTTCATCGGCAGCGACTGCCTTCCTGTGGATTGCGATAACGACCACTCCGAGAATCCGGATGACTGGGTCACCCCTGACGATATCATGCAAGCCTTTCCGGATGTCAGCTTTGCTATCCACTATAGCCGCTACAACAATCGTGAGAAAAACGGTAAAGCAGCAAGGCCGAAGTTCCATGTCCTGTTTCCAATCGAATATGTATCGGACGCCTCTCTTTACAGCGATATGAAGAAGCTGGTCAATTCTATCTTCCCGTATTTCGATACACAGGCACTGGATGCCGCACGATTCTTCTTTGGAACGACCACTGCAGATGTTGCCCTTTATCCGGGCCGCATGAATCTAACTGAGTTCTTGGATGAGGACCTGTTCGATGAAGATTTACCGGACGGTCAATACGACGGCGCTACTATTCCTGAAGGAAGCCGCAATGCCACCATGTCCCGTTTTGCCGGTCGTGTCATCAAAAAATACGGAGACAGCGACAAGGCTTATCAGGCATTCATTGAAGAATCAGCAAAATGCGTACCTCCACTGGAGGCATCCGAGCTTGCTACCATCTGGCACAGTGCCCAACGCTTTTATGCAAGACTCTCCCAGCAGGACGGCTACATTGCACCGGAAGTATATAACGACCCTTCCTGTTACAAACCGGGAGACTTCTCCGATGTTGGACAGGCTGAGGTGTTAGCAAAATACTTCTCTGGCGAGCTCCGCTATTCTCCAGCCACCCACTTCATCCGATACTCTGACCATTACTGGCAGGAATCCGAACCGGGTGCGCAGGCTGTGGCTCACGAGCTTACCAGAAGGCAGCTGAAGGAAGCTGGTAACGATATGCTCGAAGCACTCGATAAGTTAAAGAACTCCGGCGCACAGTCTCTGCTTGACTCCATGTCTAAAAACAAAGCAGAACAGCTGATGAACGAAAATCAGATGGAAGCCTATCAGGAATTTCTGGCTGCAAAGGCATACCAGCAGTTTGCTGTAAAGCGCAGAGACTCCAAGAACATTACTTCTACTCTTAAGGAGTCTCGTCCAATGCTGGAAATCTCGACTCGTGACCTTGATGCCGACTGCTTCGCCATGTGTACGCCAGAAGCAACCTATGACCTGCGTAAAGGAATGGCCGGTGCCAGAGAGCATTCGCCGGAGGACTTTATCACCAAGATTACCAGCGTTTCACCAAACCAGAAAGGCATGCAGATTTGGCTGGACTGCCTTGACCTCATCTTTCAGGGCAATCAGGAACTCATCGATTACGTTCAGATGATTTGTGGTCTGGCCGCCATCGGCAAGGTTTACGTGGAGGCACTTATCATCGCCTACGGTGATGGACGCAATGGTAAGTCCACCTTCTGGAATGCTATCTCCAGAGTACTTGGTCTTTACTCCGGTAACATTTCTGCAGATACACTCACTGTTGGATGCCGTAGAAACATCAAACCAGAAATGGCTGAGGTCAAGGGTAAAAGGCTCCTCATTGCTGCCGAAATGCAGGAAGGTGCTCGTCTGAATGATTCTACCGTCAAACAGCTCTGCTCCACCGATGATGTCTTTGCAGAGAAGAAATACAAGGACCCGTTCTCCTTCAAGCCCTGCCACACGCTGGTGCTTTACACCAACCATCTGCCTCGTGTCTCTGCATCCGATGATGGCATCTGGAGACGATTGATTGTCATCCCGTTCAATGCAAAGATTACCGGCAGCAGCGATATCAAGAATTATAGCGAGTACCTTTACGACAACGCAGGTGGCAGCATTTTAGCTTGGATACTCGAAGGCTCCAAAAAAGTCATCGAAAGCGACTACCAGATTCCCGTGCCGGAATGCGTGCAGAAAGCCATTGATGAATACCGCAGTCAGAACGATTGGTTCGGTCATTTTCTCACCGATAAGTGTGAGGTCGACCCATCCTATAAAGAAAGTTCATCTTCTCTTTATCAGGCATACCGTAATTATTCTTTGGACTATAACGAATACGTGCGCAGTACAGCTGACTTCTATTTTGCTCTGGAAAAGGCAGGTTTTGAGCGAATTACTGTGAGCAGAAAGCGTTTCTTTAAGGGATTGCGTTTGCGCGAGGACACTGGCGCAGATGAGGATTTTATGAATTAAGGCCATTTATGACAAGGTGTATCAATGTGTTATATAAAACTTTTCTTAGTCCTATAAAAATATCAATAAGAAAAAGTATGGAAAATACCATTGATACACCTTGCACATCTTCAAATTAACGCCCTGATGGAGGACAAGTATGTTAGAAAAAACGATAGAAAAGAAATTGACAACCGCAGTAAAAAAGGCTGGTGGTATCGCACCGAAGTTCGTGTCTCCCTCTTTCGCAGGGATGCCTGACCGCCTTATCTTATTACCTGATGGAAAGTTTGCCTTTGCAGAATTAAAGGCGCCGGGAGAATCCCCACGTCCATTGCAAAAAGCACGTCACAGGCTCCTTCGCTCTCTGGGCTTTCGTGTGTATGTGATTGATAGCATCGAGCAGATTGGAGGGATGATTGATGAACTTCGAACCTCATGATTATCAGGCCTACGCCATCGATTATATTGAGACACATCCCATAGCTGCAGTGCTACTCGATATGGGTCTTGGAAAAACGGTCATCTCCCTGACTGCCATCGCTGACCTTCTGTTTGATAGCTTCGAGGCTCATCGCATTTTGGTGGTCGCCCCACTTCGCGTCGCAAGAGATACATGGCCAGCGGAAATTGAAAAATGGCAGCATTTAAAATTTCTGACTTATGCAGTCTGTGTTGGAACACCCAAGGAGCGAAAAGCAGCTTTGATGGCAGGCGCTGACATCACCATCATCAATCGTGAAAACCTCGGATGGCTCATTGAGTCCAGCGGCTTTCCGTTTGATTACGATATGGTGGTAATCGATGAACTCTCTTCCTTCAAAAATCATAATTCCAAAAGGTTCAAGTCTCTGCTGAAGGTAAGACCAGGCGTTAAGAGAATCATTGGATTAACCGGTACACCAAGCAGTAACGGCCTCATGGATTTATGGGCTGAGTTCCGACTGCTGGATTTAGGAAAACGTCTCGGACGCTTCATTACCGAGTACCGAAACAACTACTTCGTGCCGGACAAGAGGAATGGTCAGATTATCTATTCCTATAAGCCGCAACCCTATGCAGAGGAACGCATCTACGGCCAGATTTCTGATATCACTATCTCCATGAAATCAACAGACCACCTGAAGATGCCAGAACTCATCTCCTCCGAATACGAGGTCCATTTATCCGATGATGAAGTGACCCGATACGAGGAATTGAAGCAGGAGCTGGTGTTGGAGCTCCCTGATGGAGAAATCACTGCCGCCAATGCTGCTTCTCTCACCGGAAAGCTATCCCAGCTTGCCAACGGAGCTATTTATTCGGATACCGGTGACACCATCGAGTTCCATGATAGAAAACTGGATGCTCTGGAAGATATCATCGAATCTGCAAACGGCAAACCGGTCCTTGTGGCTTACTGGTTTAAGCACGACCTCTCCCGTATCAAGAAACGCTTCGATGTGAGAGAAATAAAATCCAGTAAGGACATCACCGACTGGAATGCCGGAAAGATACCGATCGCAGTCATCCACCCGGCCTCTGCCGGTCATGGACTCAACCTACAGGCTGGTGGTTCCACTCTCATCTGGTTCGGGCTGACATGGTCACTGGAATTATATCAGCAGACCAACGCCCGTCTCTGGAGACAGGGCCAGACTTCCGGAACCGTGGTGATAGAACACATCATCACAAAAGGAACCATCGATGAGCGCATCTTAAAGGCTCTCTCCAAAAAGGAACTGACCCAGAATGCCCTTATCGATGCGGTAAAAGCAAACCTATGACAATCTTCGACAAAATACGACAATTCGTGCCAATCCGAGGGAAATCTATTTTTTCGGAGGTACCAATCAATGACTGCAAAAGAATACTTATCTCAAGCACGCTACTTGGATAATAGAATCAAAAGCAAACTGTTACAGATAGATTCCTTAAATGAATTAGCTACCCGTTGCACACCGTCCTACTTCGATATGCCAAAGAGCCCTAACCGTGAAGGCTCTCGAATGGAATCCGCCATTCTTGACATCATCGAGCTGGAGGATGAAATCAGCAAAGACGTCGTGGAGCTGGTGGCGTTAAAGAAGGAAATCGTAGAGGTTATCAAACAGGTCGGCAATACCGAATACCAGACCCTATTGGAGGAACGCTACCTCTGCTTTATCACATGGGAACAGATTGCTGTTGATATGGGATATGAGCTTCGTTACATTCACAAACTTCATGGAAAGGCCCTGGAAGAAGTAAAAGTTCCGGCTTCCTATGAAGGTGGACATGAAATGACATAGAAAGACACTAAGCTCTTCTGATATTATTATACTAGCGAAAGTGAGAATCGCAGAAAGCCTTGTGGGACGAGTCCTGCAGGGCTTTTCTTATACCCAAACGGAAGGAGGAATACGATGCCAAGAAAACCAAAACGTCCCTGCTCCTACCCCGGATGCCCTAATCTGACAGACGGACGCTTCTGTCCGGAGCATGAAAAGAAGGAAGCCAAACGCTACGAGAAGTACGACCGAGACCCAAATACCAAACGTCGCTACGGACGTGCATGGAAACGTATCCGTGACAGCTATGCTGCTGCCCACCCTCTTTGTGAGAGGTGCCTTGAGAATGGTGTCTACACACCAACCGAGCAGATACACCATGTGAAGCCCCTCTCCCAAGGCGGCACGCATGATAGAGAGAACTTGATGGCTCTTTGCAAATCCTGCCATGCCAAGATTCATGCGGAACACGGCGACCGTTGGCACAACCGGTAGGGGCGGTCCACTTCTCTACGGTGAAGTCACCGGGGAACGGGCGTGGGGTCTCACGCACAAAGTCGCAATTTCAAACGGGGTATATAGGCCCCTGAACTGGAGGTGTAAAAAATGGCTAAGGACGGTACCAACCGTGGCGGCGCTCGTATCGGCGCTGGAGCCAAGAAAAAGCCATTAGCTGAAAGAATCGCTGAGGGAAATCCGGGCAAACGTGAGTTGACTGTCATCGACTTTACAGACAGCACCGTCGATTTAGAAGGTCAGCCGATGCCCAAACCATCCAAGATGTTATCTGCTAAGCAAAAGAACGGCAAAAAGCTCGTTGCTGCAGATGTCTACAAGAAAACATGGAACTGGCTGCATGAACGTGGCTGCGCTGCTCTCGTCTCTCCGGAGCTTTTGGAGCGCTACGCCATGAGTGTTGCTCGTTGGATTCAATGTGAGGAAGCTATCACAGAGTTTGGATTCCTTGCAAAACATCCGACGACCGGCAATGCTATCCAGTCTCCCTATGTGGCCATGAGTCAGAACTTCATGAGCCAGACCAATCGTCTCTGGATGGAGATATACCAAATTGTAAAAGAGAATTGTGCCACCGAATATAATGGCGCTACTCCACAGGATGATGTGATGGAGCGCCTCCTACTGGCACGGAAAGGAAATTAACTATGATTGAAAAAGTAAATCCAGCGCATCCGGATAAGATTGCAGACAGGATTGCCGGAGCCATTGTCGACCTTGCTTATAAAACAGATGATGCTCCCAAAATCGCTGTCGAGGTTCTCATCGGACATGGCTACGGTCATGTCGTTATCGAAACCTCTGCTCCAATCGATAAGACGGATGTCGCTTTTATCGTAGAGCGTCTTACTCCCGGCATTCGTGTGTTCATTCAGATTGTTCCGCAGGATGTCCACCTTGCTGAGAATCAGGCCAAGGACATCCGCTGCGGTGATAACAGCATCTTCAAAGGCATGCCGCTTACAGAGGAACAGAAGGAAATCTCGAAGATTGCCAGAGAAATCTACAGTGCCTATCCCTTTGATGGAAAGTACATTCTCGATGAAGCAAGACTCATCCTCTGTCAGAGCCACGCAGCTACTTCGGAACTAAAACAGAAATATCCGCATGCTGAGGTCAATCCGCTCGGTGACTGGACCGGCGGCATTGATGTAGACAGCGGTGCTACCAACAGAAAGCTCGGAAGTGATATGGCTGACTCCGTTACTGGCGGTGGCCTTCACGGGAAGGACCTGTCAAAGGCAGATGTCACGCTCAACATCTACGCTTTCCTAAAAGCTCAGGAAACTGGTGAGCCGGTAACCATCTGCTGCGCTATCGGTGATAACACCATTGATGGTCATCCCTACAGTGAGCTGGTGGCTATCGCTGCGGAATATATAAAATCCATCGGCGGATTTGAAAAGTTCGCTGAATGGGGATTGTTCTAAGGAGGGATACCATGCAGATTGAAAAGAAAAACGTCTCGCAGCTTCTTCCTGCGGATTATAATCCTCGTAAGGATTTGAAGCCCGGTGACAAAGAATATGAAAAACTGAAACGCTCCATCGAGCAGTTCGGATATGTGGAGCCGGTCATCTGGAACGCCACCACTTCTCGTGTCGTTGGTGGTCATCAGAGACTGAAGGTTCTCATCGATATGGGTATCACCGAAGTGGAATGCGTCATCGTCGAAATGGATGAAGAGAAAGAAAAAGCTCTGAATGTTGCACTTAACAAAATCAGTGGTGAATGGGATAACGACAAGTTGGCCCTCCTCATTGCTGACCTGCAGGGTACAGACTTCGATGTCTCCCTTACCGGTTTTGAGCCGGAAGAACTGGAGGACCTGTTTAGAGAAGATACGAAGAAAGGTGTTCAGGATGATGACTTCGATGTAGATGCTGAGCTTGCAAAACCTACCTTCTCCAAGGCTGGTGACCTGTGGCTTCTTGGTGACCACCGTCTGGTCTGTGGTGATTCCACAAGGCCTGAGACCTATGAGCTTCTGATGAATGGTAAGCTGGCAAATCTGGTCGTGACGGACCCTCCGTACAATGTCAATTACGAAGGAAGCGCCGGTAAGATTAAGAACGACAATATGGAAAACAGTGCTTTCTATCAGTTCCTACTGGATGCCTACACTCGCATGTACGAGTCAATGGCAGATGACGCTTCTATCTACGTCTTTCATGCAGACACCGAGGGCCTTAACTTCCGCAGAGCATTTGCTGATGCTGGTTTCTACCTTTCTGGCTGCTGCATCTGGAAAAAGCAGTCCCTTGTCCTCGGACGTAGCCCTTACCAGTGGATGCATGAACCTTGCCTCTTCGGGTGGAAGAAATCCGGCAAGCATCAGTGGTATACCGGACGCAAGGAAACGACTATCTGGGAATTTGATAAGCCTAAGAAGAACGGCGACCATCCGACCATGAAGCCTATCCCTCTTCTGGCTTATCCGATTATGAATTCCAGCATGACCAATTCTCTGGTCCTTGACCCATTTGGTGGTTCCGGCAGCACGCTTATCGCCTGTGAACAGACCGGCCGTATCTGCCATACCATCGAGCTGGATGAAAAGTTCTGCGATGTCATCGTCAAGCGCTACATTGAGCAGGTCGGTTCCTCTGCAAAGGTCTCCGTCATCCGTGATTGCTTGACCTATTCCTATGATGAAATCGCACCGAAAGCTGAGGATGCCACTCTTTTGTAAGTAGGTAGAGTACACAATTCAGAAGGCACATATTTGTCGATATTTTTCTCCGATATTGCTTGCTATTATGTGCCTTCAGAGTGATATATGTACTACCAAAACAAAGGAGGATACCTACATGAATATCATCTTAAACGTAACCGAAAGAAAGCCGCTGGCAGCCCTGCTTGGCGAGCACAAGAACACCAAACCGAAATACCTGAGAGCCCCTTCCTATGGCTACCAGATTGGTGACCTTCTTCTGACACGAGAAGGAAACATTGAAAGCCCGGACACAATGACCAAGGAAGAATTCGACGAGCTTCTCACCCTCTTGGATGCAGGCGGCTATCGTCCAGAAGAGACAGACTTCCACCCGGCTGAGGTACAGGAAGCGGCACCTACGGAAGAAACCGGCCTTACCATTACTATTCCGCTAGATAAGGTCAAAGTTGGAAACCTCACCAACCTTCTGGATGCCAAAGGCTCTCTCATCAAGCATGCTCTTCACATTGAGGACCTGCAATTTGAATTGAACGAGGACAGAATTTCCTTCCCTTGGTTCAAAGAACTTCCTGAACCGGATGAAGTCCACGCCTACAGTGCACTGATTGCAGCCCTTTGCAAAATGAGCAAGGAGCAGAAACGAATAAGCGCTACTGAAAAGCCGGTGGACAATGAGCGCTACGCTTTCCGCTGCTTCCTTCTCCGCCTCGGCTTCATTGGTGACGAGTACAAAACAGACCGCAAAATCCTAATGAGATACCTTCCAGGCAACAGCGCATTCAAAGGAGGTGAAGGCCATGCGATTTCCAAGTAAGGAACAGGTGGTCAGACAGCGCCGCCTTTATCCAGCAGGCACCCGTGTAGAGCTGGTCCAGATGGACGACGCACAGGCCCCTCCGGTGGGCACACGTGGCACCGTCATTGGTGTCGACGATACTGGAAGCATCATGGTAGCTTGGGACAATGGCTCAGGACTCAACGTCATTTACGGCGTTGACTGCTGCAAAAAGGTTCCAATCGACGACTAAAATACACAGATTTTCCTACAGATATTTGTGTACTATATGGCTCGAATTGACTTGCTATTATGTGCCTTTAGAGTGATATATAGTACTACCAAAAGGGAAAACACATTTTTAGGAGGAACCTACCATGAAAGAAATCAGAACATTTGAAGAAGCCATCGAGCAGAACGCAAGAAGCCTGAAGGAACTTGGAATCAACGGAACCTTATTCTGGGCTTACAGAACTAGCAAGGAAACCGGAAACGAGCTCATCGACTTCAACGAGGTCATTTGGGATTACGACATCGAAGAAATCGCCCAGACCTTGAGAGCCAACGACATCACCGAATTCACCATCAGCTCCACCTTCTCAAGCCTCATCGAAACCCTCGCAGCCTTCGAAAAACAAGGAATCAGCATGGCAGGCCTTACCACGGTAAAAGCACGCTACACTGATTGGAAGACCGGCGAACACGCCCTCATTCCTGCAATTAAGATGACGGTAAAATAACAACGCCTTCTGCCGAAGGAAGCAGGTCTCAGGACCTGTTTTCCTCGTTATAAATTACACAGTTTTTTCCTCAGATATTTGTGTACTATATGCCCCGAATTAGCTTGCTATTATGTGCTTTTAGAGTGATATATAGTACTACCAAAAGGAAAGAAACACACAAGGAGGACAAACATATGTGGAAAGAAGGAATCATCGGAATCCCAACAAAGAACGGAGAATACAAGAAGGTTAAATACTGGGTCAAGCACTTTGATGAGCCAAGTGAAGACTACGGCATCAATGGCGGTAAGATTTCCAAGCTCAGCCTGAAGATGGACGGCAAGTGGATTGCCAACTACGACAGAGGCTGGGACATCAAACCAACCTGCAAAGAAGCAGAAATGGCGCTTTGCATTCTTCTGAACGAACACAACTAACCACCTGAAAAGAATATCAGGCAGGACGGTCCCGGATGGGGCTGTTTCTCGTTATAGACGTCGCCACCAGGCGGCTATTTTCATTTCTACGAAAGGAGGCGCATACATTTGCGTAAACTTGAAAACTACACACCGACACGCTTCATGGCTGCGGACTCCACCTATAGTAAACAGATGGCGGATTACGCAGTCAATTTTATTGAGTGTCTCTGCCATACCAAAGGCACATGGGCCGGTAAACCCTTTGAGCTCATAGACTGGCAGGAACAGATTATCAGAGATATCTTCGGAACCTTAAAGCCAAATGGCTATCGCCAGTTCAATACTGCCTATGTAGAAATTCCTAAGAAAATGGGAAAGTCCGAGCTTGCTGCTGCCGTCGCCCTGCTCCTTACCTGTGGTGATGGTGAAGAACGAGCTGAGGTTTATGGATGTGCAGCTGACCGCCAGCAGGCAACTATCGTTTTTGACGTAGCTGCTGATGTGGTGCGTATGTGTCCTGCACTGAATAGGCGAATCAAAATCCTCGCTTCCCAGAAGCGTATCGTCTACCAACCGACCAACAGCTTCTATCAGGTACTATCCGCAGAAGCCTACTCCAAACACGGCTTCAACATTCACGGAGTTGTTTTTGATGAGCTGCACACTCAGCCGAATCGAAAACTCTTTGATGTTATGACCAAGGGCTCTGGTGATGCCAGAACGCAGCCACTCTACTTCCTTATTACGACTGCCGGAACAGACACCAACAGCATCTGCTATGAAACTCACCAGAAAGCTAAGGATATCCTAGAAGGCAGAAAGATTGACCCGACCTTCTATCCTGTCATCTACGGTGCCGATGAAACCGATGACTGGACGGACCCAGAGGTCTGGAAGAAAGCAAACCCTTCTCTCGGTATTACAGTCGGTATCGATAAAGTCGAAGCTGCCTGTGAATCTGCCAAGCAGAATCCCGGTGAGGAGAACTCCTTTAGACAGCTCAGGCTCAATCAATGGGTCAAGCAGGCTGTCCGCTGGATGCCAATGGAGAAATGGGATGCTTGCTCCTTCAAGGTTGATGAAGACGCGCTGGAAGGCCGTGTTTGTTACGGTGGTCTGGACCTTTCTTCCACAACGGATATCACTGCTTTTGTTTTGGTGTTTCCTCCACTGGATGAAGATGACAAGTTCTGCATTCTTCCGTATTTTTGGATACCGGAAGATACGCTGGAGCTTCGAGTCCGACGAGACCATGTCCCTTACGACGTCTGGGAACGACAAGGCTTTCTGGAGACCACCGAAGGAAATGTCGTCCATTACGGTTACATTGAGAAATTCATCGAGCGACTTGGAGAACGCTTCAATATTCGAGAAATTGCCTTTGACCGCTGGGGAGCTGTCCAGATGGTACAGAACCTTGAGGGTATGGGCTTTACTGTTGTCCCTTTCGGTCAGGGCTTTAAGGACATGTCTCCTCCGACAAAAGAACTCATGAAACTGACACTGGAACAAAGGCTGGCCCACGGCGGTCATCCAGTACTCCGCTGGATGATGGACAACATTTATATCCGCACTGATCCGGCTGGTAATGTAAAAGCAGACAAAGAAAAATCCACAGAAAAAATCGACGGTGCAGTTGCCACGATTATGGGGCTTGATCGTGCGATCCGCTGTGGAAATAATACCGGTGCTTCTGTCTATGATGACAGAGGAATCTTATTCCTATAACCCCTGCATACTTTACCTTATAATACGCATACTATTAAGGGAAAATTCCCTTAATGTGTTGCTGTTTCCCTTATTTAGTGGTAATATTTAAGGGAAATAATCGGAGGTGAAGGAAATGAGAACTTTTAATTACTCTGAAATCAAGAAGCAAAAGTGGGATTCAGATGTTCTTAGCTTAATTGCAGCAATTTATAAAGAGACCGGTAAACAGGAAATGTACCTGAAACAACGTCCTGAAGAATTAGAAAAACTGGTTGAGATTGCTAAAATACAAAGTACCGAGGCATCAAACGCAATTGAGGGAATTGTTACAACAAGCACTCGTATCAAGCAGATTGTAGAAGAAAAAACAACACCAAAGAACCGTGATGAGCAGGAAATTGCAGGGTATCGCGATGTTCTTAATATTATTCACGAAAGCTTTGATGCAATTCCTATCACACAGAATTATATTTTACAGCTTCACAAAGTATTGTATAGCCACATGAATAATCCTATGGCCGGAAGAACTAAAAGTGTACAAAACTATATTAGTGCCACCTATCCAGATGGCCATGTAGAAACTCTGTTCACTCCACTTGCTCCATACGATACTCCACAGGCTTTAGATAGAATATGTGAGGAATATAATCGTGTCATTGGAAATATGGAAGTTGAACCCCTGATTGCAATTCCAATCTTCATTCATGACTTTCTTTGCATCCATCCGTTCAATGATGGAAATGGACGAATGAGCCGTTTGCTTACAACACTTCTGTTATACAGAAATGGCTTTTATGTTGGCAAGTATATTTCATTGGAAGCTAAGATTGCCAAGAACAAGGACCTGTATTACGACACACTTGGTCAGGCACAGATTGGCTGGCATGAAGGGACAGAGGACTCAGTGCCATTTATCAAGTATTTGCTTGGTACTGTTCTTGCTGCATACAAAGATTTCGAAGAACGTTTTGAACTTGTTGAAACAAAGTTGCCAGCTCTCGAAACAGTCAGACGAGCAACCTTACACAAAATAGGTCGCTTCACAAAGCAGGATATTCGTGAGCTTTGCCCTTCGCTTAGCGTCAGCTCTATAGAGGGCTCACTAAGAAAATTAGTCGCATCTGGTGAACTAAAACGTGAAGGCTCAGGAAAGAACACTTGCTATTTTAGAATGAAATAATACCATTAAGTATTTTATATTTCCCTTAAATATTTCCATTTTTTAAGGGCAAGTCACCGTGATTAAGGTTAAGCATCTGCAAATGCAGGTGCTTTTCTTTTGCTCAAATTTAGGAAGGAGTGTGATTATTATGAGCATTTTAAGCGGACTATTCCGTTCAAGAGACAAGCCCACCAACAGCACTAACGGCAGCGCTTACCGCTTCCTGTTTGGTGGCAGTAATTCCGGTAAAGCGGTGAATGAGCGAAGTGCCATGCAGATG
The DNA here is from genome assembly GCF_003865035.1 of Anaerotignum faecicola. Taxonomy (NCBI): domain Bacteria; kingdom Bacillati; phylum Bacillota; class Clostridia; order Lachnospirales; family Anaerotignaceae; genus Anaerotignum; species Anaerotignum faecicola. The sequence continues at coordinate 38,156 of NZ_BHVZ01000002.1, forward strand.
ACTGCCGTCTACGCTTGCGTCAGAATTCTTTCCGAGTCTATTGCTGGCCTGCCGATTCATGTTTATCAATACACCGACTCCGGCAGCAAGGAAAAAGCTATCAAGCATCCGCTGTATCGACTGATTCACGATGAGCCAAATCCGGAAATGACCTCCTTTGTCTTCCGAGAGACCTTGATGACACACCTGCTCCTTTACGGAAATGCCTATGCGCAGATTATCCGAAATGGCAAGGGTGAAGTCGTCGCTCTCTATCCGCTGATGGCCAATCGAATGAGCGTAGACCGTGACGATAAAGGTCACCTCTACTACCAATATCAGATGCAGGAATCCGATGCACCTACCATGAAAAATGGAACCGTAATCTTGAAACCGTCGGATGTGCTCCATGTTCCGGGCCTCGGCTTTGATGGTCTGGTCGGTTACTCTCCCATCGCTATGGCGAAGAACGCTATCGGTCTTGCCATTGCTACGGAGGAATATGGTGCTAAGTTCTTTGCAAACGGAGCCACACCGGGAGGCATTCTAGAGTATCCCGGAACAGTAAAAAATCCGGAAGCTGTCAGAGAAAGCTGGACCAAAGGCTTCTCTGGGAACAATTCTCATAAGGTAGCAGTTTTGGAAGAAGGCATGAAATATACGCCTATCTCCATCTCCCCGAATGAAGCACAGTTTTTGGAGACCAGAAAATTTCAGATTGATGAAATAGCTCGAATCTTTAGAGTACCGCCCCACATGGTCGGTGACCTAGAGAAATCAAGCTTTTCTAATATTGAGCAGCAATCTCTCGAATTTGTGAAGTACACCTTGGAACCTTGGATTGTCCGTTGGGAACAGTCCATCAATCGTGCCCTTCTATCCGAATCGGAGAAGGCTGCTTATTTTGTAAAGTTCAATGTCGACGGCCTCTTACGTGGCGATTATCAAAGCCGTATGAACGGTTACGCTACGGCAAGACAGAACGGCTGGATGTCCGCAAATGATATCCGTGAACTTGAAAACCTAGACCTCATCCCACCGGAACTTGGTGGTGACTTATATCTCATCAATGGAAACATGACCAAGCTGGATGATGCAGGAATATTCGCAGCGACCACTGCTGCCGGAAAGGAGGACGAAAACGATGAAGAAGTTCTGGAAGTGGAAGAATCAGACGGTGACCAATCAGGAGACGCAGGAGCAGACACTGGAGAGGACGCTGTTTCTAAACGGCACCATCGCAGAGGAAAGCTGGTTTGACGATGATGTCACACCTAAGCTCTTTCGAGATGAACTGTTTGCCGAAAAGGGAGACATCACCATTTGGATTAACTCTCCGGGAGGCGACTGTGTGGCCGCAGCCCAGATTTACAACATGATGATGGAGTATCCCGGCAATGTCACCGTAAAGATTGATGGTATCGCAGCCTCTGCTGCATCCGTCATCGCTATGGCAGGTACAAAGGTGCTGGTATCTCCGGTATCCATGCTCATGATTCATAACCCGATGACTGCAGCTATGGGCGACTCCACTGAGATGCAGAAGGCTATCGCCATGCTGGATGAAGTCAAGGAATCCATCATCAATGCCTACGAAATCAAAACTGGTATGAGTCGTGCCAAGCTCTCCCATCTCATGGATGCAGAGACTTGGATGGATGCACATACGGCCATTGATATGGGCTTTGCGGATGAAATCCTGACAAGACCAGCGGAAACACCGGTAGAAAATAACGCTGCTGGTCCGATGCTCTTTTCTCGTGCGGCAGTGACCAACTCTCTTATGGATAAGCTGGCTGCCAAGTGCCGCATCAAGAAACCTGAAACACCGGAACGCTCCGTAGATACACTCATGGAGCGTCTTGACCTAATCAAACAACACATTTAATGGAGGTATTCGATTATGACTATTTTAGAACTGCGTGAAAAGCGCAACACTGCATGGAATGCTGCAAAGGCATTTCTTGATTCTCACCGTACCGAGAAAGGTACTCTTACTGCCGAGGACGATGCGACCTACTCCAGAATGGAACAGGAAATCGCTGACCTTGGCAAGGAAATCACTCGTCTGGAAAGACAGGAAGCATTGGAGGCAGAGCTTAACAAGCCGGTAAACAAGCCTCTCACTTCTAAGCCTGTTACTGCTGCTGAAAAGCCTGCAAAGACTGGTCGTGCTTCTGATGCATACAAGGATGCGATGCTTTCTGCAATGCGTTCTAATTTCCGTAATGTAAGCAATGTACTTCAGGAAGGTGTAGATGCCGATGGTGGCTACCTTGTTCCGGAAGAGTATGACCGCAGACTTATCGATGTGCTTGATGGTGAGAACATCATGCGCAGCCTTGCTACAAAGATTACTACTGCAGGTCAGCACAAAATCAACATCGCAGCTACCAAGCCTGCAACAGCATGGATTGAGGAAGGTGGAGCATTATCTTTTGGTGATGCAACATTTGACCAGATCTATCTTGATGCCTACAAGCTTCATGTAGCAATCAAGGTTACTGAAGAATTGCTTTATGACAATGCCTTCGGTCTTGAAAACTACATCATCACTCAGTTCGGTAAGGCTTTAGCAAATGCCGAAGAGGATGCCTTCCTTAACGGAGATGGTAAGGGCAAGCCGACTGGCATTTTTGCTAAGACCGGTGGCGGTCAGATTGCTGGAACACTTACAGCCGCAATCAAGTCTGATGACCTTATCGACCTTGTATATGGACTCAAGAGACCTTATCGTAAAAAAGCTTCTTTCATCATGAATGATGCAACACTTGCTTCTCTTAGAAAGCTTAAGGATAACAACGGAGCATATATCTGGCAGCCTTCATACAAGGAAGGAGAACCTGACAGAGTTCTTGGCTATGCTGTTCACACTTCTGCTTTCGCACCTACAAATGCGATTGCATTCGGTGATTATAGCTACTACAACATTGGTGATCGTGGTTCTCGTTCTTTTGCAGAACTGCGTGAACTTTTCGCTGGTAACGGCATGGTCGGTTATGTAGCCAAGGAAAGAGTTGATGGTAAGCTTATCCTTCCTGAAGCAGTAAAAATCTTAAAGCTTAAGGAAGAAACTGCAAGTGCTAAGGGTTAAGAATAATTAAGTGTGACACCCTATGACGGCTATCTACTATCCTTTTCTATAGGGATAAAAAATAAAGCCTATATATAGATATAGGGAATGCCAGTCATAAGGTGTCACAGATTATTAGGTGGTGATAGAAATGATTGTAAATCTTGATGAGATGAAGGGTTACCTTCGTGTGGACTTTGATGATGATGATGCACTTATCGAGAACTTCATCACAACCGGGCAGAATCTCTGTGCAGATATAGCCAGATTATCTGTGGATGAACTTGGTGCGATTCCATCTTCTAAGATAGCCGTCATGTATGCCGTTGCGTATCTGTATGAACACAGAGAAAATGCCAACTACAAGGAACTGACACTTTCTCTGCGTTCCCTGCTTTTCGGCATCAGAAAGGAAGGATTCTGATGGATATTTCAAAGCTAAATCAGCGGATTTTAATTCAAAAAGGAAATACACAAACAGACGATGTGGGAAATGTACTTCGGCAGTGGCAGGATTTTTATTCCTGCTTTGCGTCTATTAAGACTACAGGCGGAAAGGAACGACAGAAAGGTGATACGGAGGAACAGCAGACAGTATCTTTTACTGTACGTTTTTGCAAAAAGCTTTCAGAACTTTCCGCTGTGGATTACCGTATTATGTTCCGAGGAAAAAACTACAACATAGTGCAAGTTGACTTTGCGGACTATGACAGCAAAACGGTAAAAATAAAAGCGGAATCGGAGGACTCTTATGACAGTAACGGTACAGGAAATGACAAATGAAATCCTAAACTGCATAAAGCAATACACCGAGGAGGCATCAGAGAAAATAGCCGAGGTCTGCAAGGAAGAAAGTGAAACACTGAAAGAAAATCTGAAAAAAGACAGTCCAAAAGGCAAGCGAATGGGAAATAAAAAATACTCTCGTGGCTGGAAAATAAAGAAAACATCTCGCAGTGGCTATGTGCAGTACGAGGTTTATAACACACAGGGTTATCTGACACATCTTCTGGAAAAAGGGCATCAAAATTTTGTCGGCACAACAAAAGGCAGACAAAAACAGGTGCATACCAAAGGCGGAAGAACGCCTGCTTATCCCCATATCAAGCCGAATGAGGAAAAAGCAAAGGAAAACGTGGAACGGCGAATTAGGGAGGTTCTGCAAAATGGATGAAAAAGAAATGAAAGCATTTTTGGATAAAACAGGACTTCCCATTGCCTACAGCCATTTTCCCGATAACCAAAAACCGCCTTTTCTCTGTTTTCTCAGCAATAAAAAAGCGGAAGGCTGTGACAACAAAAACAACCTGTACCGCTATGATTACAGCATAGAACTTTATACGGAAAAGAAGGATATAACTTCAGAAGAAAAACTGGAAGGCTTGCTAAATTCAGCAGGCATCTCTTTTTCCTCGGAAACTATATGGATTGATGATGCAGACTTGTTTGTAACCTACTATACCATCAGCATTTATAAAAAGATTGGAGCGTGAAAAATATGAAAATACCCGAAACAGCACAAAAACAGACGGAGGACATTGCCATTGGCTCCGGATATATGTATATCAAGGAGTACGAAAAAGGCAGTGCCATTCCAAAAATATCGGAGATTGCCATTGAAGAAAACCGAAAAGGCTATCTTTCCGGCGGTGCATCTATTTATTATACGCCTACCATTGATACCTATAAGGACGATATGGAAGAAATCACAAGAAAGATTTTATCCGGTGAGGACATTGGTATCAAAGGCAGTATCGGTACATTTATGCCGGATACCTTCGGTATCATGGCGCCCAACTCTGAAATTTCCACAGACAGTACCGACAGCAGCTCTAATATTTATATTGGCGGCATTAAAAACTTTAAGGATAAATACTACGCAGTTGTATTTGCTGCTGCAGATGAAAGTATGTCTGCCATGATTATCGGTCAGTTGGAAGGCGGCTTTACTCTTGAGAGAAAGAAGGACAGCATGACTGTCTGTGACCTTGATTTTAAGGCAACGGAAAAGCTTGACAGTAAAGGTCATAAGCTTTTAATCAACTGGGGTGTCGGTGCAGAAGTAACAGCGGAGTAAAGGAGAATTGCTATGTATGATTTTACAAAACCAAAGCAGAAAACACTGCCTGTAAAGCTGAAAAACGGAAAGGTGATTGTTCTCCTTCCGCCAAACGGATATGTGTTGGAGGCTATTTCCGAAATGCAGTCGGCTGATGAAGCAGAGGCAGTTAAAAACATCTATTCTGTATTTCAGCAGCTTTTAAACCAAAATAAAAGCGGCTTTAAAATAAGCCGAAATGATATTTTAAGCTATGATGTGGAGGAAATTCAAGACTTTATTGCTAATGAATATATGGACTTTGTGCTTTCCATTCAAAAAGACCCAAACTAATGCTGCCCTATTATCCCATAGAGGATAATGGGGCATTTCACTGGGAGATTTACAGCTACAGCAACAAAATGATAGCAGATTACTGCAATATTCCAATTACTAAAGTGAAAGCACTCCCGCTTGATGAATGGCTGATATACCGTAGAGATTCCTTTATATTCAACTGTGAGCAAAGCGAAAAAGGACGAAGGTATTTGAAAAACGCTTATCTGATGACACAGACCAAGCCGGATATAAAAAGATTGAAGGAAGTATTTGGATAAAACTTTGTTTTTCAGCACTTGTTGCCGCAGGTGCTTTTTTCATACCATAAAGGAGGTGAACGCATGGCCAATGACATAAAAGGAATTATTGTAAGAATCGGTGCAGATACAACGGATTTAAGCAAGGCCATGAGCAGTGCCAACCGTTCCATCAGCACAACACAGAAACAGCTGAATGAGGTGCAGAAAGCATTAAAGCTTGACCCGTCCAATACGGACCTATTGGCACAAAAATACAGACTGCTTACTGAAAAGGCAGACGAAACAAGAAAAAAACTCCAGACATTAAAGGACGCACAGGAACAGGTTGAGGAGCAGTACCGAAACGGTGAAATCGACCAAGGAAAGTATGATGCCTTCCGCAGAGAACTGATTTCAACGGAAAATCAGCTGAAGAAACTTGAAAAAGAAGCAGCAAAATCCAATGCCGCTATCAATTCATTTGGCGAGAAAATGAAGGACATAGGCGGAAAGCTGACAGCCGCAGGCAAAACAATTATGCCCCTTTCCGCCGCTGTTGTGGGAATCGGCACTGCGGCGGCTGTATCGGCTGTGGATTTCGAGGATGCCATGGCAAAGGTCAGCACCATTGCCGACACTACGGAAGTTCCCCTTGATGAACTGCGTTCACAGATACTTTCTCTATCTTCTCAGACAGGCATTTCTGCCAGTGAAATCGCAGACAATGTATACAATGCCATTTCTGCCGGACAGAAAACAGGAGATGCGGTTAATTTCGTAACCAATTCCACCAAGCTTGCAAAGGCAGGCTTTGCCGATGCAGGTGCGGCTTTGGATGTACTGACAACCATTTTGAATGCTTACGGTATGGAGGCATCAGAGGTTACCAATGTTTCCGATATGCTGATACAGACACAGAACCTCGGCAAAACCACCGTTGCAGAGCTATCCTCCTCAATGGGTAAGGTAATTCCTACTGCCAATGCCTGCAATGTTCAGTTAGACCAGCTTTGTGCGGGCTATGCCAAAATGACGGCAAATGGTGTTGCCACAGCGGAAAGTACCACCTACATGAACTCTATGCTGAATGAACTTGGGAAAAGCGGTACAACCGTATCCGATATTTTGAAAGAGAGAACAGGCAAAAGCTTTGCAGAACTGATGGAAAATGGAGAAAGTCTTGCAGATGTGCTTTCCGTTTTGAAGGAATCCGCAGATGAACAGAACCTTTCCTTCGGTGATTTATGGAGCAGTGCCGAGGCAGGCAAGGCAGGCTTAATTCTTTTAGGTGAAAGTGCTGATGATTTTAATACTACCCTTACACAGATGCGAGAGAGTTCGGGTGCAACGGACAGCGCCTTTGAAAAACTGCAAACCAACAGTTTTAAAATCAACAAAGCAGTCAATGCGGTGAAAAATACATTTATTGTTTTAGGCGGTGTGATTTTGGATACCTTTTCCCCTGCCATAGAAGCAGTCACTGGCGGTATACAAAAGCTGTGTAACTGGATTTCTTCTTTACCTATGGGAATACAGACAATAATTGTGGTTATCGGTACACTTATAGCCTCCGCAGGGCCTTTGCTTGTTGTTCTGGGTACGCTGATGACAAGCATTGGTTCTCTTGCACCAATGTTCAGTACGGCGGTGACGGCTGTTTCTGCCTTCTCCGCAGGTCTTGCTTTGCCCATTGCCCCAATCGCCGCCATAGCCGCCGCAGTAACGGCTTTGATACTGATTATTGCCGATTTATATAAAAACAACGAGGATTTTCGCAACAACATTCAAATCATCTGGAACAGCATAAAGGAAATTTTAAGTACCGTATTAACGGAGATACAGACGAATTTCTCCTTTGTATGGGACGCCGTGAAGGTCATTGTGGAAACAGCACTGAACTTAATTGTTGTAGCAACACAGTTCTTTGCGGATGTTCTCAGCGGAAACTGGAAAAACATCAGCAGTGATATTACAAATATCGTTACTGTTCTGAAAAATGGAATTTTAAGTCTGTTTACCGTTTTAAAGGACGGTATCCTGAATCTCATCACAAATGTTCTTTATCCTAAGCTTGTTTCTGTCTGGAACACCATTAAAACAGCGGTTTTGCAGAAGGTAACGGAAATCAAAACAAATGCCGTAAACAAGTTCAATGAACTGGTAACCTCTCTCGTAAACATGGGTTCTTCCTTTTACAATGCAGGCGTTAATGCTTTCAGCAGTCTTTGGAACGGCATGAAGGAAATCTGGAGAAGTCTGAGGGACTGGGTGACGGATACCATCAACTGGCTGAAGGATAAGCTTGCTTTCTGGCGGTCGGCAAATGATGAAATGAATGACGGTGCAGACGGCTCTCATGCAGGCGGTCTGGACTATGTTCCCTTTGACGGCTACAAAGCGATACTTCATAAGGGCGAACGAGTACTGACGGCACAGGAAAACAAGACCTATAAGAATAATACTACAAATAAAAGCGGAGATACCAATGTTTCCGTAACGCAGAATTTTTACAATTCCTCGGAAAACACCGCACGGAAGGAACAGAAGGAACTGCAAAGAACCTTCAGAAAGCTTGGCTTTACGGGAGTGTGATGAAATGAAAGCCACCGAAACCTTAATCTATACCAATACGGCAACAAACCAAAGCATAAGCATCTCATTTTTATCAAATCTGATACCGACAGCATTTGAGGAGGATGTGGATGCTTCTTTTTATACTGACAAAAACAGCGGACAGGACGGAGAAACTCTGCAAAACCTTGACCTTGAACCGAGAGAAATCACCATAAAGGCGGTGTTTCAGGCTGACAGCAACTACCGCCTTTTTGAAAAGCATATCAAAAGTGTATTCAATCCCAAAACGGAAGGCTTATTGAAATATTCTGACGGAGAATATACAAAGTCTATTTCCTGTTATCCGAAAAGCATACCTACATTTTCATATACAAACGGCAAAGGCAGTCTGGAAACGGAACTGATCTGCTACGGCACTTATTGGAAGGAGCAGACGGTTACCGACAACCTTGCCAGTATGAAACCGTCTTTTGTTTTTCCTCAGCACTTTACACCATACACACTTTTTGGTGTAAAGGCGGCACAGCTTGTGACGAAAATCAATAACACAGGTGATGCCGACAGCGGTTGGACGGTACGGTTTGTATCCTCCTTCGGTTCTGTAAAAAATCCGTATATCATCAACCGAAAAACAGGAGAAGGTGTGTATTTTACAGAGGAAATGACTAAGGGTGATGAGCTGCTTATTGATTTTACAAAACAACAGCCTGTTATCTATAAAAACGGCAAAAAGGATTTTTCTGTTTTAAACGCACTCAAAAGTAGTTTTTTCAAGTTCTTTGTAGGAGAAAATGAGATTGAATACGGTGCGGAGGAAAATGTAACCAATCTGGAAGTTTATTTTAACTACAATCCGTTGGTACTGTAAGGAGGATTTATGAGAGTTGACATTTATTCTGATTTTACGCTGAAGGACATACTCCAGTCCTACAGCAGTATCCAGTTTTCGGAATGTATCCGAGATGTGGGAGATATTCAGTTATCTTTTACAGATAACGAGGTTTATAAAAACATAAAGGTTACGGAGGATGTTCTTGTAGTTGGAAATAACGCTTACTTGGCAGAAAACAAGCATAAAACCGACAGCAAGGATTTAAGGAAATACGAAATCACAGGCAGACATATTACTTCTGTACTTTCTTGGCGGTGCGTCAAAGGCTTTGAAGTGCCAGTGGGTGAAACCTATGAGGACGCCTGTATCCGACTTGTGCAGGAAAATTTTATTTCTCCACCAGACAAGAAACGCACAATCCCAAATTTCACATTTAAAAGACTTGGACTGTCTCAAAAAAACACAGTAAAACGCATCTATGAGGCAAATGACTGCTTGAGTATTTTGAAATTCATCAGCAAGCTCGGCGGTTTCGGTTTCTGGCTTGAGTATGACATTCAAGAAAAAAAGCTTGTGTTTTGCTGTGTCCCTGTTTCCGACAGGAGCAGTACAGTGATTTTCGGGGATAAGTTCAACAACATTTCCGAAACAGATATTTATGAGGAAACCTCAGACTATAAAAATGTGGCATATCTTTATACCGAGCCAACGGAAACGGAGGAAGAAAGCTACACAGCTTACGGTGAAACAGATGCAGAAGGACTGCTTCGCAGAGAGTACGTGGAGAAAGGCAGTTTCGTTGAAGATTTACTGGAAGGACTGAAGGAGAAATCCAAAACAACAGGTGCGGAATTTGTAATTTTAAATTCCGAACAGTATCAGTATAACAAGGACTATTTTCTTGGGGATACGGTGCTTTTAACGGATACGGACAGCAGTCTTTCCTTGGCAAAGCCTATTGAGAAGGTGACGCATTTTTATGAAAAGACTTATGAAATGGAGATTACCTACGGTGATACTATTCCCACGATTTTTACAAAGAAATGAGGTGTTTTGATGAGTATAACCTATTTTCCTTTTGATGCCGTGGTGGACAGTGACGGAAACTATGACAGAACATACACCAGTGAGCAGTTTGCTCTGTATTTCAGCAAGCTGTTCTCAAATGGCGTTTATGGTGCGGACTCCACAGGCCTGCAAGTAACAGCCTTAAACGGAAATATGTATATCACCGTTGCGGCAGGTGCATTTTTCATTAACGGCAGATTTTATGCCAATGATGAGGACGAAAACATTCTGATTACGGCAGGAGATGTTCACTATGGCAGATATGACCGAGTGGTGGCAAGAGCGGACTTTGTAAACAGAATGTGCGGTGTTTATGTTTTGGAAGGAACGCCTTCCGCCAATCCGACCGAACCAAACCTCACACAGACCGCTGACCGTTTTGAAATTCCTCTTGCCACAATCTATGTTGCGTCCGGTGCCACAAGCCTTACTCAGTACAACATCACAGATGAAAGAATCGGTGTGTACTGTACCTTAACAGGCTTTACGGCAAGCGACTATTTCACTGCATACAGTAAAGCCTATCAGCAGTTCAGCGATGAAGTGCAGGAAAAAATGAATACCCAGTTTTCCGCACAGGAGAATAAAACAAATGCACAGCTTGCCAATCAGCAGGTGGAGTTTTCTCATCTGCAAAGTGCTGTCAATGAATGGTATCAAGGCGTTTTGAATGATATTTCGCAATTACAGACTTTTGACTTTGACAACATTGCCTCTCGTATTGGGGCAACGGTGACATCAAACATTACGGATACGGTAATTACGGAAACCATGGTGCTGAATAAAGTGAAAATTGCAGAACGAATCACTAATATCGGAGATACGGTTATCCGCTGTGTCACAAAGGCATGGGATTCTGACGGCAGTCATGTACTTTTAAACAGCACAACGGAAACAACCATTACAGATGATGTGATTACAAGCGTTGTCAGCCAAAACTGAAAGGAGGAAAAACATGGATACAGCAGTATTTGCAACATTAAAAAAGCTGATTGGAAAGAAAACTGATTCCACGGATGAAACAGTAAACGGAAAGCTAAATACAGTCATCAATAATACTTCTGCAAGCACTTCGGCAAATGCAAGCGGTACAATAAGCCAGAAACTAAGCTATCTCATCGGTACTTTAATTGGCTCATCTAACGCTACAGGCGGAAGTGCCACGGCAGGAACGGTTATGAGTAAGCTGAATGCACTGCTTTCCTCTTGGACAGCGGCAAGAGCAGGATACCTTGACAACATCCGTTCCTACACCATTACCAACAACAGTGCAAGCAGTACAGGTGTGTTGAGCCAAAAGCTGAGTTATCTCATTTCCCAACGGCAGGCAAGCCAAACAGGTACGGGGACAACTATATTCACCACATCTATTACGTCACCCACTTATTCCGACAGATATATCTGCATTGCAAAGTTTGTAGCACCTGTTAGTGGTATTTATAAAGTAACCGTAACAGCCAATGCACAAGGTTATTCCTCAAATATAGATGTTAAAAAAATTATTACTGCCACAGCATCTTATTGTTACAATGCAACCAATACCAACTACAGCTATGTCGGAGGCAGAACCATTGACCAGAATGCATCTTATGATGCCTCTTCTGTGAACAGTGTCAGTTATGTAAGCAAAACAGATTCTTCCTCCTTGGCTTGGAGTGATTATATTTCGGACCGAGGAAGTACTTTGTTTTCTCTTATGCCAAGCATCGGAACAATTCAAACGAGTACATCTGCGGCAGTAAGCAAAACCTTCAGTATGTATTGCACAGCCGGAGAACAGGTACAGCTTGTGGAGTATTGCTCCGGTTCAAGAAGCTATTATATTCATTCCGTAAATGTAACGTATCAAGGAAGGTGATTTGATGTTTGAAATAAGAAATGAAACAGAAATCTGGTATAAAACGAAGGAAATGCCGGACTGGGTTCATTATGGTTCTCTTTTGGTAATGGAACCTGTTGAAAAAGAGAAATTTGCGGTGAAACGATTTGATGTGGAAACAGGAGAATATGTACTCTCTACGGATTGTAAAACCTGTTTTTATAACGGCGTGGAGTATTCTGTATCAGACGGATATTTTACCGTTCCCGCAAAAAAGGAAGAATTGCCTGTTTATCAGCCGAATGATGCCGAACTTGCCATTATGGAAATGCAGGCGGATATATATGAACAGCAGGAACAGAATAATCTGATGTTGATGGAGTCCTTGGCAGACTTTTATGAAACATTGATGGGAGGAGATTAAAATGACAGAGATGTATTTTCAGCTTGTAATTAACCAAAGAAGAACCTGTGATGAGAAAAATAAAACCGTGAAGTCTGTGCCGAAAACACAGCTTTCGGCTGTAAAGGACTTGCTCAAAGAACGCGGATATGACTTGAACGGATATAAGGCGGAATAACCGCCTTTTTTAGTTGGGAGGAATGAAAATGAAGGATTTTTGGAATGTAATTCAGCTTGTGATTTCGGCACTGGGCGGATGGCTCGGATATTTTTTAGGCGGCTGTGACGGACTGCTTTATGCACTGATTGCCTTTGCTGCAATGGACTATGTGACAGGCGTTATGTGTGCCGTTAATGATCATACGCTTTCCAGTGAGGTCGGTTTTCGTGGCATCTGCCGCAAAGTGCTGATTTTTATGTTGGTGGGCATTGCAAATATACTGGATGCAGACATCATTGGGACAGGCAGTGCCTTGAGGACAGCGGTGATTTTTTTCTATATTTCCAATGAAGGCGTCAGCCTTTTGGAAAATGCCGCACATCTGGGACTGCCTGTGCCGGAGAAAATAAAGATGGTGTTGGAACAACTCCATGACAGAGCGAAAAAGGAGGAGAAGTAAAATGGCTTACACCAATAGTTCTCTGGTATCCTATACCAAACTTAGTCCGAACCATTCAGGACATAGAACACATTCCATCGACAGAATTACACCCCACTGCGTAGTGGGTCAGTGTTCTATGGAAACTTTAGGAAATATCTTTACACCGACTTCCAGACAAGCAAGCTGCAACTATGGCATCGGACCCGATGGAAGAGTCGGAATGTATGTTGAGGAGAAGAACCGCAGTTGGTGTTCGTCCTCCAATGCAAATGACCAAAGGGCCGTCACAATTGAGTGTGCATCCGATACGAAACATCCATATACTATGAACAGCACTGTGTATGCAATTCTTATTAAGCTTTGCGTAGATATCTGTAAACGTAATGGCAAGAAGAAACTTATCTGGCTTGGGGATAAAAATAAGACTCTGAATTACTCACCAAAATCTGATGAGATGGTACTTACAGTTCACAGATGGTTTGCCAATAAGTCCTGTCCGGGTGACTGGCTCTATGCCAGACTTGGAGATTTGGCTGCGAAGGTTACCGCAGAGCTTTCTGGAACTACTTCTGGTAGCGGCAGCACTGCTCCTACCACTCAGATGTACCGTGTACGCAAGTCTTGGTCTGATGCCAAGAGTCAGATTGGAGCTTATAAGGTACTGGACAATGCCAAGAAAAAGGCAGACGAGAATTCTGGCTACAAGGTTTTTGATGCCTCTGGAAATGTTGTCTACCCTGCAGCATCCACACCGGCGCTCACTCCTTCCAAGGATACTTCCTATAAGGTTCAGGTCAGCATCGCCAATCTGAATATCCGTAAGGGGCCGGGTACCAACTACGACAGAACCGGTCAGTTCACTGGCAAGGGCATCTTTACCATTGTTCAGGAGTCCAAGGGAGCAGGCGCTACCCTCTGGGGCAAGCTCAAATCCGGATCCGGATGGATTTCTCTTGATTTTGCAAAGAAGTTATAAGACACACCTTTTCACAGGGTCTGTGGGAATTATCTCCTACAGTCCCTCTTTTTTCATATTTTTTCGTCAAAACAGGCCTCTCTTCTCCAGTGGATAGTGGAGGCAAATAATTTTATCTTTTTTCGGCCAAACTGCTATCTCGCCTCCATTTAGTAGTGAGGAACTTCCTCAGATTGGAGGCAATTATGCAAGAGAATATCACAACATCAATTCCGGTTTCTGCTGCTCATAAGCCCATCCAGCAGGCCGATATCGAACAGGATTATAACTTCTTTCAGGCGCAGAAAGTGGCTGAAAACATGTTGGAGCTTGGACTTATTTCCTTGTCAGAGTTCAACAAATTATCGCTGAAAAATCGTGAGACATTCTCTCCATTTTGGGTGGAGATTATGCCCGAAATCCGTTGATATATAAGGCTTTCAGAGCTAATATGTGACACTAACGAAGGGAGGTGAACTACCGTGAAGAAGGTAACAAAAATCGAAGGTGCACAGAATAACATCACCATAAAAAAGAAACTCAGAGTTGCTGCCTACTGCCGTGTTTCGACAGGCAGTGATGCCCAGCTGGAAAGTCTGGAAGCACAGAAAACCCATTATGAGCGATACATCAATTCCCGTGAGGATTGGCAGTTCGCCGGTCTCTACTTCGATGAAGGTATCACAGGAACCAAGGCTGAAAAACGTCCGGAGTTACTTCGCTTGATATCAGATTGTGAAGCAAAGAAAATCGACTTTGTTATTACAAAATCTATCAGCCGCTTTTCTCGAAACACGACTGACTGCTTAGCACTCGTAAGAAAACTGCAGAGCTTGGATATTCCGCTTTTCTTTGAGAAGGAAAATATAAACACCGGCTCAATGGAAAGTGAGCTCTTCCTTGCCATTCTCAGTAGCATGGCTGAAGGCGAATCCACTTCCATTTCAGAAAACGCCAAGTGGTCCATTAAACGCCGCTTCCAAAACGGAACCTTCAAGCTCAGCTATACACCTTACGGCTACGATTGGAATGGCGAGAACATAGTCGTCAATCTAGAGCAGGCTAAAATTGTAAAAAGGATATTCGCTGATGTCCTTTCCGGCAAAGGAACTCAGGCTATTGCTGATGAATTGAATGCAGATGGTATTGCGTCCAAGAAAAACAGCAAATGGACCGCTACTACCATTCGAGCTATCCTTGCCAATGAGAAATATACCGGTGATGTTATTTTTCAGAAAACCTATACGGATGAAAACTTCAACCGCCATATCAATTATGGTGAGGTTGACCAGTACATGGCTCCAGACCACCATGAAGCGATTATCAGCCATGAGGATTTTGACGCTGCCAATGCACTGGTCGCACAAAGAGCTTCTGAGAAAGGTATCGAAAAAGGCAATGGTAAATATCAGCAGCGCTACGCATTCTCAGGAAAAATCATCTGCGGAGAATGTGGAGACACCTTTAAGCGCAGGATTCATCCTTGCACTACCTATAAATATGTAGCTTGGACCTGCAATACACATTTGAAGGACACAACTGCCTGTAGCATGAAGTACATCCGAGATGATGAGATAAAGGCCGCTTTCGTAACGATGCTGAACAAGCTAATCTACGGACATCGCCTGATACTTGCTCCTTATCTGAAAGCCCTTGAAAATTCCTCTGGCGACGAAGCTATCCAACGCATTCAACACTTGGAGCTTCTTCTGGCCCAGAATAGCGAGCAGCGAGAAACCCTGACAAAGCTGATGGCACAAGGCTATATTGACCAGATTTTATACAATCAAGAAACAAATGCCCTCCTCCTACAGGCAGAGACTTACCGCTCTGATATTGAAGCTATCACCATCTGCATGACCGGTGACTCGGCAAAGGTTACGGAAACAAACCTATTGCTCCACTTTGTGTCTCATGCCGATATGCTTACGGCCTACAGTGAGGAGCTTTTTGAAAGCTACGCAGACCACATCGAAGTAGCAAGCCGACATGAAATCCGATTTGTTATGAAATGTGGACTGACATTCACAGAAAGGATTGGTGATTAAATGGGGCACACACCCTTTGGCTATCGGATTGAAAACGGCACTGCCGTCATTGATAAACCTACTGCCACTAAGCTCCGACAGCTCTATAAGAATTATTTGAGTGGTATGTCCTTATCGAAGGCAGCTGCAGAAGCCGGAATTCCAACCTATCATGGAACCGCTAAGCGATTGATGGAAACAGCCCATTATCTTGGTGATGACTTCTACCCATCTATCATTGATAAGGACACTTACCAGAACGCGCAAGAAGAGCGTATACGCCGGGCCACTAAGCTCGGACGGAATAATAAGAAAACACAAATGAGGGAAATACAGATACCTACCCACTTTTATATGAAAGACGGTGTTGCCTTACATGATAACCCCGTCAGACAAGCGGAATACCTGTACAGCCTCATAGAAAGTGAGAGTCAATAATGGGAAATGTAATGCTGATTCCTGCGAGACGCCAAGTTGGAAGTAACGCTCGCAAGAAGGAAGAAGAAAAACCGAAGCTCCGAGTCGCAGCGTACTGCCGTGTCAGTACAGACAGCGATGAGCAGGCTACCAGCTATGAAGCTCAGGTAGAACACTATACAGAATATATTCAGAAGAACCCGGATTGGGAATTCACCGGAATCTATGCCGATGACGGCATCTCCGGCACCAACACAAAAAAGCGTGAAGAATTCAACCGCATGATTGATGACTGCAAGGCCGGTAAAATTGATATGATTATTACCAAATCCATCAGCCGATTTGCCCGAAACACTCTGGACTGTCTGAAATACATCAGAGAACTCAAGGACATGAATATTCCTGTCATATTCGAAAAGGAGTCCATAAACACGATGGATGCCAAAGGAGAAATCCTAATCACCATCATGGCATCACTGGCCCAACAGGAATCACAATCCTTGAGCCAGAACGTGAAGATGGGCATCCAGTTCCGCTATCAGCAAGGCAAAGTGCAAATCAACCACAACCGCTTCCTCGGTTACACAAAGGATGCGGACGGCAACCTTGTCATCGACCCGGAACAAGCGGAAATTGTAAAGCGCATTTATCGAGAATACTTGGAAGGCCTCAGCATGGATAAGATTGCAGCCGGTCTGGAGCGTGATGGCATTCTCACCGGAGCAGGCAAAGCTAAGTGGCATACCAGCACCATCAACAAGATTCTCCGAAATGAGAAATACATCGGTGATGCTCTTCTCCAGAAGACTTACACCACCGATTTCTTGAATAAAACCAGAGTCAAGAACAACGGCCTCATGCCTCAGTACTATGTGGAAGGTAACCACGAAGCTATTATTCCGAAGGAAATCTACCTGCAGGTTCAGGAAGAACTGGTCCGCAGGCGAGTAGTCAAGACCAGCGCCAACGGCAAGAAACGTAGCTACAGCTGCAACCACTGCTTCTCCCAAATTGTCATCTGCGGCGAATGTGGTGAAATGTTCCGCAGGCTCCACTGGAATAACCGAGGTGTCAAGTCCATCGTCTGGCGCTGCATCAGTAGGCTGGAATCCACCGGACTGGAATGCCACGCCCGAACCATCAATGAGCTGGTCCTTCAGGATGCCGTCGTCAAGGCAATCAACCAGATGCTTGGAGACAAAAGTAGCTATCAGGCACAGCTGCAGCTTAACATCGCTTCGGTTATCCGAGCTTCGCAGGCCACTTCCGTTGAGAACATTGACGAGAAGCTGATGGCCCTGCAACAAGAGCTCATCCAGAAAGCCCAGAGCAAAGAAGTCTACGACGAGATTGCTGATGAGATTTTCAGACTCCGAGAGCTCCGCCAGCAGACAATAGTCGATACTGCTACAAGGGATGAGCAAATAAAACGAATCAACGACCTGCAGGATTACATCTCCCAGCAGACCGCCCACCTCACCGAGTTCGACGAGTTACTGGTGCGACGCTGGGTCAAGCAGATAACCATCTGGGATGACCGCATCACAGTCGAACTAAAATCCGGCGTTAGCATCGATGTTGATGCATAACTCCATAGACGCACGAAACCCTCTCGACCATGCACTGGTCGGGAGGGTATTTTTTAGTTATTCAGCTGGACAACAAAATTCGCTGCATTTTTTTCAATTTCAATATTATATCTTTTTACTGCTTCATCCGTGATATGAGTAACATAAAAATTTTCATCATGTTCTGAATTTCTACCTTGCGCCATTAAAATTCTAGGCGACAAAGGTAGCACTCCTTGTAGCTTTCCATCCAGCCTTCTAAATACAAAAACAGGATTGTCACTGGTATTAAATGTCTCAGGTCCATCTGCAACAAGAAAATGAAAGGATGTATTGGATAAATTTGCCATCGCATGTGTATATATCACTCCAGAATCATTTAAATATTGACGATAAAATTTCAATAACAAATTATGTTTCATTTCTTCTGCAGCATTATCAAGCATAGGAAGTTCTCGTTCTTCTTCAGGAATGTCTATTTCATCTAAGCGAAGAACTTCCTTGCAAAGCCACTCCCATGCATCGTTAAACTGTATGTTAGATTTAATACTTCTCCAATCTAACGACGTATAAAATTTCATTAAATACTCTTTATTAGCATTGGAAATAATTCTGTCCGCCGAATTAAATATTGAATTTTCAAGTTCTGAACGAACTGTACCCCACGCATCTTCATATTTTAAAGACCATAATTCTTCTATATCTCGTATTTTTACTTTCTCTATTTCCGCTTTCAGTTTTTTCTTACTTACAACAGATCCGTCCTTTCTCTGGATCGTCCAATTATCAAAGTCGTAATAAATTTTATTCAATTCAAGATTATCAGAAACAACTACCTCTCCATAATGAACTTCTAAATCTTCGAGGCACGCAAAAATTTTATCTGCATCTTCTTTGGTTACGATGGGCATCCCAGCTACAATCGAATGATAGTTTGTTATTCCTGCTATTTTATCTTTATTTCGCTCAACTACACTTTCCTTGTTCTCAAGAAAACGTATATATAAAGTACCATTCCCGTGTTCCCATGCAGATAGGTATGTTCTTGGAATCAAATGATGATACTTTGCTTTTGTCTCACCCATTTAATCTCCTCTATTTTAAGTGTTTATTGAATAATTCTAATTTCTCAATCAATTCCATATCGGCTGGCAACCAGTCAACGCTGTATAATTCATCTTTACTAAGCCAGCGCGCGTCCTCTGCTTCTTTGAGTTTTATTTCACCCTCGGTAACATTACACCAGAAGCAATCCATACTTAAATGAAATGATGAGTAATCATATTCAATAGTGTCTATCAAATCGCCAACTTCGGTTTTTACATCAAGCTCCTCTTGAATTTCCCTTACTAAGGCTTCTTGTGGTGTTTCCCCAGGTTCGATCTTTCCTCCAGGAAACTCCCATTGGCCCTTAAATTCACCGTATCCTCTCGCTGTGGCAAAAATCTTATCTTCGCTACGAATCACTGCAGCGACAACTCTAATCGTTTTCATATCTTCCTTATATAAACTCCAGCAACTTCTTTTCCATGCAGAATTCATACCCCATCTTTTTTAATCCAACCTTATCAAACTGAACGACTATCGTTGTTCCTTCAATCGCTGTAATCTTGCCAAGGCCAAATGCTTTATGTTTCACCTGTCTTCCGACAATATCGATTGGTATTTCCATCTGCGGTTTTGGCTCTGGTTTCGGAACAATCGGTGCAACAAATACAGGCTTCTTTGTTCCTTTTTTCTTGGCAGCAGCCATCATTTTTGTATACTCAGCATCAACATTCTTACCACGATTTTCGTAGTCATCCATATCCTTAAACACGAACATTTGCGGCTTCTTTACATCATTATCTGGTACAGGCCTTATCGGGAACATCCATACTTTTCGATCATTACCATCTTCACCGGGCTGCACATCTGTGTATGGCTTGCTCACAAGTTCTATTCTTCCGCAGTAAATATATTCTCCAGCATCTATAACTTCAAACAGATGAACATCAACTCCATTATAATTAGACTCAGCCAATGTGGCATTCTGCGCCCAATGAATGTCTTGGTCGCCTGATTTGCCCATGCCCGTATAATGTAAAACCCCGCCAATCCACTTATCATGATAAAGACCTTTTGTATAATCCGATACAATAACAAGTGTATTTGTTGTTCTTGACCGGCGCATACCTCCCATATTTCCACATTTGAATATTCCAACAATATCTGCGTTCTTAATAATTTGTCCTATTTTTAGTCCAGGATTAAACATAGATACGCCTCCAATTCTTAATATCTATTCCACTGTCAAGTCTGTCTCTTAGTATCGAGTGGCTTGAACTGCGGTCAGCCTTGTTATCCATATCACTGCCACAACCCCTGACATCTAATCCACAGCCTAAACCTACCACTCAATTTCCGCTGCCTGGAAAATTCGCTTAGTAGATATGTTTCCATATAAGAAAACCGATCTTTTCGCAAGGACGCTCTGATGGCACTCACCTCGCAAAAAGCCCGGAAATACGCCGCTTTCTGGCACTTGATTTTATTTTCTTGACATCAAAACAACCGTCTCTACATGATTTGTATGAGGGAACTGGTCTACAGGCTGCACCTCGCGTGTATGGTAGCCGCCAGCCGCAAGCACAGCCAAATCCCGTGCGAGTGTCGCAGGGTTACAGGAAACATACACGACCTTTTCGGGTGCAATTTGGAGAATCGTTTCCAGCAGGCGTGCATCACAGCCCTTTCTGGGCGGGTCAACCACAACCACATCTGCCGCAATGCCCTCCTCCCGATACAGCTCTGGGATGACCTCCTCCGCCGCGCCGACGGCAAAGGCTGCGTTCGTGATACCGTTTCGCTCCGCGTTTTTCCTCGCGTCCGCAATGGCTTCGGGCACAATCTCCACGCCGAATACCTGCCTTGCCTTCCTTGCGAAGAAAAGAGAAATCGTCCCGATGCCGCAGTATAAATCCAGCACCGTTTCGTCCCCCTTTAAATCCGCCAGCTCCACAGCCTTTTTATACAGCACCTCTGTCTGCACGGGGTTCACCTGATAGAACGAAAGCGGCGAAATCTCAAATTCGATGCCGTCAAGCGAATCGGTAATCGTATCCTTCCCCCAAAGGGTGATGATTTTTCTGCCGAGGATGACGTTTGTTTTCTCCCGATTCACGTTCAGCACAATGGAGACCATGCCCTCTATCCTTTGCAGGCGTTCCACCAGCACCTCGCTGTGCGGCAGTCTTTTCCCGTTGAGTACGATGCAGACCATCACCTCACCGCTGCTTCTGCCGATGCGTGTCAGAATATGGCGGACAAGCCCTGTGTGTGTTTCCTCATCATACAGAGGAATCTGAAATTCATTCAGAAAATCGCGCACAAGGGCAACAATGGCATCGTTCCGTTCATTTTGCAGGAAGCACTGCTTGGTATCCACAATGCGGTGGCTGCGTTTGGCATAAAAGCCGACAGAGCAGCCGTCCTTGCCCTGCCCCACGGGGAACTGTGCCTTATTGCGGTAGCGCCAAGGCGCATCCATGCCGATGGCAGGTCTTACGGTCACGCCCGTAATGCCGCCGATGCGTTCGAGGTCGTCCTGCACCTCCTTTGTTTTATACGCAAGCTGCGCCGCATAGGAAAGGTGCTGCAGCTGGCATCCGCCGCACTGCTTCGCAACAGGACAGCAGGGCTCTCTGCGGTCGGGCGAGGGGGTCAGGATTTCCAGCAGCTTGCCATAGCCGAAATGCTTTCTTGTCTTTACAATCAGCACAAGGCAGGTCTCTCTGGGCAATGCCCCCTCTACAAAGACGGTATAGCCCTCTATCCGCCCGATGCCCTCGCCATTACTGCCCAGTGCAGCTATTTTGATTTCATACGTTTTATTCTTCTCTACAGGAATCATCATTTACTCCTTCTATTTCTGTTTCCGAAAACTGACAGACCGTTCCGTTGCAGACGCAGGGGCGGCAATGGGCAAAGCTCGGCTTCGGCTCTGCAATT
This sequence comes from Anaerotignum faecicola, assembly GCF_003865035.1. Taxonomy (NCBI): domain Bacteria; kingdom Bacillati; phylum Bacillota; class Clostridia; order Lachnospirales; family Anaerotignaceae; genus Anaerotignum; species Anaerotignum faecicola. The sequence continues at coordinate 60,079 of NZ_BHVZ01000002.1, forward strand.
CCATCCCGAAGCATCTGCCGCATTTCCTGCACTGCTTTCAGCACCTCCCTGCGGACGCGCGCCGTATTCTTGATTTCAAACATATAATCCCGATACACCAGCCGCCCGTATGCAGGTCTTTTGCCATAGACATCCTCCAAGATCAGGAAATACGCCGCAAGCTGCAAAAAATCGCCGTGGTGTGGCTCCTCCGCCTCACCGATGCAGCCGCTTTTCAGCTCCACGGGAACGATACGCCCCAGAAGCCGACTGCAAAAGACATAATCGGGTCTGCCCTGCAAATCGTATTTCGCGGAATACAGCAGTCTGCCGAAATCCTTGTTTTTATCCTGCTTTCGGTCGGCATACAGAAGCGCATAGCCGGGGATATCATCCCTTGCGGTCAGCTTTTTTAACGCAGGTCTGCCATGCCTGATGCACAAAAGCACCACCAGCAGCACTGCCACGCAGAGCAGCACCAAATCCGCCGTGCCGAAGCCATTTCCGATTGTTTTAACCCATTCCACTGTATTTCACCCATACATATCCGCCGAAGGCCGCCGCCGCAAACAGCAGAACGGCAATCTTCCAAGCCATCCGCCGCAGACGCAGCAGAAAATAGCTCCTCTGATGATAGCCCTCACCCTTACGGAAGTTGGCACTCATGCTATCCTCTAAATGCAGGCGTGCGTTTCTCTGTGCATAAAGCCGCCGCAGCTCCGCCCTGCCGTAGAGCCGTTCATAATACCACTGATACGGGCAGTAGTCATATTTATTGATTTCGTGCGCGGATATGGTTTCTCTTTCTATCATTTGTAATCACTCTTACGAATATTTCTGGCAAGCATACGGTGATACCCTGCCCAGCTGCCCTGTGTGTTGTCTGCGGCAAGCATTTCCTCAAACATCTTCGTTTTTGCGTCCATGTTGTCGGCGCAGTGCAAAATAAAGGCCTCGATGGTTTCGGGCACCTTGGGAGAGCCATATTCCAGCTCGCCGTGGTGGGAAAGGATGCAGTGCATCAGCAGCGTCACCAGCTTCTGCGGAAAGCCCTCGATTTTCGCCGCGGTATCCCGAATCAGCTCTGCCCCGATGAAGATATGTCCCAAAAGCTGCCCCTCATCGGTATAATCGTTTTCGGGGAAATCGGAAAGCTCCATAATCTTCCCGACATCATGCAGCATGGCGCAGGCAACGAGAATATCTCTATCCACAAATTCATAGCGTGGTGCCATAAAATCGCAGATTTGCGTGACGGAAAGCGTATGCTCCACCAGACCGCCGCGGAAGCTGTGGTGCATGGTTTTTGCCGCGGAATGATATTTGAAATCCTTGCTGATGACAGGGTGTCTGAGGAAAATTTCCTCCAGCAGCTTCTTGATATAGGGGCTTTGAATGGTCTTGATATACGCCAGCAGCTGTGTATACATTTCGTCAATATTTTTATCCGTACTGGGGATAAAATCCGCAGGGTCATATTCGCCCTCGCGGCTGCGGCGAATCCGCTTGACGTTTAACTGCAATTCGTTATTAAATGTCGTTACAAACGCATCCACCTTGATAAAATCATTCTCCTGAAAGCTCTGGATATCCTTATTCATATCCCAGACCTTCGCATCCACAATGCCTGTTTTATCCTGCAATTTTAAGGAAAGATAGGTCTTTCCGTTGCGGGATTTCATGCTTGCTCTGGATTTGCAAAGGTAATGCTCAATGACATTTTCGCCCTCTCTCAGTTCCTTGATATATTTCATGCCAATCCTCCGTTTCTATCCTTGCGGCACGCAAATTTACATAAATCACCCATTTTAGATTACCCTTCATTATACTATACTTTTACCGAATGTACCATTTGTTTTTTTCAACTTTTCCGACAAAGCAGCATTTTTTGTCCCCCTGCGGAACAAATAAAACCGTTTGCGCGTCAAACATTTAGACAAATTTAAGCCTTGCCGTCTTGGTTTTTCCCGTCAGTCATGGTAAACTAGAAGAAATTAAGCAAAAAAAGGAGGAATCTCTATGACGAAGAAATATCTTTGCGGTGTGGTTTCCGCCGCAGTTCTGATGGGCGCATGCCCTACCGCCGTTTTCGCGGCAGATTTGGAAAAGCCCCTTGATTTCCGCAGCATGACAGAGGATGCAGCGGATACGGACGCAGGCTGGGCTTGGGATGCAAGCAGCCAGACGTTGACCGTTGAAAACCTTTCCCTCACCGTTCCGCAGGGGAAGCTGGAGGAGCGCGCGGCAATTTATCTGCCCGATGAAAGCACGGTGCGTGTCAATGGCAGCAATAACAGCCTGAACACCCTTTCCTATCATTGCGACGGGATTTACTGCGAGGGTGAGCTGACCTTCGAGGGCAAGGGAAAGCTGAAAATCATGACGGACAGCTATTCCGCCAGTGCGATTTATGCAAAGCAGGGTCCTGTTACCTTCTATGACAGCGTAGAAATTGCGGCAGACCCCGATGGGCATGTCATTTATATCGAAAAGGCGAAGGGCAAAAACCCCATCATCAGCGTACAGGATGATGCAAAGGTGACCTTCCCGAAGGACAACGCCAATAAAAACAGCATTCTCGTAACGAAAAGCCCCTCCACCAAGCAGGGGGAAAACTGGTTCGATTATGCCGAAGCCTATGACGAATTTGACGATACCATTGAGCTGGTCGCAAAAAATAAGGTAAAGAAGGACGATAAAACGGACGAGAAGAAGGACGAAACCAAGACAGACGAAACCAAAACCACAAATACCTATCAGCTGACCATCGGCAAGGCGGATATTCTGAAAAACGGCGCAGTATCCCATACCGCAGACGTTGCTCCCTATATCAAAAACGGCTACACCATGCTGCCCCTGCGCGCACTGCTTGCGGTTTCCAATCCTGCACAGGAGGTAAAATGGAGCGCAACGGAAAACGCAGCCTACACCTTCGTGAATGATAAGCTGACGATGCTTACCCCCAATGCAGCAACCTATAAAAAGGGCACCGAAACCATCAAGCTTTCCACCCCCGCGGAGCTGAAGGACGGCAGATTGTTCGTTTCCCTCAGAGATTGGATGAGCCTTATGGAAATCGAAGGCACACAGCTTGACTGGAACAGCGCAACAAAAACCGTTACATTAAAATATTAAGGAGATATCATGAAACAGGCAACCTTTACCCCCTTCCCTGCCGATTGGGCAAGGAGCAGTCATTTTCAATATTACACCAAGGGCTTTGTCAAATCCGTCAACAGTATGACGGTGCGGATAGATGTGACGCATTTTCTGGCAGAGGTGAAGCGGCGCAATCTGAAATTTTTCCCTGCCTTTGCCGCCCTGACGGGACAGGTCGTTGCGTCCATCCCCGAAATGTGTACCGCCGTGGACGAGAACGGCACCCCCGGCTATTATTCCTACCTCAACCCGAATTTCACCATCTTCCACGAGGATGACAAGACCTTTTCGGATGTTTGGAGCGAATATGATGCGGATTTTGACACCTTTTATCGAAATCTGGTCGCAGACGCGGAGCAGTATCATGATAAAAAGGGCATCAAGGTGAAGGAGGGACAGCCTGCGAATTTCTTCTGCATCTCCTGCGTGCCATGGCTCGATTATACGGCGTATTGCCCCGTTAATTACGGCGGCGCGCCCAATCTTTTCCCGCTTCTCACCTTCGGGAAATATACCGAGGCGGACGGCGCATTTACCCTCCCCCTCACGCTTACCATCAGCCACGCCTGCATGGACGGCTACCATCTTTCCCTATTCTTCCACACATTGCAGCAGCAGCTGAATTGCTTTTAAGAGGGGGGAATATTTATGAAAATCGCAGTCAGTGCCTGTCTTTTGGGGCGAAATTGCAAATATAACGGCGGCAACAACCGCAGTCAGGCGGTTCTGGATTTCCTCAAGGGGCATGTGGTTATCCCCGTCTGTCCGGAGGTGACGGGCGGTCTGCCTGTGCCCCGTGTGCCTGTGGAGCTTAAGGGCGGACGTGCCATCAACAAAAACGGCGAGGATGTGACCGCATATTTCCGCCGCGGCGTAGAGCAGACCATGGCGCGCCTTTCGGCAGAGGAAATCGACCTTGCCATCTTGCAGCCGCGCAGTCCCTCCTGCGGATGCAGAGAGATTTACGACGGCTCCTTTTCCGGAAAAAAGATTTCCGGCAAGGGGCTGTTTGCCCAAGCCCTTGCGGATGCAGGGATTCCGCTGCAATCCGCAGAGGAACTCGAAAACATATAAAAAGAAGCGAAGGAAGCTCCCTTTTTGGGGAATACTCCTTCGCTTTTTTGTTTCTTTTTTATGCTTACAGCACCTTTGCCAAGAACTGCTGCAGTCGCTCACTTTTGGGATTTTCAAAAATATCCTTGGGGCTGCCCTCCTCGACCTGCTTGCCGTCCGCCATGAACATCACACGGGTTGCAACTTCTTTTGCAAAGCCCATTTCATGCGTTACCACAACCATCGTCATGCTATCATTCGCCAGCTGCTTCATAACATCCAGCACCTCGCCGACCATTTCAGGGTCAAGCGCGGAGGTGGGCTCGTCAAACAGCATCACCTCAGGCTCCATGCAAAGCGCACGCACAATGGCGATACGCTGCTTCTGTCCGCCCGAAAGCTGAGAGGGGTACGCATTCGCTCTGTCCTCCAGGCCGACACGCTTGAGCAGCTCCATAGCCTTTTCCGTTGCCTCGGCTTCGCTCTTTTTCAGAAGCTTCATGGGTGCAATCGTCATGTTTTTCAAAATCGTCATGTGGGGGAAAAGGTTAAAATGCTGGAACACCATCCCCATTTTCTGCCTGTGGACATTGATGTTTGTTTTTTCATCCGTAATATCCGTCCCCTCAAAGAGGATATGTCCGCCTGTCGGCACCTCCAGAAGGTTCAGACAGCGCAGGAAGGTGGATTTGCCGGAGCCGGAAGGTCCGATGACAACAACAACCTCGCCCTTTTTGATTTCCGTATTGATGCCGTCCAGTGCCTTAATCGCACCGCCCTTATAATATTTCTGTAAATTTTCAACCTTAATCAGTGTTTCCTTAGCGCTCACTGTCTCTCAGCCTCCTTTCCAGAATCCCAACCAGCCATGTGAAGAACATTACCATCACCAGATAAATCACCGCAACGCCAATCAGCGGCATGAATGCCTGGAAGGTACGGCTGCGGATGATATCGCCGCCCTTTGTCAGGTCTGCCAGACCAACGTAGCCGGCAACAGAGGTTTCCTTCAGCAGCACAATAAATTCATTTGCCAGTGCAGGCAGTACGTTTTTGAACGCCTGCGGAATGATGATATAGCGCATGGTCTGCACATAGTTAAAGCCAAGACTGCGCCCTGCCTCAAACTGCCCCTCATCAATGGACATAATGCCGCTGCGGAAGATTTCCGCAACATACGCCGCGGAGTTGAAGCCGAACGCCAGCACCGCAACCAGCACCTTATTCGTGGAGGATACCAGAACGATGAAGTACATAATCATCAGCTGTACCACCACAGGTGTCCCACGGATGACGGTCAGATAAATCTTACAGATAAAATTCAGCAGAACCACAATAAATTTACTGAAGCCGCGCATCGAGCTTTTGTTTTTATCGTATGTAGAGCGAATGATTGCGATAATCACGCCAAGCGCAATGCCCAGAAGCACCGCAAAAAAGGTTACCTCAAGCGTAACCTTGAGCCCGTCCACAATGTAGTGCCAACGCCCGTCATCAATAAAGTTGAATATGAATTTCTCTTTCAGGCTCATTCCAAAAATTCCTCCCTTGCTTTTCCTGTAACCATAAAACAGGGGTGACGTTTTTTGTCACCCCTGAAAGCATTTCGCCTTGAAATTATTCAGCGCTGATGTATTTATCAATAATTTTCTGAATCGTGCCGTCTGCTGTCAGCTCAGCCAGTGCTGTGTTGATTTTTTCTGTCAGAGGGCTGTTCTTCGGCAGGCAGATTGCATAATCCTCTACTGCATATTCTGTATCCAGAATTTTCAGACCTTCATTTGCCGCAACGAAGGATTTTGCAGGGTTGTTATCGATAACAACGCAGTCGATTTTGCCCTGTGTCAGCGCAAGAACTGCGTCTGCGCCCTTCTGGAAGCGTTCTACCGTACCCAGACCTGCGCCTTCGATGTCATCTGTTGTATACAGGTCACCGGTAGTACCTGTCTGTACGCCGATTTTATGATTTGCGCCTTCTGCGAACAAATCATCCACAGATTTGATATCGGAGCCTTCCTTTACGATGATTGCCTGCACGCCTGTTGCGTAGGTATCGGAGAAGTCTACGCTTTTCAGACGATCCGGTGTTACTGTCATGCCTGCCATACCCATGCTTGCCTTACCGCTTGTTACCGCAGGAATGATGGAATCAAATTCCATATCCTCGATTTTGAAATCCATGCCCAGCTTATCTGCCAGTGCCTGACCGATTTCCGCATCAATACCGACAATATCCTGACCTTCGTAATATTCATACGGAGGGAATGTTGCGTTTGTTGCCATAGTGAGTGTTTCCTTTTTTGCATCTGCGCTGTCATCTGTTGCCGCATCGCCGCCGCAGCCTGCCAGAGAAGTCATCATTGCAAATACCATTGTTGTAGCCAGAAGGCCCTTCATAAATTTCTTCATTGTCCTCTTCCTCCTAAAAATGATTTTCTTCTGTAATATTTGATATTGGAATTATACTATTTAAGTGCATAAAATACAATAATCATTTTTCACAATAAATTATTTTTTTCTCTTCCCTTTTTATAAAATATATACAGAACCGCAATATTTTCAAGGGAAACAACCGTTTCTGTCTGCGGCTTTTGCAGGATGCAGCACAAAATGCAATATAAAAAAATGTATAAAATACTGCATAAAATTATTTTATTCATTTTTATTCAATGCACCCTTTTAATGCACATTCTTATTGATAAACTCCGGCTCTACCTTGGAATACATAATCTTCTGCTCGGTATACAGCCCGTAATAGCCGGAAAGCATGTAGCTGACCGCACAGCAGAGTGCATAATATGCCATTCCATGAAAGCCGAACACCTCAATGCAGAGCATGATGGACGCAAGCGGGCAATTCGTTACGCCGCAAAATACCGCCGCCATGCCGAGCGAAGCCGCAAACGGCGCGGAAAGCCCAAGCAATGGCCCTGCCACACAGCCGAAGGTTGCCCCGATGAAGAAGGAGGGCACAATTTCGCCGCCCTTAAAGCCTGCGCCTAAGGTCAGCGCGGTAAAAAGAATCTTGAGCAGGAATGCCTCCGCCTTCGCATCCCCCTGCAATGCCTGCGTGATGATATTCATGCCTGCGCCGTTGTAATCCCTGCACCCGACAAGATAGGTTGCCGCAATGACGATGCAGCCGCCGCAAAACACACGCACAAAGGGATTTTTGAATATCCTGCGATATGCACCCCCGATATGCTCCATCACAATGCAGAACAGCACACTCAGTATCGCGCAGAGCACGCCAAGCACCGCCGCCCGAAAGCAGTTTTCCAAGCCGACCGCTGCCGGAATATGTGCGATGGAAAAGGTAGTCGGCGCAATCCCGACAGCCTGCGAAAGCCCTGCCGCAACGAGTGCCGAAATGATGCACGGCACAATGGCGGAATAGTGCATGACCCCAACGGTGATAACCTCCATCGCGAAGATGACAGAGGTCAGCGGTGTGCCGAAAAGCGCCGCAAAGCCTGCCGCCATGCCGCACATCGTCATGATGCGCCCCTCCCGCTCATTCAGCTGAAACATTCGCCCGAAGCTGGAGGCAATGCTGCCGCCCAGCTGGAGTGCCGCGCCCTCTCTGCCTGCCGAGCCGCCTAAAAGATGCGTCACAACGGTGCTGAAAAAAATCAGCGGTGCAGTTCTTAGCGTCACAGCTTCATTTGCACGCACCGCAACCAGAATAAAATTCGTTCCTCTGTCCTTCTCCTGTCCTGCCAGACGGTAGGCAAGCACAATCGCCAGACCGCCGAAGGGCAGCAGCCAGAGCAGCATTGGGTGCGCAGTGCGAAATTCCGTTGCCCATTCCAGTGCAAGGTGGAACGCAATCCCCACCAGCCCAATCACAAAGCCGATGCAGATGCCGCCGCAGCTCCACATCACGAAATGCGCAAAATTGTTTTCGCTCACATCAAAATGCTTCTGGTATTTTTTATAAAACGCGTTAATCACAGCGTATCCACCTCATTTTCCTCCTCCTCATCCTCCTCCCACAGAGGAATACTTACGATTGCCTTGAATAAATCGCCATCCACCTGAATCCCGAAGGTGCCGCCCTGTATTTCCGCAAGGCTCTGCGTGATGGAAAGCCCCAGACCGCTCCCCTCCGTGGTGCGGGAGGCATCGCCGCGCACAAAGCGCTCCGTCAGTCTGGTTTCGTCAAAATCAATCGGCGTTGCGGAAATGTTTTTCATAACCAGCACGCCGTAGCCGTCCATTTTGAAAATATCCACATAGATACGGGAATTGCGCATGGCGTATTTTATCACATTGGACAGCAGATTTTCCAGTATCCGCCACATGTGTCCGCCGTCCGCATCAATAAAGACAGGCTCGTCACAGCTGAGCTTAAACGTCAGCCCTGCCGCATTTGTTTTATCCTCCAGCTCGCCCATCGCCTGTAGGGTCAGCTGCTTATAATCCACGCGCATTTTTGCAACGGTCAGATTGCCACTGGAAGCCTTGCTCGCCTCAATCAAATCCTCAATCAGGTGCTTTAATCGGTAGGATTTTTCATACAGCACGGCAATAAAGCCCTTCGCGCGCTCGTTTTTCAGGTCTTCGTGCTTCAAAAGCTCCACATAGGAAATGATGGAGGTCAGCGGCGTTTTCAAATCATGCGAAACATTCGTAATCAGCTCCGCCTTCATCCGCTCGCCCTTCACGGCATCATCCACGGCATTTTTGAAGCCCTCCTGAATATTCGCCACATCCTCCGCAAAATTCAGGAACGAGGGCGAAATCCTATTCAAATCTAATTGATAAGAAAAGTTCCCCTTTGCGCTTTCCTTTACGGAAATCATAATCTCCTTCAAGGAACGCAGCGCGCGCACAAACCAGTACATGCAAAGCCCATTGAAGCACACAAGCCCCACGCCTGCCAGAACCGCCAGCTCCGCGTAGCCGTAATACGGTGCCATCACCATTACGCCCATGATGACGCAGTTGCCCAGCGCATAGCAGAGCATGACAATCACCATCCAGCCGCGGAAGGTGCTGCCTGTGAAAAGCTCGCTCATCCTGCGGATGGAAACGGAAATCCATGTATTGCGGAAAAAGCTTTTATTTTTCAGCTGCCTTGCAACAGAAAGCAGATAATTCAGCAGAATTGCCGCCGTCACCAGATAGAGCACGCCCAGAATGGTCGCGAAAACGTAATTCCAGAACAGCACCGCTCCCTGCCTTATGGTATCCACAAGGGTATGCGCCGTAAAGCCCGCAATGCAGCCAAAAAGTGCCACCAGCAGGAAATGCACCTCGTTATACAGCCGGTCTACTATGCCAAGCTGAATTTTGCCGTGCCGCTCCGTCTGCCCTGTCACCCGCACCAGATAGATGACGGAAAGCAGCATCCCCAGAAGGGAAACCGCCGAAACACAGGAAAGAATCGGGATGCTCTTTTTTGCGAAGCCGAAGCCCTGCCACAGGTCGTAAAATTCATCCCCCGGCAGCAGAGGGTCGCGAATCGCGCCGTAAAATTTGAAATTGCTCTTTTCCAGAACAGGATTCTCGTAGGTATCAAAATAATACGGATTTTCGCCCAGATGGTCGCTGCTAAAGCCTGAGGAAAGCACAAGCGTGCGCGCCTCCTGACTGATTTCGCCCTTCGTGGCATTGCCGCCGACAACATTGCCGTTTTCATCCTCTACATAATATAGGAAGTTTCTGACCCCCTCCAGATAGCGGATGCAGTTTTTATATTCATCCAGCTGTCTTTGGATATACATTTTATAATAGGCAGGCAGACGGCTTTCCACCAGATTCCGATATTCCTCCAGATTTCTTTGCAGGCTTGCGGGAATCTCTCCATGCAGAATCAGCCCGTCATAGGCGGCATTGATTTCCGTATTGGCTGTAATCATGCCGTCGATAATGCCGTAATAGCGCTTGAAGCTGTTCAGCAGGTCATTGCGGTCAACCGCTGCGCCCTTGGAAACGCGGTCTTCATTCTGATAATAAATATCCGCCTGCACCGCTCGGTCAAGCGTGCGGCTGAAAGCCTCGCGGAATTCCTCCGTATCATAGACCGTATCCGCATTGATGACATTCCAGCTCCAGTTTCTGGAAATATTCACGCCCACAATGCCGCAGAAGAAAATCGACACCGCAAAGGTGAAAAACAGAACCACCGCAACTCCCTTATATCTCAGTCGATACAGCTTAGATTTTTTCGATTTTGTAGCCAATCCCCCACACCACCTTCAGATATCTCGGTTCCTTCGGGTTAATTTCGATTTTCTCCCGAATCCGCCGAATATGTACGGAAACGGTATTTTCCGGCGAAAAGGAGGATTCATTCCAGACCCTTTCGTAAATCTCATCAATCGAAAATACCTTCCCTGCGTTTTCCATCAGCAGCTGCAAAATGCCATATTCCGTCGCCGTCATCTTCACCAGCTTGCCATTTACGCGCACCTCCTTCGCGTCCTTATCCAGCTCCACATCCCCGATACGAATCACGTTATTCTTCTCGGCAATGCTGCCCAAGGAGGTATAGCGGCGCATCATGCTTTTCACGCGCGCCAGAAGCTCCAACGGGTTGAACGGCTTGGTAATATAATCATCCGCGCCGAAATTCAGCCCCAGCACCTTATCCGTATCCTCGGATTTCGCGGAAAGCATCAAAATGGGAATATTGCAGATTTCCCTGATTTTCACCGTTGCTTGCAGCCCATCCAGCTGCGGCATCATAATATCCAGTATAATCAGATGAATTTCGTTTTCCTCCAACGCCTTCAGTGCCTCCAAGCCGTTATACGCCTTAATGACACGATAGCCGTCCTGCTTCAGATATATTTCTATCGCATCCACAATGCTGTGGTCATCATCACAAACCAGAATGTTAAATTCTTCCATTTCCTATGCCTCCTTTACACATTTTTTATAGCATATCATGTTTTTCCGACAAAAAAAACTGCTTTCTCTTACGATTTCTTTAAGGTTCGGAAAAAATACGCCCCAAAGCCGCGCAGAATTTGCACAAATAAAAAAACTTCCGCTTTTCCCAAAAAAGCTGTTGACAAAACCCGTCTCCTGCGATATACTAATTTCTGTTGCGGGTCATTAGCTCAGTTGGTAGAGCACTGGACTTTTAATCCAGGTGTCCCGGGTTCGAGTCCCGGATGACTCATTTCAGACCGAGGTTTTCGCTTCGGTCTTTTTTATTTTCCTTTTATGCAAAAAATCCCCGAACCCAAGCGTTCTGCTTGAAATTCGGGGTTATTTTTATGCTGTATACAAAGGGGTTATTCCATCTCGCCCTTCGCAATCGCTTCCTTTTTCGCTTTTGCGGTCGCCTGCTTCTTGGCTTTTTTCTCGCCTGCGGTAACCTCCTTCATTTTTTCCAACTCAGGAAATTCACGTTCCATATTCACGCCTGCCATATCATAGCCGCGAATCCCTTCCATTGGGTTATCCGTCAGCGCAAGGCGGCTGAAATCATTCACTCGCTGAATCCCTCTCTGGTCATGAAAGATGGACGCTGCGCCGTTTGTGCAGCCACCCTTGCACGCCATGCCTTCAATGAGGTTTTCCTCCAATCTGCCGAAGGATGCCAGCTTCATGGTTTTGATACATTCCTCAATGCCGCTGCAGCGGATGGGGTTGATTTCCGTTTCAATGCCCTCCAGCTTTGCCACACGGCGCACGCTTTCCGCCACGCCGCCCGTTCTTGCAAAAATCCGTCCGTAGGAGGAGGGCTCCCCTGCGGTAATCTCCGGCATTTCCGCCAGCTCCAATCCTCTTGCGTCAAGGATGGCACGCAGCTCCTCAAACGTCAGCACATAATCCACTGCGCCCTTTACGTCATCCTGCTTGATTTCGACCTTTTTCGCCGTGCAGGGCCCGATAAAGACGATACGCGCCTTTCTATCCTTCGCGCGGATGGCTCTTGCCATGGCAATCATGGGAGAAACCACGGTGGACACATGATCCATATATTCGGGGTGATTTTTTCTCACATATTCCACAAAGGCAGGACAGCAGGAGGTTGTTTTCCATTTCTTTTCCTCAATGGTTTCCACAAATTCCTTTGCTTCCTCAACGGAAACCATATCACCGGCAATCGCCGCCTCAACCACATCATAGAAGCCAAGCTCCTTAATGCCGGCAAACACCTGCCCAACCTTGATGCCTGTATACTGGCTGGCAACCGCAGGCGCAACCACCGCATAAACGTGATAGCTTGTGTTGTTCCAGGAATCGCGCAGAAGATTCAGCACGTTCATAACAAAGGATTTATCCACAATCGCACCGAAGGGGCACTGCTGCACGCAGGCACCGCAGGAAATACATTTATCATGGTCAATCATCGCTTTTCTGTTTTCATCCATCTTGACCGCATTGACGGAGCAGGCACGCATGCACGGACGCATGACCTCACTGATGGCACCAAAGGGACAGACCTGCTTGCAGCGTCCACATTCGATACACATTTCCTGATTGATGTATGCTCTGTGGTTTACAATGGAAATGGCGTGCCTCGGACAATTCTCCTGACATTTATGCCCCAGACAGCCGCGGCAGGAATCGCTGACCACGAAACGGTCAATCGGACATTCATCACAGGCGGAATCCAGCACGTTGATTACACGGTCGCCCTCTGTCGGCTCCAGAACCAGACGCACACGGTCCTCAATAATATGGCGCTCCTTATAAATACAGCAGCGGAAGGATGCCTTTGGCCCCGGAATGATCGCTTCCGCAATCTCCTTTTCCATATTGATTTCCTTATCCAGCTCCCCATTGAAGAAGCGGCTCGCGCATTCCCTGTTTACCAGATATTTGATGTACTGTACATTACTTTCAAACTTGCTCATAACCTTCACCTTTTTTTCTAATATACTACCCAACAAAAGCGCACGTCCAAAAGGTGTACCCTGATATGCGGAACCATACGCTCATTTCCCCTAAAATTGCTCCTCATATTCTCACTCTCGCTATCATTCTAGCACAACCTTATTTCGCATGCAAGATAATGTATACAGAAAACCAACCAAAGATTTCCACCTCCTTTCCCCTGTTTTTTATGCTTTTCCGATGGGTCGGCACGCCGGTTACTTTGTCTAATTCGCCCATTTTTTCACCGGAGACAGAACCCCCTCCCCATGCGTTTTCACTCCACGAAAAAAACCCCTCTCCTGAGGAAAACAGAGAAGGGGTTTTCAGTATGTTTTTCGTATATTCAATTTATTGAATATGGCAGGGAAATCTCAATGCTTGTCCCATTTCCGATTTCACTCTCGATAAAAATTTTTCCGTTATGCAGTGCCGCACCATGTTTGACAATAGAAAGCCCTAAGCCTGTGCCGCCGTTTTCCGCAGAGCGGCTTGCGTCCACACGGTAGAATCTCTCGAAAATCCGCCCCTGCTCCTCCTTCGCAATGCCGATGCCCGTATCCCTTACGGTAAGGGAAATCCTGTCCGCCTTCTGCTTCAGGGTGACAAAAACCGCGCCGCCCTCCTTGTTATAGCGAATGGCATTATCGCAGAGATTGTATATCATTTCGGAAAGCACCTGTTTCACGCCGCGAAACAGAATCGGTTCGGTCTCCGCCGAAAGGGTTACGCGCTTCCTTTCCGCCGCAGGCTGTAAGCGTTCGCATGCCTCCTGCACCAGTGCATCCAGTTCGACCTCCTCCTCGCAGAGGCTCGTGTCCTTTTCGTCCAGCTTGGAAAGCTTGATGATATCCTGCACAAGCGCAATCAGCCGCTGCGCCTCGTCATAAATCTTTTCTGCGAATTTTCCCATATCCGCAGGCGGCACCATGCCGTTTTTCATAATCTCCGCAAAGCCGGAAATCGAGGTCAGCGGTGTTTTCAGCTCATGGGAAACATTGGCGGTAAATTCGCGCCGCAGCTGCTCGCGCTCCTCCTTTTCCGTTGCATCCAGAAGCACCAGAATCATGCCGGCAACCTCCTCCTCCCGAAAAACGGGGTTTGCGAAAATCTGGCAGATTCTGCCGTTTGCCTCCAGCCGCTCCTCTCGATGCGCCCCTGCCAGCGCGCCCTCCACACTGCGGCGCACAGCAGCACTGCGGTTCAGAGAAAAAATATTTTCGCCCTCCGTTACGGCATCCACGCCCAAAAGCGTTTTCGCCGCGGCGTTATAGGAAAGAATATCCCCCTCGCCATCCATCACAAGCAGACCCTCCTGCATATTCGAGGTAATCGTATCGAATTCCTCTTTTCTGCGCTTCAGCTCTGCCATCTGGCGGTGAATTTCCCGATTCTGCACGGCAATTCGCCGCAAAAGCGGGGTCAGCTCCTCATAAACCTCCGCCTGCTCGGGATGCTCCAAATCAATCTCATTGATGGGGCTTGTGATATTTTTTGCCGTGCGGAAGGCAAGAAAAACGGAAACCGCCATCATCATTGCCAGAATCAGCACCAACGGAAATGCCATCGTCAGAAATACCGCAACCACGCTCATCGTTTCCACGGAAAGCCGCAGAATCGTCCCATCTGTCAGCCGTTCCGCATGGTAAAGCGTCTGTCCGGAAAGCGTTGCGGAAATGCGCTTGCTGTTGCCCTCGCCGCTTTGCATGGCCTCCTTTATTTCCTCACGGTCGCCGTGATTCTCCATTTCGGATGCATCCGCGGAGGAATCATACAGCACTGTCCCATCTGCATCAACCCAAGTGATTCTCGTTTCTGCGTCCTTGATTTTCTCCAGATACCGCACGCCGTCCGTTTCAATGCCACAGGCAATATATTCTGTCTCTCTTTGCAGCTTTTCCGTCGTTTCCTCCGCGGAAAACTGATACATCATCCCCATAGTCAGCAGGGAAACGGCAAGCATAACTGCCGCCGCCACCAGAAAAATTGCCCGAAAAATGCGATTCGTCATATATTTCCACCTACTTTATAGCCTACACCGCGCACCGTTTCGATATATTCGCCGCATTCCCCCAGCTTCTGCCGCAGAGTACGAATATGCACATCCACAGTACGGCTTTCTCCATCAAAGCCATAGCCCCAGATGCGGTTTAAGAGCTGGTCTCTCGTCAGCACGCGTCCCTTGTTTTCCAGAAGCAGACAAAGCAAATCGAATTCCTTGAGCGTCAGCGTGACCTCCTGCCCTGCCGCATATACCTCGTGCCTTGTTTTATTCACAGAAAGCGTGCCAAGGCGGTAGACCTCCTCGCTCTCTGCCTGCTCCGTGCGGCGCAGCAGTGCCTTCACCCTTGCCAGAAGCTCCATCATGCCGAAGGGCTTCGCCACATAATCATCCGCGCCGCTGTCCAGTCCCAGCACCTTATCATATTCACTGCTTTTTGCCGTCAGAAGCAAAATCGGCAGCCTTGCGGTCTGCGGTGCCTGTCTCAATTTCTTCAAGATACTGATGCCGTCCTCCTCCGGCAGCATCAGGTCAAGCAAAACCAAATCCGGTCGTCTTTCGGCACAGGCGCGCCAAAAAGCAGAAGGTCTCTCAAAGCCTTCCGCCTCAAATCCCGCGCTGTGCAGCGTATACGCCACCAACTCGCGGATACTGTTGTCATCTTCTACCAAATAAATCAGCATGGGATCTCCTCCACCTCAAATCAAAGATTGTTCGTTAATCATCAGCTTAAATTGCAGTCCCAGCTTTTCCGCCGCCTTACGGCACAGCACCATTCGTTCCAGAAAGATTTCAAAATAATCCATCACAGAGCCATAATGCGTATCAACCGATAATTTCAGCTTAATCAGGCTATGCTCACGGTTGATTTTCAAAAGGGACTTTTCTACAGAGTAATTGACTCTGTCATGGATGTCAAAGGTTTTTTTCTCAGGATTGCGCACACGGCTGCGGCGCACGTCGCTTTTATCCGCCAGAATCAGCGCTGCCGCAATGGCATTGACGGGTACGCCCGTCCCTTCATCATGGTTGCCGATGGCGGCTACAATCGTCGCAATATCCGCCGCAGGCATATCCATCCTGTCCAGAATACGGAACGCCATCACTGCGCCGCTCTGCGAATGCTCCGCGCGGTTGACCAGATTGCCGATATCGTGCAGATATGCCGCAATCATGCCCAGCTCCACCGCATGTGCGGAAAACCCAAGCGTTTCCAGAATATATTTCACCGATTCCGCTACCTTCGTCACATGCGCAAAGGAATGTTCCGTAAAGCCAAGCGCCGCAAGGGCTTCATCCGCACTTTGGATATAGGTGCGGATGTCCTCATTTTTTCGTATTTCCTCATAGGTAATCATGCACGTTCCTCCTCCGCGATAACATGCTGCCCCGTGATGGAGAATTCTACCCACTCTGCAATATTTGTTGCATGGTCACCGATTCTTTCCAGATATTTTGCAATCATCAGAAGGTCAATGCAGAATTCGCCGTTTTCCCGATTTTCGAGAATCAGCCGAATCAGCTCCTCCTTCACCTTATCAAACAGACCATCCACCACATCATCATACTGCATAACAGAACGCGCCAGTGTCAAGTCCTTTTTCACAAAGGATTCCACTGCATCCGTTACCATCTTTACCGTTGCGCGTGCCATTTCCTGAATATGCAGCTTGCTCTGCGTATCCTGTGCGCCGAGCGTTAGCATGATTTCCGCAATATCCCCTGCCTGATCACCGATACGCTCCATATCGGAAATCATTTTCAAGGCGGAGGAAATCGTCCGCAAATCCCTTGCTACCGGCTGCTGCTGCAAAAGCAGACGCATGCAGAAGGTTTCAATATCACGCTCCATGTGGTCAATCTCGTTATCCTTTTCAAAGACCATCTGCACCACCGTGCGGTCATATTTCATCAGGGCAGAAACAGAAGCCGTAATTGCTTCCTCGCATAATGCCCCCATTTTAATCAGCTCTACATTTAATTGCTCCAGCTGAGCATCAAAACGACTGCGTACCATAGCTTAACCAAACCTCCCCGTAATGTAATCCTCTGTTCTCTTGTCTCTCGGGATGGAGAACAGCTGCTCCGTATTGTCATACTCCACAACCTCGCCCAGCAGGAAGAAAGCGGTGTTATCCGAAATACGGGTTGCCTGCTGCATATTATGCGTTACCATAATAATGGTATAATCCTCCTTCAGCTTCAATGCCAGCTCCTCAATACGAGAGGTGGAAATAGGGTCAAGGGCGGAGGTCGGCTCATCCATCAGAAGCACCTCCGGCTGCACCGCCAAGGCTCTGGCAATGCAAAGCCGCTGCTGCTGCCCGCCGCTCATGCCGAGGGCGTTCTTTTTCAGTCTGTCCTTCACTTCATCCCAGATGGCGGCATCGCGCAGTGCCTTTTCCACAATCTCATCCAGCTTTACCTTGGAACGGATGCCATGCGTTCTCGGCCCATAGGCAATGTTATCATAAATGCTCATCGGAAACGGGTTCGGCTTCTGGAACACCATGCCGACTCTGCGCCGCAGCAAATTCACATCCATGCCCTTATAGATATCCTCGCCGTCCAGAAGCACCTGCCCTGTGATGCGGCAGCCCTCAATCAAATCATTCATACGGTTCAGGCTCTTGAGCAGAGTGGATTTGCCGCAGCCGGAGGGCCCGATGAATGCCGTAATTTCCTTTTCCGGCAGCTCCAGATTGATGTTTTTCAGCGCATGAAAATTACCATAATATAAATCCAGATTGGATACAGATAGCTTTGTCTGATTCATACTTTTTTCCTTTTCTTTCATTTCTCTTTTCACTTCCGTCATTTCTCTTTCACACCGGCTTTCTTTGCAACAAAGGAGGACAATGCGTTGATGCAGACCACCAGAACCAGCAGCACAACTGCTGTGGCATACGCCTGCTCCGTATAAAGCCCTTCATTCAGGAGGGCATACATGTGTACCGCCAGCGTGCGCCCCGAGGAAAACAGCCCATCTGCCACCTGCGGTGCTGTGCCTGCGGGATAGAGCAAGGCCGCCGTTTCTCCGACGATACGCCCGATGGCAAGAATGACCCCTGCCAGAATCCCCGGCACTGCGGAGGGCAGCACAATACGAAATACGGTTCTCAGCTTTCCTGCGCCAAGCCCGAAGCTGCCCTCGCGGTAGGTATCCGAAACGGAACGGAGTGCCTCCTCCGTTGTTCTTAAAATCAGCGGCAGCACCATGATGGAAAGCGTCAGCGCGCCGCCCAGAATGGAGTAGCCCCATTTCAGATAAATATTAAAAAACAGATACCCGAACAGACCAAACACGATAGAGGGAATCCCTGCAAGCGTTTCTGTTGTCATGCGGACAACGGAAACAAATTTATTGCCGCGCTTTGCATATTCCACCAGATAAATCGCGGCGAAGATACCGGCAGGCACCGAGAACAGCAGCGTCATTGCCGTAATGCTCAGGGTATTGATAATCGCGGGCATCATGGAAACATTTTCGGTATTATACTTCCATGCAAACAGGGATGGCTTTAAATTCGGAATCCCCTTATATAAAATATAGATAATCAGAGAAACCAGCACTGCCAGTGTAATCACCGCAGAAAGCGTTACCAGCGCCGCCAGAAAAAGCGAAAACGGATTTCTGCGATAGGCAGCCAGCCTTTCTCTCCTGCTTTGTTGATTGATTGCCTGCATCAGTCAGCCCTCCTTTTCAAGAACGAGAAGCTCAGATTGATAATCAGGATGAATACGAACAGCACCACTGCCGTACCAAGCAGAGCTTCTCTGTGCAAATCCGTTGCATAGCCCATTTCCATAACGATATTCGCCGTCATGGTGCGGACACCGCTGAAAATGCTGTCGGGCAGAATAGGCTGGTTCCCTGCAATCATGACAACCGCCATGGTTTCCCCGACGGCACGCCCGATGCCAAGTACAACCCCTGCCAGAATCCCCTGCTTTGCCGCAGGCAGCACAGCGAAGAATACGCTTCTTTCATGCGTTGCCCCCAGCCCCAAGGAGCCTTCGTAATAGCTCATGGGAACGGCGCGGATATTGCTTTCCGAAACACCGATGATGGTCGGCAGAATCATAATCCCCAGCAGAATGGATGCGGTCAGAATCCCCTTGCCGCCCCCGCCAAAGAGGCTCTGCATGATGGGCACAAGCACCATCAGACCAAAAAAGCCATAGACGATGGAGGGAATCCCTGCCAGAAGCTCTACCGCAGGCTTGATGATTTTATACAGCCGCTTCGGGCAGAACCACACCAGAAAAACCGCACAGAGAATGCCAAGCGGCACACCCACGATAATTGCCCCTGCGGTGACATACACACTGCCGACAATCATTGGGAAGATGCCATATATATTATTTCCGGGCTTCCATGTTTTCCCCAGAAGAAAATCCGCTACACCAATTTTGCCAATGGCAGGCACGCCATTGGCAAACAGGAATATACAAATCAATCCAACTGCGAGAATGGATACTGCCGCAGCAGCCATGAACACCCATTTCATTACAGCTTCCTTCATTTCATTTCCCCCTTCATATCCGGGAACCTTGTTACTGTGCAGCGGACCAATCTGTCAGCTTGCCTGTGAAGATTTCCTTCACCTGTTCGCTTGTCAGATTATCAACTGTGTTATTGTGGTTTACCACAACTGCGATACCATCCATCGCAATCACTGTCGGGGTCAGTCCTGCCGCCAGTTCACTGTCCTTTAGCTCTCTGGATGCCATGCCGATGTCGCACATGCCCTCCATTGCAGAGGTCATGCCTGTTGTGGAATCGGACTGCTGTACCTCAATCGTTGCATTGGGGTTGATGGCAAGATATGCCTCCTTCAGCTTTTCCATCACAGGGGTTACGGAAGAAGAACCTGCCACAACGATTTTGCCTTCTGCTTCGGTGCTTTTAAATGCACCCGTATTGCCCTGACTGATGTATCCGTTTTCCTCAACAACTGCCTGCCCATCCTCGCTCAGAATGAAGTTGATAAAGTCTTTGGTCACCTCGCTGACCTCCTTGCCTGTTGCAATATTGAAGGGTCTTGCGACTGCGTAGGTGCCGTTTTTAATATTTTCAGCAGATGCTTCGACCCCATCAATGGAAAGTGCCTTTACGGAATCATTCAAGGAGCCGAGGGAAACATAGCCGATGGCGTTATCATTGCCTGCTACGGTTGTCATCATAACGGCTGTGCTGTTTGTGATTTCCGCTGTGTCTGTGGTGTTGTCGATTTTTTCACCTGCGTCGTTTTTTTCTTCAATGCCGAACAGCTCGATAAATGCGCCTCTTGTGCCGGAGCCATCCTCACGGGAAACAACCGTAATCGCGCCGTCTGCCGCGCCGCCCTGTGCGCTGTCGTTGCTGCCGCAGCCTGCTAACATTCCGACTGCTACTGTCATTGCCAAAGCAACTGCAAATACCTTTTTCATATTCATTTCTCTCCTTTTTTTCTGTTTTCCTTTCGTTTACAGTTAAGAGTATAGAGGAGAAAGGTTAAATGAAAAATCATACTTTTGTTAAATCTATGCAAAATCTGCAATCAATTTTTTCAATCGGAATCTTTTCTTATTTGCAATTTTAGGAACATTGACTTTTAAAAATGAACATGATAGTATGAAATCAGTTTCCGAAAAAATACAATTCCAAGCGGAAATTTCCGGTAAATATAATGTAGTAATTTTTTTATAGGGTGATTGCATGAGAATCAAAAGCAAAGTATGGATTGGGTCTGTTTTCTGTATTCTGAGTGCCTGTCTTTGGGGCGTTTCGGGTGCCGTTGGGCAATATCTTTTCAATCAGGCAGGCATTTCGCCGGAATGGCTCGTTTCTGCGCGCTGTCTGTTGACAGGGCTGCTGCTTCTGGTGTTTTATCAGGTGAAGCACGGCGGTGTTTTTTCCATCTGGATGGATAAGCAGGATAGAATCGGCATCATCATCTTTGCGCTGGGCGGCATGCTTTTCATGCAGTATGGCTATTTTGCCGCCATTGCCCATTCCAATGCCGCAACCGCAACCGTTCTGCAATATACCGCGCCGATTCTGATTGTGGTCTATCTGGCATTTCGGGAGAAAAAACTGCCGACAAAGCTGGAATGTATCGCCGTTTTCGGCTGTCTGGTCGGGACAATCCTTCTGGCAACGCATGGCAATCTGAAAAGCCTGAGCCTTTCGCCGCAGGCATTATTCTGGGGGGCGCTTTCCTCCCTTGCGCTTGCGTTTTATACGGTTTATCCTGTGCGCCTTCTGGCAAAATATGATGCAATGCTTCTGATTGGGTGGTCGATGCTGGTTCTGAGCTTTGTGATGCACTTCGTACACCCCTCTTGGGACTTCGCAGGCAGCTGGAACACCTCCACCTTGCTGGCAATGGTTTTCATCGTCATCTTCGGCACAACCGTCCCCTATCTGATGTTCCTCAATGGCGTAAAATACATCGGACCCACCAAAAGCAGCCTTTATGCCTCCGCAGAGCCGCTGGCATCCACGGTTGTTTCCGTTGTGTGGCTCAAGGTTCATCTGGAATTTATTGATTATATCGGTTTTGTTTTCATCGTTGCGGCGGTGCTGCTGCTTTCCTTCGTGAATCCACCGCAGGAAGAAAAGCCGAAAGAAACTTCATAAACGCACACAAAAAAGCCTCTGTTGCAGAGGCTTTTATTTATGCTGTTTCTGTTGTTTCTGCTGTTTCTGTCTGCTTTTTCTCCTGCTTCTGCACCTCCTCCTTCAAAAAGGAGAGATACACGATGCACGCAAGATAGAACACCACATAGCCGCCAAAGAGCAGAATTCCCCAGCCGCCGATGCGCTCCGCCCCCTGCACCGCGGCGTAAAGATAGAGCGTCAGCTCTGCCAGAAGCACAAGGCTTCGGCTGCGGCAAATGCCCTGTATCGTCTTTTCCTCGCCGCCCTCAACCATGCCAATCTCCGCCGCCGCAGTCAGTATGATATACATAAAATACATGCGGATGCAGAGAATGAAAATCCCGACATAGCCCATGATGAGGTCATAAAACGGCAGCATGCCGCCGATGTAATTCATCACAACCATTGCAACCTCATACCCAAGCATGATCTGCCCGAAGGTGCGGATACGTTCTATACCTTTCACTTTTCCCGTGAGCATTGCCACCGCGCCAAGCATGCTCATCCAGCCGACAAAATCGGGGGCAATATCGAAGCCAAAGATATAAATATCAATCAGAAACAGCAGCATTGCCGTACGGATATTGCCGAGGGCTTCACTTGTTTTCCGCTCCTGCGTTGTTGTTTCCTGTACTTCTTTTTCCTGTGTTATTTCCTTTTGTAGGATTGTTTCCTGCATCCAATGCACCCCCCTTCAACGGAATCGTTTCCAGTAATTCCTTATGATTCGTATACAGCCGCACCTCGTAGGGCGTTTCCAGACGGGCAAAGGCATCCGCCAGATTGTCGCTGTCCTCTCCTTCCGCAAAGGAAATTCTGCCGTCCCAATCCTCGTCTGTGCTGATAATCTCCCATGCCACGCCCGCGGAGCTGCTGCCGCCGCTACCAACCACAAAGCTGTCGATGCTCTCCCAATACTCGTCCTCTTTCATCTCCTGCGGACAAGCAATCGCAACCAATACGTTCTGCTTTTCTCTTAACGCCGTGCCCGTGTATTCCAGATAGGCGGCGTGGGTCGCAAACGGCGCAAGCGTATCATTGAACTGCATCTCCTGATTTATGCCAAGCAGACTATTCATCACATCGTTGCTGCCGAAAAGGAAGCCCCACTGCCGACAATACGCCGCATCCGCGACCCTCCAGTCGCCGACCTGCCGATAGCTGCCCTGCGCCATTTCCTCCTCCAGCTTATATATCCCATAGTTCACAGTGCCGTAGATATCAAAAGCCCTGCTTTCGTCCTCCAGAAGCGCAATCGACCAGTTCCCCTTCGTCTCCTCAAAAATACGGAAGTGCAGGAAATGCTGGGTGACCGATTTCTCCGCCGAAAGCTCATTGACCTGCATAATCCCGTCCATCGAGCCGTCCGCCTGCTCATCCAGCAGATAAAAATCCTCCATCTCCATGGAATCATAGAAGCGATATGTATAGTCCGCCTTTGTCCCGGAATCCAGACGGGCATGATAGGTGTCCTCCGCCGCTTTGTATTCCGCAAGCGCCCAATCCCGATAGGTGTCAAATTCCTCCTGCGGCACGGTCAGCGCAAGCTTCGCCAGATCTCGTTCCTCAAATGCTTCATAAAGAATCGAAATTGCCATTTCCGCCGAGGGAATCTCGAAATAGCGCGCATCCTCCAGTGTCAGCCGCAAGTCCTCCGCCGTTTCCACCTTGGAGGTATCGAAATATTGGGGCTGATAGGCAAAGCTGACCGAAGCAAGGCAAAGCACCACCGTAATACACGCCGTTGCAAAGGCTGCCCCCTTTGGCACACGCCCGAAATCCGCAATTCGCCCGATGCGCGTTTTGATATTCCTCGCGCCGTTCGCCATAGAGGTTGTCCCGATGCGGCTCGCACAGCGGCTGTCCGCCATATCAAGCAGGAGCATCCCGTATTCCCGTTTTTCCTCACCGCACAGCTTTTCCAATGCACGCTGGTCGCAAAGAGCCTCGCTGTCGTTGCGGATGATGCGGCACAGCCAATAAACAAACGGATTGAACCAGTTGAGCGCCTGCAACAGATGCAGCAGGAAATTCACCAATACATCATGATGCTTCAAATGCAGCATTTCATGCAGCAGCACCTTTTCATCAATCGTTTCTGCCATGCTTTCCGGCACAACCAGAATCGGGCGCACCATGCCGCAGAGAAACGGCGTTTCGATTCCCTTGCAGATACGCACGCTTTTCTGTGCGGGAAGGTCATATTTTTCCGCCGTTTTTCTGATTTTCTCCCGTAAGGAGGGCGTTGCCGCCGCCCCCTTGCGAATTTCGAGCCGTAGCCTTGCATACAGCAGTGCATCATACAGCAAAACTGCCGCCACCCCTGCCAGATAGACCGCAAATAGCCTATCCGTCAGCGACCATGCGGAAAACGGCATTTTTTTCAGCAGAGAAACCTCGCCGCCGCCCATCCCAAAGGGCGTGGATAACAGCGAATTCCGCCCCAGCTCCACCGCCGCACGCAGACGCTTCATCCATGAGACCCAAAGCGTATTCAGCGCAAAGCCTGTCGAAAAAAGCCGCAGATTTTCGGGCAGAATGGCGCGCACCAGAAGCACCAGCCACACCAGATAATGCCATCTTGCGGAAAGCTTATCCCGAAACAGCCGCTTGAAAAGCACAAGCATCAGTCCCGTCAGCGTAATGCCGAGGGTAAAATACAGAACTGTCCATAGATTCGTCATACGTCCATCCCCTCCAGAAGCTGCTTCAGCATTGCCTTCTCCTTCTCCGTCAGCCTGCCCTCCTCCACGAACGCCGCCACCAGTTTTCCTGCCGAGCCATGATAGACCTTGTTCAGAAAGCTTTCCTCCTCCTGTCTCACACATTCCTCGCGCCCGATGACTGCCGCATACCGCTTCGGGCTGC
The DNA here is from genome assembly GCF_003865035.1 of Anaerotignum faecicola. Lineage (NCBI taxonomy): Bacteria > Bacillati > Bacillota > Clostridia > Lachnospirales > Anaerotignaceae > Anaerotignum > Anaerotignum faecicola. The sequence goes on from NZ_BHVZ01000002.1 coordinate 84,624, forward strand.
CCTCTGCCGCCACCAGTCCCTTATGCTCCAGACGGCTCAGAAAGGTATACACCGTGTTTTTGTTCCACCCCTCCGTCAGGGCATCCATCACCTCGCTTTGCGTGGCTGTGCCCTTCTCCCAGAGAATTTCCATCACCTTCCATTCGCTGTCGGAAATTTTGTAATCCATATCCAGTCCCCCCTTCTAGCCTACAGCTGTAGTCCTTTTCTTTTATACTACAAGTGTAGTCCGATTCTGTCAAGCAAATTTTTGTAATAAAAAAAGACCGTCGAAACGGTCTTACTCTCATCCTGCTGTGATATGTCCCTTCATCAGAAGGAAAATCAGAAACAGACAGCAGACAAACACAAGGCACCAGCCGAGGATGCCCCGCGCCCTTTTCCGAAGCTGTATGCCGTAAACGAAGGCAATGCCCGAAAACAACGCCGCAATCCACGCAAGCAACAGTAAAATGATATATAGCACCTTTGGCAGGATAATTTCCATACGAACTCCCTTCGTCTTTTCTCTGATGGTTTCCAAGAGATATTTTACCATGTTTGCAGGGGAAGAAAGCAGCTGCGAAGCAGATATTTTCTTCCGCAAGGCATGGTATGAGCAGGCTATGCCTGCGAATCGTAGAATTTGCTGTGAAAACAGCAGATAGACGCTGTAAGCGGCTAACCCACGGATAGGTCCGTGGGTATTTTACCATGTTTGCAGGGGAAGAAAGCAGCTGCGAGCAGATATTTTCTTCCGCAAGGCATGGTATGAGCAGGCTATGCCTGCGAATCGTAGAATTTGCTGTGAAAACAGCAGATAGACGCTGTAAGCGGCTAACCCACGGATAGGTCCGTGGGTATTTTACCATGTTTGCAGGGGAAGAAAGCAACTGCGAAGCAGATATTTTCTTCCGCAAGGCATGGTATGAGCAGGCTATGCCTGCGAATCGTAGAATTTGCTGTGAAAACAGCAGATAGACGCTGTAAGCGGCTAACCCACGGATAGGTCCGTGGGTATTTTACCATAAAAACGAAAAGAAATAAATAACCTCCACCATAAAAAATATGTAAATAAGGCAGAGTGATTGCTCACCCTGCCCTTTTGCCAAATTTATTTATTCTGATATGCGCGGTAAAGGAACGCCACAATCTGACCGCGTGCGCAGTCCTGATCGGGGGCAAAGAGACCGCCGCCAATGCCGCTTGCAACGCCATTTTCCACAGCCCACGCAACCGCATCCGCATAATACGCATCCGCGGAAACATCGCTGAAGCCTGCCGCTTTATTCACCTTTTCGCCAAAGGCGCGATAGAGGAAGGCAACGCTCTGCGCTCTGGTGCAGACTGCATCGGGGCTAAAGGTTGTTGCGGAGGTGCCGCTGGCAATCCCCTGCTCAACCGCCCACGCAACCGCCTTCGCGTAGTACGCATCTGCGGAAACATCAACAAAGCCGCTCATGCCCTTCGGTTCGGGAGAGCCTGCCGCACGCCACAGGAAGGTGACAATCTGCGCTCTGGTGCAGGGCAGCTTTGCGCCGAAAAGGTTCTCGCCAATGCCGCCTGTCACGCCATTTTCGCTTGCCCATTTCACCGCTTCGTAATAATAATCATCCGCGGAAACATCCGCAAAAAGCTTTTCGGGTGCAACAGGTTCGTCTGCCTGCTTCTCCGCGAAAGTTGCTTCAATCGTAACCTTGGAGGCAGGCATGGTGAAGGTATATGTGCCATCGCCGTTGTCCTTGAGGGTCAATTTGTTGCCGTTTACATCCTTCGCAACGATGTCGCCTACCTCGTAGCCCTTGTCGGGGGTAGCGGTGATGGTTACGTCACTGCCCCTTTTCGCATTTTGGGGCGTTACGCTCAAAGAACCGTTTTCTGTCTTGTCGGGCACTGTGACAGCATATCTGGGGGTGCTGCTGCCGCCACCGCCGGAGGAGGAGGAATTGGAAGGATTGGTAACGGTTACTGCGCAAATTGCTGTTTTGCCACCTGCTGTAGCGGTAATCGTAGCATTGCCTGCCGCAACCGCCGTTACAACGCCGTTTTCTACCGTTGCAACCGCTGTATCACTGCTTTTCCAAGTCACTGCTTTGTCTGTTGCCGTTGTGGGCAATACGGTTGCCGCGAGCGTTTCCGTTGCGCCCTTTACCATAGAAAGCTGTGTTTTATTTAATGTGATGCTCTCTACAGAAATAGTTCTCGGTGTAACGGTTACTGTGCAGCTTGCAGTCTGTCCACCTACCGTAACAGTAATTTGGGTCTGTCCTTCTTTTAATGCTGTTACCGTTTTTGTTTCGGAGGTATGTCCATATACAGATGCAATTTCTGTATCTTCGACATCCCAGCTAAACTGCTGGTCGCTTGCATTTGCAGGAGAAATTGTTGCGGTAAGCTCCGCCGTTTTCCCTGCTTCAATAGAAAGAGTTTCCGGTGTCAGAGTTACGCTTGTTACAGGGATAAAGGCATAGATATATGTTCCGTTATATTCTGTTTGTTTTTTCAGCTGATAAGGACTCGAAACCGTAAAATTGTTTGCATCTGCTGTTGTTTCAATCAGTTTTCTTTCCTGATATGGCGTTGTTGCATCAGGCGCGGAAAGCTGAATTTCAACAGCGTTTGCAATCGTTGCTGTTCCTTCGATTCTGCTTACCTTAGAGCGATTATCTTCTGGTACATAAATATTTTTCCCTTTTGCCACAAAATCTTTTGTAGAGAAAGAACCGTTGATTGTCGCATTTTTCAGCGTCAGTATTCCCTGTGCGCCGAATCTTCCGCCAAGCTGAGAATTTTCCAAAGTAACATTGCTGATTACATTGTCTGCAATCTCAATGCCGCTGCCTGTGCAGTTTTTGAACTCTACATTCCCACTGCCGACAGAACTACTATAATATTTAGTAAAATTAAAATCCTTCACATTAACGGAATCAAAAGTTACAGTCATATCATCCTTTACAGCAACTTCTCTCGTTACCTGTACTGTATATTTTCCACCATCGTCACTTTTTATTGTAACATTCTTATCAAACGAAAGCGCAGTGCTCGTATAATCACTCAAAAGAATAATCGTTCCGCCATCCGCTACTTCATCGACTGCCTTACTGATGGCTTTCAGCGGTGCAGCTTTTGTATTCCCGATATTATTATTATTGCCGCTGTTTGCATTCACAAATACCGTATCCAAGAGTACTTCTTTCACTGTACCACTTACATCAGAGATGCCATATGAACCGGAAGAAGAACGCATCACATATGGTTTTTTCACAGAAACTGTAAGTTTTAATGTACCTTTTTTTGTAAGTGTAGGGCTTACCGCACCATTATAAACAGTGTTACCATTATTTTCCCATTTGAATTTAAACGCATTCTCCAAATCTACTCCATTAACTATATTCGTAAAGGTCGGCGTAATTGTATCCCCTACGGTCATCGTCTCCGGAAGGATTACGGTCGGTTCTTTGTCGATATCTTTTACAATATTGATTCGACAGTTTGTAAGGTTTTCCTCAGGAACACAGCCATAATCCACATATGTCTGATATTCCCCCCATTTTTGGTTCTTTGCAACGATTTTCCCTGAACCTGTGGTCTGCGCTTTCCAGATACATTCGTAACTGGAAGTGATTGTAATCGTACCATTATTTTCAAATTTACCCGTAATCTTTGTTTTAGATCCGCCGATTGTAAGCGTAACGCCCTCATTCACTACGATTTTCTTATCCCCTGTAGCAATGGAACCATTGTAAGTAAAATCCGCAGTGATATCTATTTCTGTTATGCTATTATCATTATTATTGAGAGCATTTTTAAGTTCGTCGCTATTGCTAACTTTACACACAACCGTAGTAGTCTCATTCTCGCCTGTATATACAACCGTATTCTTAGTTGTATCAACAGCTTCATTCGAGCCTGTAACAGTAGCCGCACCGTTACCCGTGCTTGACTGGCTGTCAAATGCCCCCCCCTCAGATACATCCTCAGCATACGCCGCTGTCGGCAGCAATGTCAGGCACATTGCGAGCGAAAGCGTGATGCTTGCAATTCGTTTTTTCATAGAGATACCTCCTTTGTTTCTTTACGTTCTTCCTTTTCCCGTTTTTCGGCATTCTTCTTGCCGTTTTTTATTATAGACTTTTTATTTTTTCCTGTAAATCCTACCAAAGTATGAAAAAAGAGGATTTTTTTCAAATCCTCCTCATACTTTTTTACTTTTATTGCCCGATTTCGGCTTATTTCCTCGTAAACCCTGCCAAGCCAAACGCCGCCGGACCGCCATGCGTCGTAATCACACCGCCCGCCTGAATCCATCTGGTTTTCTTGAAGCCAAGTGCCTTCGCCGCTTCCTCCACTGCCTGCCGCACCGCATCCGGAAAGCCGACCACCCAGACAAACCACAGGCAGTCCCGTTCCAGATTATATTTCTCCGCGTATTCCGTCAGCATCTGCACGGCAACCTTCTTCATTTTTCCGCGGTATTTTTTCGTTGCGACCAGCTTGCCATCCAGAATTTCAATCACAGGATGCAGATTTAAAAGCTTTGCCCCCAGAAATGCCACATTGCTGACACGACCGCCGGCACGCAGAAATTCCAGATTTTCCGGCATGAAGCACATCTTCGCCCTTGCAATCAAATCCTCCGCCGCGCTGACTGCTTCTTCCATCGTCCAATCGGGGTGCTGCCGCAAAAACTCCGCCACCGCAATCACCACATTGCACTGCCCTGCGGAAACCTGCTTCGTATCCAGAATCGTGACATAGTCCCGTTCCTCTGCCGCCAGAACCGCACTCTGCATGGAGCAGGTTGTCACCGCAGAATATGCCAGATACAGCAGCTGTGCATCGGGGTATTCCGCATGGATGCGGTCAAAGGCAGTCTCAAAGTCACCGGGCGTACTGCCGCTGGTTTTCGGCAGTTTGCCCGTTTCCTCATAGTAATCTACAATTTTCTCGACGGGAAATGCGCCGTCCTCCATGGTTTCATGGTCAAATGAAACATGCATGGGTACGATTTTTATGTTATATTCCGCCGCTAAGACGGGATTGATATCAGAGCCGGTTTCTGCAACAAGAACAATCTGCTTCATCTTTTTTTCCTTTCCATTGCCACTCATTCGGTTATCACGAATAATATTACATGGTTTTCCAAACTATGTCAATGGTTTCCACAAACTTCCATATTTCCACAAAAAAGAACGCATACTTTTTATATGCGTTCTCGTTTTTTTATTCAGCTGTCTTTGCCGCTTCTGCCTGTCGATAGGATTCGCTTCTTCTCTCCGCGCGCTTTTCGGCTCTCTGCTCCTGCCGCAGCTGTGCCAGCTTTTCGGGGTCATCCGCCGCATCTAAGAGCAGCTTTTCCTCCTTCAGCTCATCCGTATACGGCACAACGCGCCCCTCCAGATAAACATACTCAGGCGATGTGCGGAATATCGTATTGCTTGAGCCAACCTGACCGATGGTAATGACATCCCAATCCTTGAGCGTACTCTTTTTCAGCTTGAGAATATTATCATTGATAAACTTCCGCGACTGTTTTTCTCCGTTGACATAAACCTGACTCCACTTCGTGAAGTTTTCGCCCACAAGGGTATAATGCCCGTCCACCGTTTCACTCGAATACAGAATCTCGGCATCGCGTATGCCCATTGTCATGTGTCCCTCCGTAATGACGGGATTGCCGTTATAGACATACTGCTCGCCGTAAAGCAAATCATACTGTAGCAGCTCCAGATCCATCAGGTATTCCGCCTGATCTGCGGAATTCATTCTTTCCTGATGATAATTGAACACCGTGCCCGTATGCAGACCGATACGATCCATCACGACAGACATCATCTGATAGCTTGGAATCGTGCCATCCTCTTTTTTCAGCCCGATGTTGTCCCAGATAACATAATTCGTATTAAACAGGCTGCCGCTCTTCATATCCGCTTCGGTCAGCCCCATGGTCGGCAGATGGTCACCATAGAATACGACTACCGCAGGCTCGCCGCGCTTGTCCATCATGTCCACCAAGTCCGCCGCAAACTGATCCATTTCGTATACCTGATTGACATAGTATTCCCACTGGCAGTTCTTTTCCTCCGATTCCAGACCGCCTGCCATCAGGTGCGGATGCTCAATGATGCGCTCCTCAGGATAGCTGCCGTGCCCCTGATCGCTGACGGTAAATACAAAGTCCTGCTGCTCCGTGGAATCCAGACAATCCTTGATATGCTCCAAAAGCACCTCGTCCTTTGCCCAGCCGGTTTCTGTCGTGTCAAAATTCATAAATTCCTTACTGGTGAAGGTATCAAAGCCAATGTTATTGTATACCTTCGCTCTGCTGTAGAAATTCCCGCTGTGGTTATGCACCGCATGCGTGCCGTAATCAAATGCCGCCAACGCCGTTGCCGCGCTTTCCGCAGTCTTTTCCTTCAGATAACTCTTATAAGGATATTCGCCGGGGCCGAAATAACGCATGCTCATGCCTGTCAGCATTTCAAATTCCGTATTTGCCGTGCCTGCGCCGATGGAAGGCACCTGACAATAGCCGGAGGAATATTCCGAAGCCATTTTTCTCAGATTCGGCAGGGCATCCTTCGAGGTCTGCAATGCCGTAAATTCGGAAACATCAAAGAAGGACTCCAGCTGCACGAAAATCACATTCGGCAGCACCTTTGCATCGGAGGTGCTTTTTGTAATCTCACCATTGTTGCTGATTTCCATCATTTTTTCCTTCGTGTAGCCGTTTGGCTCGGAAATGCCCGTATTAAAAATACTTGCCGCAAAGCAATAGGGCAGACCGTAGTCCTGATATGCAAACGCGATATTCGCGAAATAGGTCGAAACGATACGGTTCTGAATGACATAATCCGTCAGTACACCATAGCCTGCGAAGGAAGCCCCCACAAGCACAATGGATATCACATAATTGATTTTTCCCTTAAATCTCCCTGCCGTGCGGAACAGATGAATCAGCCCCAGCACCAGAAGAATCAGGATAATCGCAATCCCTGCCAGCTCCAGCACGTTAAAATAATTCGTGAAAAGGGAAACCCCCTCCGAGACCGTTTTCAAATCCTGTGCATTAAACGGCGTAACCCTTCTGGAAAGCATCAGCCCATTGGTCAGCCCCAGAAGCAGCCAGAGAAAGCTGAGGATGAAGCGGGCAAACACACGCCGCTTGCATAGATATACAATCGAAAAGGTAACAAAAATCATAAACGCATTATACAGAAATGCCTTCGTGGAAACACGCGAATACGAAATTGCCGCCACCACAGAATGACGGGACATTGCCTCTATCAGAAAGTTGATGGCGATTGCCCAAATGCCGTGCAAAATCAGTGAATAGCGGTTCATATAGGGATAAAGCTTCTGCATTTTCTGTGCAAAGCGGCTGTTGCGGTATGCCGCTTCCTTTTCCGCCTGCCGCTTTTTCATCGCACGAATACCGTTCTTCATATCTGCCCATTTCAGAGATTTCAGCTTGCCGAAACAGCCCTTGATATCAGGCTTTTTGAACTTTATTTTTCCCATTTGTATCAAACTCCTTGTTAGATTGCCTTTCCTTCTTCAAAGCCTCAAGCTTAGAACAAAAAACGCCCTTTGCAGCAATCTACAAAGGACATAAAGTTACACAAGACTACTTTTCGATAATAGCGTTCAAAAATGCTTTTGTCAAGCGTTTAAACAAATTTTAAGAAATATAAAAAGGAAGGTATTGAAAAAAATACCTTATATACCAACAAAGGACAGGCACGCTCCTCCTGTCCTTCATCGGTATTTCGTTTCTTTAAAAGGTACCCTTTCGTCAATTTTCTGATGAAACGATACCCTCTCACAAATGCTTATATATATTTCTGCAAGGTCGGAATCAGCTTATTCATATCAATCGGCTTTGCAACATGGTCATTCATGCCTGCCGCCAGCGCACGCTGTTTGTCCTCCGCAAAGGCATTTGCCGTCATGGCGATAATCGGAATAGCTGCCTTTTCGGCATCCGCCATTCTGCGGATTTTCCTTGTGGTATCATAGCCACCCAGAATCGGCATCTGAATATCCATCAGAATCAGATCATAAAAATGCGCCGGTGCCTTTTCCAGCATTTCCATACATTTCACGCCGTCCGCCGCGCGCTCCACCAGAAGTCCTTCCTCCTCCAGAAGCGCAATCGCGATTTCCGCATTCAAATCGTTATCCTCTGCAAGCAGAATCCGCTTACCCGCAAGCGGCTTGCCATTCGGATGGACTTGTGCGCGCTTGGTTTGTGTGTCCTCAAAAGCCGCAATACGGCAGGGAATCCGAATCGTAAAGGTCGAGCCTTCCCCCACTCTGCTGTGTATTTTAATCTCGCCATGCATCATCTCCACCAGCTTTTTCACGATACCCATGCCGAGCCCCGTACCTTCCACACCGCTGACCGTAGAGGAGCGTTCTCTGGTGAAGGATTCAAAAATATGCTTCTGGAATTCCTCTGACATGCCAATCCCGTTGTCGCTGACGGAAAGCTCCTGTATACATCTGCCATCCTTCTGTGCAGGAAGCTGGCGCACAGAGCAGCGAATTGTACCGCCCTCGCCTGTATATTTAATCGCATTGCTGATTAAATTCAGAATGATTTCCGTAAAACGGGAGATATCCATATAAATATACGGATAGATGATATCCTTGGAAATGGTCAAGGTCTGGTGCTTCTTTTCAATCTCCGCGCTGACCATGTGCAGGCAGTCATCCAGAACCGATTCTGCTTCAGCCGCGCTTTCCTCCAGCACCACATTGCCCGTTTCAATCCTCGATAATTCCAGTACGTTATCCAGTATGGACAGCATTTTCTGTCCGCAGATGCCGATTTTTTCCAAATAGCTTCGCAGCAGCTCCTTTTTGTCCAGATTCCTGTCCGCCAGCTCGGCATAGCCAATAATCGCATTCATGGGCGTGCGGATATCGTGGCTCACATTGAACAGAAACACCGATTTTGCTTCATTGGCTGCATCCGCCGCCTCAACCGCCTTTTGCAGCTGCTCCTGCTGCTCCTCGCTTTTCGTTCTACTTTTTTGTATCAGGCAATACGCACCTAAGGCAAACAGCACCAAAACAATAGCCGCAAACATAGCCATCTTCACCGCCGCACGATTGCTTTGCTCCAGCAGCTTATAGGTATGCTCCATATCCATTTCCATGCAAATCGCACCGATCACCTCGCCGGTATCCTCGCGCACCGGATAGCAGGCTGTGAAAATATCCCCCCATGCGGTGTCCACGATTTCCTGCGAATAAACGGTTTCTCCTGCAAGTGCCGCTTCGATATACGGAACCATTTCTTTTTCTATGTACGTTCCGGGATAGGCAAAATCCTTTGCATCCAAATCCAGCCCATCAATCAGATAAATCGGTCTGCCGTCCGCCCCCATCTTCGCTGTATAAAGATAGCGGGTGGGATTCAGCTTTCGCAGCTCGCTCAGCTCCTTTTGCAGCCTCTGATAGCGTTCTGACTGCATATCCGCAATCGTAGAAATATTTTTGTAATCCTCTCCGGTTAATTTTTGCAGCACCAGCTTATGAATGGCATCAGCGCACTGAGTATTCCATTCTACAGCCGATTCCAGTGTATTTTCGCTGTAATTTCTCTGCAAAATAAAGGTATATACAGAAACGAGAAATACCGTAAGCAGGAATAAAAATACAATAACAACCCTTAGCCTGTGTGTTTTGCTTCCGTTTATCTCTGCCGTTTCTTTTTCCAAAGGCTGCGGCTGTTCTTCCATCCTCATTCCCCCCCTATCATGTTTTCAATCCATCAAAATACTGAATATTTTCTTCATTTTAGCACGCATGATTTCAGAAAACAAGAGAAGTCTCTGCTGATTTCGACAAAATATTACAATCCCTTCTGCTGCAAATATAAAAAAGTCCCGTACCCTTTCGGATACAGGACGAATTTTACTGTATAAGATTACAGATTTTTTGCATATTCATAGCCCAACTCAAATGCTTTTTTGTTGTTGGGGATGAATTTTGCTTTGCCGCCTTCAAAAACATGTGCGAATGTTTCATCCAGACCTGCAATATCAATTGCGCCTGTTGCGTAAACAACTGCACCCAGCATAACCAGGTTAGCCAGCTTGGAGCCGCCGAAGTTGTCTGTTGCAATTTTGTTTGCGGGAACAGCGTATACCTTAACGCCATCCTTTACAGCGCCAACGGTGCAAAGGTCAGCATTCACAACCAGAGCGCCGCCTTCCTTTACAACGCCTACAAATTTATCCAGAGAAGGCTGGTTCAGTGCTACGATACAGTCTGCATCCTTTGTAACAACGGGAGAACCAACATTTTCGTCGGAAATGATTACGTTTACGTTTGCAGTACCGCCACGCATTTCGGGACCATAGGAAGGACACCAGGAAACTTCTTTGCCTTCCAGCATGCCAGCATAAGCCATAATTTTACCCATCAGCAGAGAGCCCTGGCCGCCGAAACCTGCGATGATAGAAGAAAATGTACTCATAATTATTTGCCCTCCTCTACTGTGATATCTTTATATACGCCCAGAGGATAGTAAGGAATCATTTTTTCTCTTACAAATTCCATAGCTTTTACGGGTGTCAGACCCCAGTTTGTAGGGCAGGAAGCTACAACCTCGATGAAGGTGAAGCCCAGACCCTGTTTCTGGATTTCAAATGCTTTTCTGATTGCTTTCTTCGCAGCTGCTACCTGTGCAGGTGTGGAAATGGATACTCTTTCGATGTATGCGGGACCTGTCAGGGATGCCAGCATTTCGGAAACGCGCAGAGGGTTACCGTTTACCTTGGGGTCACGGCCGTTCTGAGCTGTTGTTGCCTTCATGCCGGGCAGAGTTGTGGGAGCCATCTGACCACCTGTCATGCCGTAGATACCGTTGTTGATGAAGATTGTTGTAATCTTTTCACCACGCGCTGCTGCATGAACGATTTCACATGTACCGATGGAAGCAAGGTCACCATCGCCCTGATATGTAAATACTGTCTGTTCGGGATGTACTCTCTTGATACCTGTTGCTGTTGCGGGAGCACGACCATGCGCACACTGGATTGCGTCAATGTTGAAGTAGTTGTTTGCAAATACTGCACAACCTACGGGAACTGCAACGATGGAGTTGCCCAGCTCGCCCATTTCTTCCAGAACTTCTGCTACCAGTCTGTGTACAATACCGTGTGCACAACCGGGACAATAATGCAATTTCGCGTCTGTTAAACCTTTTGTTTTTTCAAATACAACTGCCATTATTTGTCACCTCCCATAACTTCTTTACCAAATTCAACAATTTCATCTACAGTAGGTACGTTACCGCCTGTTCTGCCGTGGAATGCAACCTTGTTTCTATCGTTACAAGCGTATGCAACGTCGGGAACCATCTGGCCCATGGACATTTCCACATCCAGGAACTTTTTGATTTTATCATTGAATTTATCGAATGCCTTCTGAGGGAAGGGCCACAGTGTTTTAGGTCTGATCATACCTACTTTGTAGCCTTCTGCTCTCAGATAGCCGATTGCTGTTCTAACAACTCTGGAAGCTGTACCGTAGGAAACGAATGCATATTCCGCATCATCCATCTTGTATTCTTCCCAAGCCTGTTCGTTCTTCACAACCTCATCATATACCTTGAAGTGATCATGGTTCCATGCTTCACATTCATCGGGTTCGATAACCAGGTTTTTGATGTTGCTTCTTTCTGCGCCGTAGTGACCTACCAGAGCCCATGTTTTTTCGGGCAGGTTGGGTCTGGGAACGTAGTTGAATTCAACGGGTTCCATCATCTGACCAATCAGACCGTCAGCCAGAATGATAACGGGCAGAAGATACTGGTCAGCGATATCGAATGCTTCCATAACCATGTTAACAGCTTCCTGTACGGATGCGGGAGCCAGAACTACGTTGTGGTAGTCGCCGTTTGCGCCACCCTTTACTGTCATGTTATAGTCAGCCTGACCGGGCTGAATGGTACCAAGGCCCGGGCCACCACGCATCATGTTGATGATAACTGCGGGCAGGCCTGCGTTACTGATGTAACCGATACCTTCCTGCTTCAGTGCAATACCGGGGGAAGAAGAGCTTGTCAGCACTCTTGCGCCTGCTGCTGCTGCACCGTAAACCATGTTAATTGCTGCCACCTCGGATTCAGCCTGCACGAATGTGCCGCCTACCTTGGGTAATTCAACAGATAAATATTCAGGTACTTCGGACTGAGGAGTGATGGGGTAGCCAAAGAAATATCTGCAACCCGCCTCAATAGCCGCTTTACCAACTGCTTCGTTGCCTTTCATCAAAACTTTTGCCATTGAAAATTCCTCCTCTCTTAGTCCAGTCTTTCTACTACAATCGCACAATCAGGGCACATCTTTGCGCAGCTTGTGCAAGCGATACAATCTTCGTTGATCATTTCTGCGGGATTGTAACCTGCGGGATTGATTTTTGTTGTAGAAAGAGCAAGTACGCTCTTAGGACAAACAGATACACAAAGGCCGCAACCCTTACAAATCACTTCATTGATCGTTACTTTACCTTTTGCCATTCAAAATACACCTCCATAAATATTTGAATTTACATCCAGGTCTTTCTCATATTAAACTCCATAGGGAAAAGCTCCCCAGAAAGTCCTTCTGGTATTTCCTCTGTCATTACATCCTTGACATAGGAAACATACTTCACAGGAACCCCTGTGCGTTTTGTTACCTCCTTCAATACTTCGTCCCCATGGAGCAAACATTCCGCCGTTGTCTCTCTAACAAGGTTCGTGTTATTGATGAAGCCTGTCACCTTCAGCCCAGCCGCATATTCCAGATTTTCCATCTGCTCGATAATACCCTCAGGTGTAGAGGTATTCGGGCGGTAGGCATTGACTACCATAAAAAAGTCTGCTTCCGCATGATCCAAAAGAGGTTTGATTCTGCCCAGCACCAGTGTGCCGACATCGTTGCCGCCAAGGTCTACCACATACTGATATTCCTTATTGATGACAGGCATCGTCATCGCGCCGGAAACCGCAGGAACATCCGCAACTGCCGTATCCAAGTTGGATGCAATTACCTGAATTCCCTTTTCTTCCAGCTCTTCTTTTTTCTCTCTGGAGCGGAAATAAACATTTACAATATCCAAATCGGCAATGGCTACCCTTCCGTCTACGCTTTCGCGCAACTTCTTGACATAATTGACTGCAAATTCAGTCTTGCCGCTGCCGTAGTGACCTGTGATAATTCTGATTCTTCTGTCGTCAGCTACCATCGTTTTCGCCTCCAAACCATTTCGGGTTTCTCTCACAATACCTTTATGCAAAATTTCCAATAAATGTATTTCAAAAGTGCCATTCTATGAAAATTTAATAAATTATGCTTTTATCAAGAAAATATTTTAGATATTTTTTTGTTGTTTTTCTCTTACCTCGGCCTCATTATAACGCAACTTTTTCTCAGTTGCAAGAAAATTCACAGATTTTTTGCTTCGTATTTAAAAAAATACATAATTTTTGACATATAAACCGTCAAAAATATATTGTATCCAAACTATCATTTGTAAAAAAGTTATACTTTTCAATGATTTTATCTATAATTTTTGCATTTATTCGATACTTGTCATACAAATAATATTGTTCTTTGTCTGTCAAAAAAGTGTCGATAAGCGCGAAAAAACCACGTTTCTTCAAAAATACATTTAAAAAAACGTGGTTTCTTTTTTATTTTGCTCTTAACTTGTCATACAATAAGCTTATATGTTGAAAAGCAGCTCCCCATAGGTCGGGAGAGGCCAGCTGTTTTCATCCACCAGCAGCTCCAGTCGGTCGGCAGGCTCCCGCAGCTCCTTCATTGCTTTGAATACATGGTCACGATAGAAGAATGCCTGTGTTTTATTATCCTCCTGCAATGCCCCTGCGCGCTCGGTTTCTTCTTCAAGAACCTTCAGCTTTTCGTGGAGCAGCTTCAGATTTTCATTGATATCCTGCAAAATTTCTTCCTGTGCGGTGGTATCCATGCCGACAGCCTTCATGGCGATAATCGCCTGCGCAACCTCCCCTGCATATTTCACAACCGCAGGACGAATCTGCTTGGATGCCATGTCAAGCATGGTTTTTGCTTCAATGTTAATCTGCTTGATATAGGCCTCATAGCGGATTTCCGCTCTTGCCTGCAATTCGATACTGCTCAGAACGCCATGCTTGCCGAACAGCTCAACCACCTTATCATCCAGAAATGCCTGTACCGCATCCACGGAATTGGTAATATTGGGCAGCCCTCTGCGTGTCGCCTCCTCCAGCCATTCCTCAGAATAGCCATTGCCGTCAAAAATGACTCTTTTATGCTCCACATAGGTTCTGCGTACCAGCTCATGCACTGCCGCGTTGAAATCCTCTGCCTGCTCCAGCTCATCCGCAAATTTCTGCAGCTCCTCTGCCACAATCGTGTTCAGGGAGAAATTCGGACCGGAAATAGATGCAGAGGAAGGCGGCATACGGAATTCAAATTTATTCCCTGTAAAGGCGAAGGGAGAGGTTCTGTTTCTGTCCGTTGCGTCCTTTTTCAGTGCAGGCAGCGTGTTTACACCAACTCTCATTCTGCCGCCCTGCAGGCTGCTCGTTGCTTCGCCATGCTCAATCTGGTCGAAAATATCCTGCAGCTGATCGCCAAGAAAGATGGAAATGATTGCCGGCGGTGCCTCCTGCGAGCCGAGACGATGATCGTTGCCGGGGTTGGCTGCAGAAAGGCGCAGCAGCTCAGGGTATTCATCCACACCCTTGATAATCGCGCACAGAAATACAAGGAACTGTGCATTTTCATGCGGTGTTTTCCCAGGATCAAGCAGATTCTGCCCATCATCCGTGCTCAGAGACCAGTTTACATGCTTGCCGCTGCCGTTCACGCCTGCGAAGGGCTTTTCGTGCAGCAGGCAGGTCATATCATGGTGTCCGGAAATTCGCTTCATTGCCTCCATAATTAGCTGGTTATGGTCTGTTGCCTTGTTGCAGTCCTCAAAAATCGGTGCCAGCTCATGCTGTGCAGGTGCAACCTCGTTGTGCTGTGTCTTTGCAGGCACACCCAGCTTCCATAGCTCCACATTCAATTCGTGCATGAAGCAGGCAACTCTTTCCTTAATACTGCCGAAATAATGGTCGTCCATCTCCTGCCCCTTCGGGGGAGCCGCACCAAAAAGGGTACGCCCTGTAAAAATCAGGTCTTTTCTTTTCTGATAAAGATTTTTGTCAATCAGGAAATATTCCTGCTCTGCGCCGCAGCTGACCGTTACCTTTTCCGCAGTCCGGTTGCCGAACAGACGCACAATACGCATTGCCTGTCTGCTGACCGCTTCACAGGAACGCAGCAGAGGTGTTTTTTTATCCAGTGCTTCGCCTGTGTAGGAATAGAACGCCGTCGGGATATACAAGGTAACCCCTGCCGCATCCTCACGCAAAAATGCAGGAGAGGTACAGTCCCAAGCCGTATAGCCGCGCGCCTCGAAGGTCGCACGCAGACCGCCGGAGGGGAAGGAGGACGCATCGGATTCCCCCTTAATCAGCTCCTTGCCGGAAAATTCCATAATTGCTCTTCCGTTGGAGGGAGGCGCTAAAAAGGAATCATGCTTTTCCGCCGTAATCCCTGTCATTGGCTGAAACCAGTGCGTATAATGGGTTGCGCCGCGCTCAATCGCCCAATCCTTCATTGCATTGGCAATAATATCCGCAATCTCGGAATTAAGCATTTCCCCACGTTCAATGGTATTTTTCAATTCCTCGTAAACCTTTTTCGGCAGATGCTCACGCATCATTGCATCGTTGAATACATTCATCCCAAAAATTTCGGGTACAGAAACCTTTTCGCTCATATACTGTTCCTTTCTTTCGTAGAAAAACCGCCACTTTATTTTTTCATTATAACGGTCGCATTTCCCATTTGCAACGGTTTTACCCCTTGTATTTTGGAGAAATCTTTTTCATTCCGCCCCGATTTTTCACCAATTCCTACAAAAACCATCCATTTTGCCTCCCACGATATCCTACAAGCATGCTTTTTTGCAAAAAAAGAAAGCCTTAGCTTTTAAACCAAGGCTTTGTTTTCTCTTAGCAAGCGGCGTAAATTCCTCTGTCATCCTGCCATTCCTTTTCGCCGATATAATCATCATACAGTGCATTCAGCTCTGCCGGCATGGCAGCTCCGCACCAGAGTCTTTCCAGAAAATACTGTGTTTCCTTTTTTTCTTCGGAGATACCGGCAATCAGCGCCCGCTCCTGCCGTCCGTATTCGTTTGTTTTTTCTATTTCCACGCCATAAATTCGCCCGTGCTCTGCGACACGAATCACCAGAGAATACCACAGGATATATTCTCTGCCTGTTTCATCCTGTACTCTTTTTTTATAAATCAAGGTTTTTCTCATTCTGACCCACCCCTTTATGTCGCTTTTGCTTTACCTGTTTTTATTATAAAAAAGAATCTCTCCGAAAACTATAAAATTTCCGTTAAGATAGACGGATACGGATTTTCTTAACGCTCCTTTAACGGATTTCCAATTTTTGTTTTATGGTAACAATTTGTTCAGCGAAATTAAATTTTTTCATCAAAATTACGATTCCCCTCTTGAAAAACATCTGCCTTTCCTGTATGATAAGAATATAAAAACCGTTTTTCAAGCTGTAAAAACAGCTTATTTGTGCATGGAGGTACTCTATGGATCATTCAATTACAATTCTGAGCGAAAAAGAAAAAGCCATTTTGGAATCCTATATGCTGTCTGCGGACGGATTGGCAGAATTCTGGGGAGAAAACTGCGAGGTCATCATTCATGACCTGACACAGCTGGATGCTTCTGTTGTCAAAATTGTGAATGGGCATCTTTCCGGCAGACAGGTTGGTGCGCCCATTTCCGAGGTTACACTGAATTTTGTCAATAAAATGATGGCAACCCCCGGCATGAACCACGTCACCTACTTTGCCAAAAACAAACGCGGCGAAGCCTTTAAAGCGTCTATTTCCGCCATTCTTGGGGAGAAGCACCAGATTATCGGGCTGTTCTGCATCAATTATTATCTGAATACCCCCCTGCTTTCCTTCATGCAGACCTTCACGCCCATCACGAAAACAGAATCCGAAAATATCTCCGAAACCTTTGTAGAAAATACAGAGGAGCTGATGCTGAATGCACTGGAGGATGCCAAAAAAACCGTTTACAGCAACCTCACGATTTCTTCCTCCAATAAGAATAAGGAAATCATTTCCCTGCTGTATCAGAAGGGTATCTTCAATCTGAAGGATTCCGTTATCACCATCGCAAACCATCTGGGTATTTCCAAAAACACCGTTTATATGCACATCCGCAATATGAACAAATAAATATCAATCAAATAAATATCTATGTATACGAAAAAGGAACTGAATAACAGCTCCTTTTTTTATTCCGTTTCTTCTATTGTAATGCCCTGCTTCTGCAAAAATGCAATGTCCTGTTTCGTCAGCACCGCCTTTTTCAGCAAATCGGGGCGTTTTTTTGCAGTACGAATGAGTGCTTGCTCTCTCCGCCATTTCGCCACATTTCCATGATGTCCGCTTAGCAGCACCTCCGGCACCTCTCTGCCCATAAACACAGGCGGACGCGTATACTGCGGATATTCCAGAAGCCCTTCGGAAAAGCTTTCATCCTCAAAGGATTCCTCCTTTCCAAGCACCCCCGGCACCAGACGGGAAACCGCATCAATGATGGTGATTGCCGCAAGCTCGCCGCCCGTCAGCACAAAATCCCCCAGAGAGATTTCATCCGTCACAATTTCCTCAATCACGCGTTCATCAATGCCCTCATAATGTCCGCAAAGAAAAACCAAATTTTCCTCCTGCGCCAGCTCCTCTGCCACACGCTGCGTAAAGGGTCTGCCCTGCGGTGTCATGAAAACCACGCGCGCATGCTCCGCTTTCGGCAGAAGGCTTTGATAGGCATCATAAATCGGCTGTCCCTGCATCACAAGCCCTGCGCCGCCGCCATAGGGATAATCGTCCACATGCTTATGCTTATTCTGCGTAAAATCACGAATATTCACCGCCTCAACGGAAATATGCCCTTCCTTCTGCGCTCTGCCCATAATGCTGTGCGAAAGCGTCTGCTCTATCATTTCCGGAAACAGCGTCAACACGAAAAACTGCTTCATTTTATCTCAGTCCTTCCAAAAGATGTACCGTCATCACGCGCGCATCAATGTCTACCTTCAAAATGCAGTCCTTAATGGCAGGAATCAGCAGCTCCTTTGCGTCCCCATCCTTTTTCACCGCATACACATCATTCGCGCCCGTTTCGTAAATCTTCACAAGCTCGCCCAGCGCTTCCCCCTCATCCGTCACAACCTGCATCCCATAGAGGTCGCGGGTATAATATTCATCCTCCTCCAGAGGAATCGCAGCAGCATCGGGAATCAAAATCCGCCCATTTTTATACAGCTCCGCCACATTGATGTCATTGATTTCCTTTACCGTCAGCAGAATCATATTTTTCTGATATGCCACCTTCTGAATGTGAAAAAGCTCCTGCTTGCCGCGAATCTCCACGGTAATTTCCTTCAGCCGCTCAAAGCGAGTCGGGTCCTGCGTGGTCGGGAAAACGCGCATCGTGCCGCGAATCCCGTGTGTTCCGGTAATCTTACCGATTTCAAAATAATTTTCCATATATGAAACCCATTCCTTTTTATCTGATATGAAAAAGGCGGCAGGAAAAATCCCACCGCCGTCACCGTTTTCCTCTGCTTACTGCACAATTTCCACGATGATTTTTTTGTCTTCATGGATGCCGGCGGCTTTTACCACAGTGCGGATTGCCTTTGCAATTCTGCCCTGCTTGCCGATGACCTTACCCATATCCTCGGGAGCAACCTTCAGTTCCAGAATCAAAGCACGTTCGTTATTTGTTTCTGCAACCACAACCTGTTCGGGATGTTCCACAAGTCTTTTTGCAATGACTTCTAACAATTCTTTCATAAATCGGCCTCCCTTAAATAGGATTTATTCGCCGATTACGCCTGCTTTTTTCAGCAGAGCCTTTACTGTATCGGAAGGCTGTGCGCCGTTTGCCAGCCATTTGTTTGCTGCTTCTGCATCTACCTTCAGAACAACGGGTTCCTTTGTAGGATCATAGATACCGATTTCTTCGATAGATCTGCCGTTTCTGGATGTTCTGGAATCTGCTACAACGATTCTGTAAAAAGGTGCCTTCTTTGCGCCCAGTCTTTTCAGTCTGATTCTTACTGCCATGATTTTGTCCTCCTGCTTTTAAAAATTCTTATTTTTTCTTTGCCTTTTATTTCTTAATCCTGACGGAATAAGTGTCTTTGTTTAACGGAAGAAAGGAAATTTACCCTTTTTCCCTTTTTGCATATTGTTCATCTGCTTCATCATTTTTTTCATTTCCTCAAACTGCTTGATGAGGCGATTGACATCTGCAATGCTTCTGCCGCAGCCTGCGGCGATACGTTTCTTTCGAGGTCCATTCAGAATGGAAGGATTTGCTCTTTCCTCCTTCGTCATGGATTGGATAATGGCTTCGGTTCTTGCCATTTCCTTCTGGGGGTCTACCCCATTGAGCGCCGATTCCAGATCAAGCTTGCCCATTCCGGGAATGCCGGGCATCATGCCGAGCAAATCCTTCAAGGGCCCCATTTTCTTAATTTGCTGCATCTGCGCAAGAAAATCCTCAAGTGTGAAATCGTTGGCACGCATTTTCTTTGCCATATCGAGCGCTTCCTGCTCATCAATATTCGCCTGCACCTTATCAATCAGAGAAAGTACATCGCCCATCCCCAGAATACGGGATGCCATTCGGTCGGGATAAAACGGCTCCAAATCCTCCATCTTCTCGCCCATACCGATATATTTAATAGGCTTGTTGGTTACGCTTCTGACAGAAAGCGCCGCACCGCCTCGTGCGTCACCGTCCAGCTTTGTCAGAATAATACCATCTACGCCTAACTGACCGTCAAAGCTTTCCGCAACCGTAACTGCGTCCTGCCCTGTCATTGCATCGACCACAAGCAGAATTTCCTGCGGTCTGACTGCCGTTTTGATGTCCTGCAGCTCCTGCATCAGCTCCTCATTGATATGCAAACGACCTGCCGTATCGATTAAGATAACATCATGATGCTGCTGTGCCGCATATTCCAATGCTTTTTTTGAAATTTCAACAGGGCTGACCTCTGTACCCATTTCAAATACGGGAATGTTGTAATTTTTCCCAACCACCTGCAGCTGCTTGATTGCCGCAGGTCTGTAAACGTCACAAGCAACCAACAAAGGACTTCTGCCCTGCTTTCTGAGCTGTCCTGCCAGCTTGCCGCTTGTGGTTGTTTTACCTGCACCCTGCAAGCCAACCATCATGAAAACAGTGGGCGGCTTTCTGGAAAAGGTCAGCTGCGCCTGTGTGGAGCCCATCAGCGCAATCAGTTCCTCGTTTACGATTTTGATGACCTGCTGACCGGGATTCAGCCCCTGCAGTACCTCCGTACCGACAGCCCGCTCTGTTACCTTTTTAATAAATTCCTTAACAATCTTGAAGTTAACGTCTGCCTCCAGAAGGGCGATTTTTACTTCTCGCATGGCAGCCTTTACATCTGCCTCCGTCAGCACGCCTTTACTTCTCAGCTGCTTGAATACCTCCTGCAGCTTATTGGAAAGATTTTCAAATGCCATCAATCGCGACCTCCTTTCAGGACAAGATATCGTCAGCGATTTTTTTCATTTTTGCGATTGCCTTCACCACAGATGCGTCCGGATTTTTCTTTTCCAGTCCCTCCATGATGTGCTTCATTTCCTGCACGGCTTTTTTCTGTGCCTGAAAACGGGAAACCAGCTGTAGCTTTTCCTCATAATCCAGAAGGATTTTCTCCGTCCGCTTCAGCTGATCGCGGACAGCCTGTCGGCTGATGGATAATTCCTCGCCAATCTCCGTCAGGGAGAGGTCGTTCTGATAATGCAGTTCATATACCTGCTTCTGTTTTTCCGTCAGCAATTCGCCATAAAAATCATAAAGCAAAGTCAGCTGCAAAATATCATCCATGTTCTTCCTGCCTCCTGTAAAGGATAACTACTTTACAATCACCTTGTCTATCCTACCAGAGAAATCTCCCCTTGTCAAGTATTTTTCCTTTACAGAAAAAACTTTTTCCCGATTCCTGTTTTTTCGATAAAATCAACGCTTTCGCGCCAGTCTGTCCTTGTAAAGCGGACAGCTTATTTTCGATTTTCCTTCCATACCGCAGGGTAATTCATGCAATCATACGTCCGCTTTTCTCCCGAAACCCAGACCGCACTGTAATGCCCCTGCTTGGAATTGAACCGCCAGAACGCCTTGGGGCCTGCCCCCGTCAGATGGCAGTGCATGGCGCTCAAAGCCCCGTTGTGTGATACGATTAAAACATGCTTGCCCTTGTTTTCCTTGATAATCTGCTCCAATCCTCTTGTCACGCGGTCATAAAATTCCATAAAGGCTTCCCCGTTTGGCATCCTTCTGTCTACCCAATCGGTCAGCCAGCCATGCCATTCCTCTAAATCCGCTTCGGACATTTCCTCCCATGTGCGGTTTTCCCAATCACCGTAATATAACTCCCGAATTTCGGGAACGGGCTGAATTTCTCTGCCGTTCGCAATAATTTCCGCCGTATGATAGGCGCGCTTCAGATCACTGGAATAAATCGCATCAATATGTATCGTTTCAAATGCCGCTCTCAGCTCCTCCGCCTGCGCGATGCCCTTTTCATTGATATCCGCATCATACCAGCCGTAGAACATATTTCTGGCATTCATATCCGTTTCACCGTGACGTACAAAATAAATCTTCATGCTCCTACCTCCTGTTTTCTTCCCATTGTACGATAAAATACCGCCGCAATGCAACAGAAAAAGCGGATACCTTGTCTGTACAAAGCACCCGCTTCTTCCATTCATTTCCTTATTTTACAGCAAAGGACATACAGTCTGTGCACTGGTCTTTGGTCGGATTCATTTCATGTGTGCCTACCTGAATAGATTCCAGTGTACAGTAATTCTTTGTGTTGTGGTGATGTCTGCACTGCTCAACAGTACATTTGATACACTCATTGCAGCGTTCCATAAAAATCCCTCCTCAAATTTGGTACAAACCTAGTATGCACTGTTTTTTTGAAATCATAACAGAAGCCTTTTCTTTTTTTAAAATTTCGTTTCTAGCTTTGTAAAAAAATGTGAATTTTGTTGCAAAAGCTTTAAACTTTTTCAAATCTATTGCATTCTTTTTTCCCTCACACTATACTGATGAAAAGAAGAAAAATCATAGTTCTGATAAAGGAGGAAACAAAATGAATCGAAAACACCCCCTGCTCCTCGCCCTCAGTGCTGCTATGGTTATGGGTACATCCGCACCGGCTTTTGCTGCTGAAGCAACAGATGCCGCCACCAGAGAGGATGTCATCAGCCTGCTGTGGCAGCAGGAAGGCGCACCCGTCATCAATTATGCTCTGCCTTTTACGGACGTTGCCGATACTGCGGCAGATGCCGTTCGTTGGGCGGCGGAAGCCAAAATCGTCAGCGGCTACGGTAACGGAAAATTTGAGCCGAATCAGAAAATCACAAGAGAACAGCTTGCAGCCATTTTCTATCGCTATGCCGCTTATAAGGGCTATGATGTTTCCGTTGGAGAAAACACGAATATTCTCAGCTTTGCAGATGCTTCGGATATCACACCCTATGCCATTCCCGCAATTCAGTGGGCGTATGGCAGCGGTGTGTTCCTTGGTACGGAGGAATATGTTCTCCCTTCTGCCGCAGTTGCCGAGGCAGAGGTAACTACGATGCTGAAAAAAGTAACCGTACCCCCAGCTGCAACGGTTGTTGCGGAAATTCCGGAGGAATCCATCTCTTTGGTGTATAAGGGAAACGAAAATTTCGTATTAACCTCAAAGGATGTGCAGGAGCAATTTCAGTTAAATTGTCTGGTGGACGGCAGCTATGCACCGACACTTACACTTGCAGACTTAAATAACGATGGCAAGGATGAAATTTATGTGATTTTCACAGTTGGCGCAGGCAGCGGCTTCCATGTGGAAGGCATTGTCGCTTACGATAAAGAAACCTTAGAGGAATATTTCGTACCCGATCCCCGTGAAATCGCAGAACCGCTGATTACCGAAAAGGACGGAACCTATCAGCTTTCCACGAAGGAAGGCGTACATACCTTTACCGATTTAGGCAGCTATGGCAAGCTGGTTTTCAGTGATATGGTAACCTATCGCATTGTGGAAAACACGCTGACCGCAACCCTTTTGCTGCAAACCGCACCGGATACCGCCTGCGGCGAGCTGCAGCTGACCTATCAGCCTGTGGAGGGCGGCTTTATCCTGAAGGAAGCATCCTATCTTCCGAGCAAATAAATGAACCAAAAAGGAGTGTGTGCATGGCAGAAAAGAAAGCCACAACCAAAGCAACAGCAAAAAAAGCAACGGCGAAAAAACCGACAACCAAAAAGCTTTCCGTCACCTTGGATGCGGAAACCTATGCTTTATTGGAGGAATATATTGCCGAATTTGGCTTTACGAAGGATGGCTTTGTGAAAAAAGCCATTCTCGAAAAAATCAGCCGTGATAAAATCAGCAATATGATTGACGATATGATTCAGCTATAATTTTTCGGACATAAAAACCCCTGCACCTTCTTTTCAAGGTACAGGGGCTTTTGTTTGGCTATTTCAGAATTTTCTTATCGAATTTTTTTTGAATCTTTTTTTGATTATTTCTTTGTCTGCATGATTTCGATTACCTTCATATCGAGGGTATCCAGTGCTTCATGGCTCAGCTTTGCAAGGTTCTTTGCGGTATCCTCTGCCTTTGTGCTGTTGATACCATCGGAAACGCCGATGACACTGCCGTCCATTGCATACATTGCCGCATAAACCGCTTCACTCGCGCAGGCTGCAACCTTCACCGCACAGCCGCCCTTTGCGCCATCGCAGAAGATGCCGGCAACAGAGCCCATCATATTCTGTACTGCGCCGCTTACCTGTGCAGCCGTGCCGCCCATCATGTAAACCATGCCTGCCGCAGAGCCTGTCCCTGCCAACATTGCGCCGCAAACGGGGCTCAGACGACCAACGTATTTCTTCATATACATAATCATCAGCATACCCATGAATTCCGCTCTCAGCAGCTTTTCTTCGGGAATGTTCATTTTATCTGCGAATACCGCCATGGGCAGTGTGGTAGAAATGCCCTGGTTGCCGCTGCCGCAGAAGGTCATAACGGAACCGTTGCCGCCGCTCATACGGAAGTCCGCCGCTGCCGCAGGAATACTTCTGACTGCTGTCACAACGTCAGATTTCAGCAGACCCTTTTTCAGCAGATCCTGTACCGTAGGGCCAACGCCGAAGGCATATTTTTTCTCCATGCCCTTTTTCGCAATTTCCATATTGATGTCAATGGCTTCCTTAATGAACTGCAAATCCGCAACATCCACTTCGTTTGCCCAGTGATAAAATTCAGAGAAGGTGTGCTTTGTTACATCAAAGGTGCCTTCCTTTTCTTCGCTTTCGACTGCTTCCTTCTTCACTCTTTTATCCAACAGCACTTCGCCGTTCTTTTCGCAAAACACAAGGTTGTCATGCTCGTCCTCTGTGATGGTGTGTACGGTATCCTTGCCGTCTGTTGCAGTACATTCAATGTAGAACTGACTGCTTTTCAGAACCTTTACATGCACAAAGCCTTCCGCAACGAGCTTTTTCGCCTTTTCCACATGCTCAGGCTTGATGCCCGCGCAAATTTCCATGGTATTGCCGGGCTTGCTCAGCAGCATCCCCAGCACGCACGCCAGCTCAATGCCGTAAGTCCCTGCATTGGGAATCTGTACGCTGTACGCATTTTTAAAAATATTGGAGCTGATAAGCATTTCCAGCTTCTGTGTGGGCGCATCCAGATGCTCACAGGTTCTGGAAACCGCCAGTGCCAGTGCAACGGGCTCGGTACAGCCCATACTGGGTTTCATTTCTGCTTTGATTGCGTCAAATACTAAATTCATATCCATAATTCTTCCTCCTATATCTCCCAATCATTTTATTTTTTCCTTCTGCGGATATATAGAGCAAGAATCGTGCCAAAAAGAAAACCGCCTGTTTTCGGCGGTTTTTTTGTTCTGTTTTCTCATATATGAGAATCAAAATTCATCCTTATCGGTTTGTTCTTTTTCCTGTACGTCATTCAGGAACAGATTCCTTTTTCTGTCTGCATTACAACAAAAAATCTCCTATTTTCTGCCGAAAATACAGGTACAATTTTTATATACAAAAATTTCTCATTTCTGATAACAGTTCTCATTTTTAAGAATTATAATAAATCATATTTTTTCAGCTTACGGTACAGCGTTGCACGGCTGATTTTCAAATTTTCTGCCAGCTGATTTTTTTCCTCCAGCGTTGCGCCCTTCTTCACCATGCTGCTCAGCACGCGCTTTTCATAGTCCTCCACAATTTCATCCAGAGACCAATCCTCAAAGCCCTTGCCGGAGCGCATCACGATATGGTCGGGCAAATCCGAAAGCTGAATGATTTCTCCCTCTGCAATATTTTCCAGATATTCAATAATATTTTTCATTTCACGCACATTCCCCGGCCAGTCATAGCTTGTCAGCGTCTGCAGCGCCTCAGGAGAAACGCCGCGCATGCTCTTTCCCAGCTTCTGATTATAGTACGCAATGTAATACTCTATCAGCGCAGGCAAATCCTCCTTACGCTTGCGCAGGGGTGGTAGCTCAATGGGGATAATGTTTAGCCGATAATACAAATCCTCGCGGAACGCCCCCTCCTCCACCATCTGCTCGATGTTTTTATTCGTCGCACAAATCACGCGGATATCAATGGGAATCGGTTTCGTGCCGCCAATCCGTTCCACCACGCTTTCCTGCAGCACGCGCAGCAGCTTTGTCTGCACAGGCAGAGGCATGTCCCCGATTTCGTCCAGAAAAATCGTACTGCCATGCGCCAGCTCAAATTTTCCGATAGAGCCATGCTTTTTCGCCCCTGTGAACGCGCCCTCCTCGTAGCCGAATAATTCGCTTTCAACCAGATTTTCGGGAATCGCTGCACAGTTAATAGAAATCATCAGCTTATCACGGCGGTCACTCAGGGCATGAATCATCTTCGCCATAATCTCCTTCCCCGTACCGCTTTCACCGCGCAGAAAAACGGTCGAATTCGATTTTGCGACCTTCTTGCCAATCCGAATGGCTTCCTTCATTTTCTGGCTGTCCCCAACGAAGGACCATCCCTTTTCCGCATCATGCACTACCTGCAGCTGCTGCTCCAGACGCTCCTTCGCCTCGTCCGTATACAGCTTGCTTTCCAACAGGACAGACATATATTTCAGAAATTCCTCCATCTGCCCTCTGTTTTCCAGAAGGTTTTTTCGTTCCCCCTCGCTGAAGGCAATGATGGAAATGATACCGACCACAGCCCCCTCCTTGAAAATAGGATAGGCAACATTCGCAAGCTCTCTACAGGTTGTGCGCTTTTCGCAGCCCTTGCAATTCAAATCCGCCATGCTGTCCATAATACTGCCGCTCTCGCCGGAAACCAGAATATGATGAAAAAAATTCGCGTGAGTCACAGTTTCGCCAATCTCGTCCGCATAAATGCCTGTTCCAGCCACACGAACCAATTCATTATCCACAATCGTAACATCTACATCCAGAATGGACGCAATCGCCTTCACATACGCCTGAATAAAGGATTGTATCTTCATCAAAGCCGTCATATTGCTTCCCCCTTTCAAAAAAAGCCTTAGACCCAAAGGGGTCTGCAAGACTCCTGAAAATCTAAGGCTCCGTTCTCATTTTATATTGTCAATCATTCCACGTTTTTTTCTTCATGGAAATTCTTTTCCGCTCTATGCTCATTCAGCACAACCTGCGCAATATTCATTGCATGGTCGGAAACACGTTCCAGATTCCCCAGAAGGTCGATGAAGTGAATCCCGGCGTTAACACTGCATTCCGCATTGGACAGACGCTCGATATGCCCTGCGCGCAGCTTCTTTTCCATCGCATCAACCTGATCCTCTAAGAAGGAGGTCTTTACGGCATAGGTGATATCGTCCAGCTCCAACGCCTTCACCGCATTGTCGTATGCCCCCAGTGTTGTAGTGGACATTTCGTTCAGCTCCTCCAAAGCCGTATCGGAGAAGGAAATCCCCTCCTGCTTCATTTCTTCCGCCAATTCCACGATATTTTCCGCATGGTCGCCCACACGCTCCATGTCGCTGACTGTGTTGAGCAAGGAGGTTACCATTTCATTATCCTTATCGCTCAGATGCAGCATACACAAATCAATCAGATACTTGGAAATATTATCACAAAGCTTATCAATGACAAACTCTCTCTGCTTTACATCTGCCATCTTTTCCTCATCGTGGTCAGAAAGCGTAGAGAGTGCCAAGGAAAGGTTCTCTCTCGCAATACGCCCCATGCGGATGGTTTCCAGCTTTGCGCCCTCTACCGCAACAGAAGGAGTGGACATCATACGCTTGTCCAGATGCACCAGCTCTGCCTCGTCGCTCTTTGTTTCCACCGCCTTGAGGCCGTTTACCTTCATGGCAAATTTGATGATATAGCCGCTGAAGGGCATCAGGATAATCGTTGTACCCACGTTGAAAACCGTATGGATAAAGGAAATCTGCGTCATATTGATAATGCCCTCGCCATAGGAAGGGTCCAGTCTCGCAAACAGAAACATTGCAAGAATACTGAAAATAATCGTACCCGCAATATTGAAGGTCAGATGCATCGTACCAACGCATTTTGCATTTTTGCTTGCACCGACAGAGCTCAAAATTGCAGTCACGCAGGTACCGATATTCTGCCCCATGATAATGAATACTGCCGCATTCGTAGGAACCAGCCCTGCGGATGCCAGAGAGAGCAGGATACCCTGTGATGCAGAGGAGCTCTGGATAATCGCCGTTACGCCTGCGCCGACCAGAATCCCCAGAAAAGGATTAGAGCCCATAGAAATAAAGGCTGTCTTAAATACCTCGGATTCTCTCAGGGGATAAACCGCATCAGACATGGTATTCATACCGATAAAAAGGATACCAAACCCAATGATGATACCGGCTACATCCTTGCTTTGCTGCCTTTTCCCCACCAGCGTTATGATTACGCCGACCATAACTGCGATTGGTGCCAGTGTAGAGGGGCTGAACATTTTTGCCCATTCACCTGCGGAAACCAACCAACCCGTGATGGTTGTACCGATATTCGCACCCATGATAACGCTGATTGCCTGTGTCAGATTCATCAGCCCTGCGTTTACAAAGCCGACAACCATAACCGTTGTGGCAGAGGAGCTTTGGATAATCGCCGTAACCAATGCACCCAGCGCAATGCCCATCAGCTTATTCTGCGTCAGCACTTCAAGAATCTTCTTCATTTTGGAGCCGGCAGCGTGCTGTAAGCCATCCGCCATGATGTTCATGCCATAAATGAACATCGCCAGACCACCAATAAAGGGAATTACTATAGAACTCATTTTTTCCTCCGTTTTTTCTTCGATTCGATTGTAAATTTTTCCTAAAAACCATGTAAAATCTTTGTTTTACATCCTGAATAATGATATCATAAACAATAGACAGCCGCAATGAAAAATCATCGGTTTTTGGCAATTTCCACCGAATGAACAGAATCTTAACAAATTTTCTTTTCTGCACTTGTCATTTCGCATGAGTTTTGTAAAATCTTTGTTAAATTCAATTTCACTTTTCCCAATACCTTCCTGCTTTATGCAAAGAAAAACGTATACATAAAAAAGTCCCGGATAAAAAATCCGAGACTTTGTTTTTGTATGGATAGGATTGTATTTACAGAACCTTATTCAGGAAATCCTGCGTTCTCTTATTCTGCGGATTGCCAAACACCTCTGCCGGTGTCCCCTGCTCCACGATATAGCCGCCATCCATGAAAATCACACGGTCAGCAACCTCTCTGGCAAAGCCCATTTCATGCGTTACTACAATCATGGTCATGCCATCCCTTGCAAGCTGCTTCATAACCTCCAGAACCTCGCCGACCATTTCGGGGTCAAGCGCGGAGGTAGGCTCGTCAAACAGCATAATATCGGGACTCATTGCCAAAGCTCGTGCAATGGCAACACGCTGCTGCTGTCCGCCGGAAAGATTGGGGGGATATTCCCCTGCCTTTTCCGCAAGACCGACTGTCGCCAGCAGGCGTTCCGCTGTTTGCTTTGCCTCCGCCTTTGTCAGCTTCTTTCTGTCCACAGGCGCAAGCATAATATTTTCCAAAACACTCAGATGAGGGAACAGATTAAACTGCTGAAATACCATGCCGATATTCTCTCTCACCTTATTGATATTGCATTTGGGATCTGTAATATCATTATCGTCAACAATAACAGTACCTGCAGTCGTTTCTTCCAGACGATTCAGGCAACGCAGAAATGTAGATTTGCCGGAACCGGAAGGACCAATCAGACAAACGACTTCCCCTTCCTTGACTTCCAGATCAATCCCCTTCAAAACCTCAAGGCTGCCAAAGCTTTTTTGCAATTTTTCTACTTTTACCTTAATCATTTGTTTGACAACCTCCTTTCAACCAGCTGGAATGCTTTTGTCAGCACGATTACAACAACATAATACATAACCGCAACAATCGCATAGGTCTGGAAACTCTGATAGTTTCTTGCTACGATTAACTGACCTTGACGCATCAATTCGCCGCAGCCGATAACGGAAAGGATGGTGGTATCCTTCAATGTAATGATAAACTGGTTCAGTACGGATGGAATAACAATACGAATTGCCTGTGGCAGAATGATTTTTCTCATCGCAACGCCATAGGGCAATCCCAGACTTCTTGCCGCCTCCATCTGCCCTTTGTTGACTGCCGCAATACCGCTTCTGAAAATTTCAGACAGATATGCACCGGCATTCAGGCACAGAACCAAAATCGCCGCACTAAAGGGTGTAATCCGGATATGTAACGCACCTGTGATACCGAAATAGATGAAGAATGCCTGTACCATCAGGGGAGTCCCACGAATCAGGCTCAGATAAATACCCGAAATCCAGTTCAGAGGCTTCACCTTGGAAATGCTGAACATGCACATCACCATGCCGACAACCACAGCCAAAATCAATGAAAAGACTGTCATTTGCAGTGTAAGCTTCAGCCCTAATGTCAGCTGCGGCATACACTGTCCCACATACTCAAAAAAACTACTCATGAGGCACTACTCCTTAAGGAATTATTCCTGAATATATGTATCCAGAATTTCCTGATATTTGCCATTTTCTTTCAGGTTAGCAAGACCTGTGTTGAACATTTTCAGCAGCTCTGCATTTTCGCCCTTGCCAACTGCAAAGCCGTAGGAGCTGCCCTGTTCCTTATCTGTTACCATTTTCAGACCGTTGCCCTGTGTGATGCCATAGCCCAGTACAGGGTAGTCCTCGAAGCAGGCTACGCTGTTGCCAACCTTAACATCCATGCACATTGCATCGGAGGTATCGAATACAACTGTTTCAAAGCCATACTGATCCTTAATGGATTCAGCAAAATCAAAGCCCTCTGTACCTCTCTTAACGGCAACCTTTTTGCCCTTCAGGTCTTCATAGGATTTAATATCGTTATTGGATTCTGCGATACCCATAACAACGCCGCTGTCGAAATAAGGATCGGAGAAGTCGAATTTCTTCTGTCTTTCGGGTGTGATGGACATACCTGCGATAACACCGTCAGCCTGACCGGATTCCAATGCCTGTACAGCCGCATCAAAGCCCAGATACTGCAGGTCATATTTAAAGCCCTGGTCTTCTGCAATTGCAGCCAGCAGATCCATATCAACGCCTACATATTCGCCTGCGTCATTCTGGAATTCAAAGGGCGCAAAGGTTGTATCTGTTGCGATTACATATGTTTTTGTGTCCGCAGCATCATCACCGCCGCCGCATGCTGTCATGCCAACTGCCATTACTGCTACCATTGCCATAGCTGCAAATTTCTTTAATAAACTCATTATAAATTCCTCCCTTTTTCTTTTTCCCATTTTTACGAGCTGCCGAAGCTTCCCTCCGCAGCCTTACTGCTTGATTTCCTGCCGAAGCATGGCAAGAAGGGAACTGCTGCCCAGTCTGTCAGCCCCTGCCGCAAGAAAAGCCTCCGCATCGGCAACTGATTTGATGCCGCCTGCCGCTTTAATCTTCGTATCCCCTGTTACATATTTTTTAAACAGCCGAATATCCGCGAGCGTTGCCCCGCCGCCGGCAAAGCCTGTGCTGGTTTTGATGAATTCCGCCCGAGAGCGGCTCACCACATCACAAAGAGCAATTTTTTCTTCTTCTGTCAGCAAGCAGGTTTCAATGATGACCTTTAACCGCTTCTCATCACAGGCATCCTTCACCGCATTGATTTCCTGCAAAATCGCATCATAGCTTTTTGCCTTTGCCCAGCCGATATTGATGACCATATCAATCTCCGCTGCGCCGTTTTGTACCGCTTCTGCTGCTTCAAAGACCTTCACTGCCGTTGTCTGGTATCCGTTCGGAAA
The DNA here is from genome assembly GCF_003865035.1 of Anaerotignum faecicola. NCBI lineage: Bacteria > Bacillati > Bacillota > Clostridia > Lachnospirales > Anaerotignaceae > Anaerotignum > Anaerotignum faecicola. The sequence continues at coordinate 116,152 of NZ_BHVZ01000002.1, forward strand.
CCCGATCACCGTGCAGATAGGAAGTCTTTCTCCCACAAATTCCGCGGCCTGCTTCACAAAAGAAGGTGGGATACATACCGAGGCCGTTCCAAAGTCCATTCCCTCCTGACAAATCTCACGGATTTGCTCCCAGACTGCGTTCTGTTTCAGCAGAGTATGGTCAATAAAACGGAAAATTTCATGCTTATTCATGCACTTTCCTCCTTTATCCCACGAAATTACCTAAAAAGTATACCATAAAAATGCAGACATAACAATGTCGGTTTTTTTATCATTTTTTAATGTTTTTTCTATCAATTACGCATTTTTATGAAATTTTTTAATATTATTCAAAATTTGCATATATAAAATTTCAATAAAAAATATCAACAAAAAACTCCCACCATGGTCACGCCACAATGGGAGCTTTTGCACACGGGATTATTCTGCTGCGGGAGCTTCTTCCACAGGAGCATCTGCCTGTCTCTTGGAAAGGCTGATTTTTTTCTGGTCGGAATTTACTTCCAGAACCTTCACGTTGATGATTTCGCCAACCTTCAGTTCATCTTCGGGTTTTACAACGTGCTTGTTCGCAATCTGGGAAATGTGTACCAGACCATCTACGCCGGGTTCCAGTTCAACGAATGCACCGAAGGGTACCATACGAACAACCTTACCCTCAACGATGGAGCCAACTGCATATTTGTCAGCTGCCAGCTTCCAAGGGTTCTTGTCTGCATCCTTCAGGGACAGGCTGATTTTGCCCTTTTCCTTATCTACATCCAGAACGAATACTTCAACTTCCTGACCTTCCTTCAGAACCTCTCTGGGGTTGGAAATTCTGCCCCAGCTCATTTCGGAAATGTGAATCAGGCCATCTACGCCGCCCAGATCAACGAATGCGCCGAAGTCTGTCAGTCTGGAAACAGTACCTGCAATCTTGGAGCCAACTGCGATTGTTTCAAACAGAGCTGCCTTCTTTGCTGCGATTTCCTTTTCAACCAGATCTTTTCTGCCGCCGATAATACGACGTTTTACTCTATCCATTTCAATGATATTGAATTCCAGCTCCTGACCCTTGAATACGCTCAGATCCTCGATGAATCTGTTGGAAACCTGAGAGGAAGGAATGAATACTCTTACGCCGTTTACAACTGCAATCAGACCGCCCTTTACAACGTCTGTTACAGTACCTGTAACAACTGTTTTTTCATTGAATGCCTTTTCGATATCTTCCATGCCCTTCTGTTCTTCGATACGCTTTCTGGACAGAAGTACATTGCCATCGCCGTCATTTACACGAACAACGAAAACTTCGATTTCATCACCGGGCTGTACAACCTGGCTGGGAACTACTGTTGTATCTCTGCTGAATTCGCCTCTGGGGATAACACCGTCAGATTTGAAACCCAGATTAACGGAAACCTCTTCGCCTACAACCTGAATAACGGTGCCTTTTACAACATCGCCTGTGTGCAGGGTAACAAGAGAATCTTCCAGCATCTGCTCAAAACTCACTTCTTCAACATTTACATTTTCAATTTCGCTCATAGTAACTACTACCTCCTTAATTATTGCAGGTGGTGTGGACGCACCCGCAGTTATCCCTATTCTATCATCCTTCTTGAAAGTTTTCAACACTAAATCGCAAATTGTTTCAATATGAACCGTATTCTCGCAATTTTTTTTACAAATCTCAACCAATTTTTGTGTATTAGAGCTTTTTTTGTCCCCGATGACAATCATTTTATCCACATTCTGGGAAAGCTCCATGGCTTCCTTCTGCCTCTTTTCCGTCGCAGAGCAAATTGTCTGGGAAATCTCCATTTTCAGACCCTTCTGCCGCAAAATGGCAAGCATATCGTCAAACTTGCTCTGGCGGAAGGTTGTCTGCACCACAACGGCGTAGTCCTTCTCCGTATCCAGCTCTGCCGCCCTTGCCTCCTCAGGGCTTTCCAGAATAACGGCTGTATTGCCGCACCAGCCGTTAATGCCCTGTACCTCCGGGTGCTTTCCGTCTCCGGCAATGATGATGCTTTTGCCCTGATTCCACGCTTCATTCACAATCGTGTGTATCTTCTTGACAAACGGACAGGTGCCGTCCACCATTCGCATGCCCTTTTCCTCCAGCGCATCATACAGAAACTTTCCTACACCGTGCGAACGAATCACAACCGTACCCTCGTCAATCCCGTCCAGGCTTTCAATGATATGCAGCCCCTTGGCATCCAGATCCTTCGTGACCTCCTTGTTATGAATCAGAGAACCATAGGAATACAGCGGTGCGCCGTCATTTTTTTCTATTTCCGCATACGCCATCTCAATCGCACGCTTCACGCCAAAACAAAACCCTGCGGATGCCGCCAGTGTTACGTTGCTCATTCCTTCACCTTCAATTCTTCCACCTTATCCATAATCACCTTCGTGATTTCTCCCATAAGCTCTGTTGTCAGCTTTTTATCCCGAAATTCATCCAACGTCAGCGGCTCGCCATAGCGAATCGTAAGCTTGCTGCGGAATTTATAGGTGCCGCTGATGGCGCAGGGAATGACAGGTGCATTTCCCTTCATCGCAAAAAGCGCCACGCCTGCCTTTGCCGCAACGTCCTCGCCTGCCTTTACCCGTCTGCCTTCCGCAAAAATGCCGACAATCTTGCCTTCCTTCAAAAGCTTGATTGCTGTCTTGACCGCCTTCATATCCATGGAAACCTTGCGGTCAATTGGGAATACGCCCAACTGGTCAAGCACCCATGAAAACAGCTTATTTTTAAATAATTCCTTCTTTGCAATATAATGCGGCAGCCTGTCCAGATAAATCGCCGTGGAAACAGGATCATAATTGCTGTAATGGTTGCTGCAAATCACACCGTTGCCGGTTTCTGGAATATTTTCCTTCCCGATGATTTCCACCTTGAACATAATGGCATACCAGATTTTCACCAGAAAAATCGCTACATAATAGACCCATGATTTCTTTTCTGTATCCTTCATTTTTCTTTCACCCTTTCCGCAACAATATCTAAAATAGCCTGCAGCACAGCATCAATGCCCATGCCTGTCGAATCCAGAGAAACCGCATCTGCCGCCCTTTTCAAGGGACTGTGCGCTCTGTGCATATCGTTGTAATCCCTCTCAAGAATCATTTTCTTGATTTCTTCAAAATCAGCCGTTTCGCCTTTTTCCTGCAATTCGCCCACACGACGGCGCGCACGCTCCTCCACGCCGGCATCCAGATAAATCTTCACCTCGGCATCGGGCAGAACAACCGTCCCGATATCTCTGCCATCCATAATCACAGAATGTTCCCGCGCCATTTCCTGCTGCAATTCCACCATCCGCGCACGCACCTGCCGATACGCCGCAACCGTGGATGCACCCTTTCCAATTTCCGCCGTGCGGATTTCCGCCGTAACATCCCTTCCGTTCAGGAAAATGCGCTGACCGCCCTCCTCCGGTACAATTTTCATCTGCAAATCTGCCAGCGCCGCAACCACAGCCGCTTCATCCGCAAGGGCAATGCCCTTCTCCGTGCAGAACAGCGCAACCGTACGGTACATCGCGCCCGTATCCACATAAATAATGCCCAGTCTCTTGGCAACCATCTTCGCAACGGTGCTTTTTCCTGAGCCGGCAGGCCCATCCACCGCAATGGCAAATCGTTTCATGCTTTTTTTCCTCCTTATTCCGCGCAAACCGCATTCCCTGCCGCAAAGCCTGTGGAAAATGCAATTTGCAGATTAAAGCCGCCCGTATATGCGTCCACATCCAGAACCTCGCCTGCAAAATGCAGCTGCTTCACAAATTTGCTCTCCATCGTCGCAGGGTCAATCTCATTCACCTGAATCCCACCACAGGTCACAACCGCTTCGTTATAGCCCGTTGTCCCCGTAATCGTGAGCGGCAGTGCCTTCAAAAGCCCAACCAGACGCTTTCTTTCTTCCTTCGTCACACTGTTTACCTTTTTGCGCGCATCAATCCCCGAAAGACGAATGATAACGGGAATGAGCTTCTGCGGCAGAAGCGCATCCAGTGCGTTTGCAAAATCCTTATTCGCAAATTTTTCAAAATCGCGCAGAATACGCGCATCCAGCTTTTTCTCATCCATCGCAGGCTTGAGGTCAATGTAAAGCCGATATCCTTCCTCTATCGTCAGAATGATATGCCTACTCGCGCTCAGAATCACAGGACCGGAAACGCCGAAATGCGTAAACAGCATTTCCCCGAAGTCACTGTAAACCTTCTTGCCCTTTTTATTTTTTATCGTAATTTCAATATTTTTCAGACTCAGCCCCATCAGCTCATGGCACCAGTCCTCCTCTGTTCTGAGCGGCACCAGAGAGGGGTACAGCTTCGTCACATGATGTCCTGCCGCCTTCGCAAAGCGGTAGCCATCCCCCGTAGAGCCTGTACCGGGATAGGAAAGACCGCCTGTGCAGACAATCACGCCGTCTGCTCTTTCTTCCTTTCCGTTTTTCAGCCGAATCCCTTCTGCCCTGCCGTCCGCAATCAGAATACCCTCCACAGGACTTTCCAGATGCAGCTTCACCCCATTTTTCTTGAGGTATTTTTCCAATGCCAGCACCACATCCAGAGAACGGTCAGACACAGGAAATACACGCTTGCCGCGCTCCACCTTCAGCTCCAACCCCTGCTCCTTAAAAAATTCCTGCAAGCCGAAGCTGTCCAGCTGGTAAAAGGCGCTGTATAAAAAATAGGGATTGCCGGGGATATTTTCCAGAAGCCCCTCCACATCGCTGTCATTCGTCACATTGCAGCGTCCCTTGCCCGTAATCAGGATTTTCTTCCCGATGCGGTTATTTTTTTCGTAGAGATGCACCTCATGTCCCCGTTCTGCCGCGCGTCCTGCCGCCATCAGTCCTGCCGCACCGCCGCCGACCACGATAATTTTCTTCTTCATTTTTCTTCACCCTTTTCAAACAGCTCTGCCATTTCCAGATGCGCCTTATCGTTTAAGGTCATGAGCAGCTTTCTGCCGTCCTCCATCACATCCACCATCGTCACAGAGGTATTTGTCATCCATGTCTTACGGTAAAATTCATCCCCCATGCCAAGCAGACCGACCAGCATCACGCGCAGCAGTCCGCCATGCGAAACAATCGCGACATTCTGCCCCTTATGGCGCTCTGCCAGTGCTTCAAAGCCTTCCAATGCACGATCCATCGCATTCTGAAAGGAGCCTTCTCCGGGCACAGGATGGTCAAAGGGATTTTCAAAAAAATCTATATATACCTTGCCATATTTTTCCTTCAGCTCCGCGATGGTATGTCCTTCCCATTCACCGAAGTTGATTTCTCTGAAATGTGCATCCTGAATGGGGGTCAGCCCATGCGCCGCCGCCAACGGTGCCGCAGTTGCCACCGCCCTGTCCAGAGGGGATACATAGACCACATCCAGCGGCAGGAATTTGAAGCGTTCCCCCAAAAGGCGCGCCTGCTCCCTGCCTGCATCATTCAGCTGTATATTCGTGCAGCCCTGATAACGACCGCCCTTGTTCCAATCCGTTTCCCCATGACGAATGAGGTAAAATCTTGTTTTGTTCTGTTCCACGAGGCTTTTCCTCCTTATTCTCAATAGTTTCCTAAGTATATATTATACGGCAAGCACTACCGCCTTTCAAGTAAAAAAGACCGCCTTGGAAAACTCCCAAAGCAGTCCCTTCTTTTTATAATCTCTTTAAATATCTGATTTCCTTCTCTGTCAGATGGCGATATTTCCCCTTCGGCAAATCCCCCAGCGTAAGCTCTCCCGTTGCTACCCTTTGCAGCTGTGCCACAGGATGCTTGATGGATTCGCACATTTTACGCACCTGTCGGTTTCTGCCCTCATGAATCACGATTTCCGCCGTGCAGAAGCGTCCGTCCTTCTCTCTTTCGAGAATCTGAATCTTTGCGGGCTTCGTTTTCCTTCCATCAATCACAACGCCCCTGCGGAATTTCTGCAATGCCCCCTCATCGGGCACACCGTATAGCTTCGCAATATAGGTTTTCTCTACATCATGCTTGGGGTGCGTCAGCTTATAGGTCAGGTCTCCGTCATTTGTCAGCAGCAGAAGCCCCGATGTATCATAATCCAAACGCCCGACAGGGAAAATGCGCGCGTTCACGCCCTTAATGAGGTCTACCACCGCAGGTCTGCCGAACTGCTCCTTCGCCGTTGTCACATAGCCGACCGGCTTATGCAGCATAAGATAGACAAGCTTGGTGTCCTTTTTGCTGATTTTCCTGTCCAGATAGGACACCTCATCCTTTTCGGGGTCAATCTTCAGCCCCATTTCGGTTACAACCTTCCCGTTGACCTTCACCTTTCCCTGTGCAATCAGCTCCTCTGCCCTTCTGCGGGATGCCACGCCTGCCTCAGCCAGAAATTTCTGCAATCGTTCCAATTTTTCTTCCATATATCTTAACTCCGTTCTCAACCTGTATTTTTCATTCGATTTTCCTCAGTATACATGAGCCTTCGCAGAAAGTCAAAAGTTTCTCTAATCTTTCCAATCTCGCCAGCTGAGCCACCCCTCCGCCAGGCGAAGCAGTCGCTGTGCAAGGGTAAACGGTTCTGCATCCTCTGCCGCAAGCAAATCCACCGCCGCAAGGCGTTCCTCACCAAGCCAAAGCACCGCCTGCCCCAGCCTTTCGCCCCGATGCACAGGCGCGGCAAGCTCCTTTGGCAAGTCTGCCGTCAGGTGCAGCTTTTCGATTTCCGCATCAGAAAATAACGCCGTATAGCCCTCTGCAAGAATTGTTTCCATCTGTGCTGTCGGGGAATCGGTAATGCGGATTTCCCCGAAACTCTCCCCTGCCTGCACTGCCTCGTAGGGATGAAAGACCGCGAAGCCATAGTCCATCAGGGCTTTCGTATCCGTCCACTTTTTCTGCTTACCTGCATCCCCCCAGCCACTGCCAAGCACCGCCGAAACCAGCCGCACGCCGTCCCGTTCTGCCGCACCGACAAAGCAATGCCCTGCCCGATTGGTGTAGCCTGTTTTAATGCCAAGCGCACCGCTGTATTCCCGCAAAAAGCGGTCTGCATTTGTCACACTGCAAGAGTGCCCTCCAGTCAAATCAGACACATAAATCTCCTGCTGCGCGATAATCTCCCGAAAGGTTTCGTTTTCCAGCGCATACGCCCCAATCAACGCCATATCGTAGGCGGTGGAGTGGTGCTGCTCCGCTGTCAGGTGGCTGTCCAGTCCGTTGGGCGAGCCAAAAACCGTATCCCTTGCGCCGATTTCCTTTGCCTTCTTCGTCATTTCCGCGCAGAACTTCGACACGTCCCCCGAAACCTGCTCCGCCAATGCCACCGCCGCATCATTATAGGAGCGCAGGAGCATGGCAGAAAGCAAAGCCCCTGCCTGCCACTGCTCTCCCTCCTGTAGGCTCATGTGTACCTTTGGCTGCTGTGCCGCGTTTTTGCTGACTGTGACAACCTCCGTCAGGCTTGCCTGCTCCAGAACCAGTATCGCCGTCATAATCTTCGTGGTGCTTGCCATCGCAAGGGGTGCGTCCGCGTTCTTCCCCCATAACAGCCGCCCTGTTTTTCCGTCAATCAACGCTGCGCCCTGCGCCGCAACGGTCGGCTCTGCAGCAAGGGTCGGCACACTTCCCATCTGCAATAAAAAAAGCAGGAAAAAAAGAATTGCTCTCCGTTTCATAGGCATCCCTCCTCCTGCTATCTTTATTCTGTTTTTCGCTTATGTATGAAACTCTGTTTCCGCATCCTTCTCCTTGGCTTCTTCCGGATTTTCTTCCTCCAAAGGCGGCAGCTCCCGAATACTCTTAAAGCCGAAATACCGCAGAAATTCCTTGCTTGTGCCAAAAAGAATCGGCTTGCCGGGGGTATCCGCCCGCCCGACCTCGCAGATGAGCCGCTTTTCCAGAAGCTTCGTCACCGCATGGTCGGAATTGACCCCACGGATTTCCTCCACCTGCGCGCGCGTCATCGGCTGCTTATAGGCGATAATCGCCAGCGTTTCCAGCAGGGACTGCGTCAGTCCCTGCCGCTGTGGGCTTTTATACATATTTCGAATATATTCAAAGCATTCTGCCGCCGTACACATCTGATACGCGTCCGCAATCTCCACAATCCGCAGTCCCCGTTTTTCCTTCTCATATTTATCCGCAAGGGAAAGCACGACTGCCCGCGTCGTTGCCTGATCCAGCTCAATCGTCTGCGCGATGGATGCCAAGGGCACCGCGTCACCGGCAATAAACAGCAGGGACTCCACAACCGCTTCCAGCTCCGATAATCTCATTCTGCCCCTCCTTCATCATATCTGCTGATGAAAATTTCACCAAAGTTTTTCTCCTGCGTAATCTGCACTTCCTTCTGCTTAATCAGCTCCAATAGTGCCAGAAAGGTCACAACCCTTTCCATCTTCCCTGCATTTCTGCGGAAAATGGTATGGAAGGCTGTTTTTTCATGCGGATGCAGAATCAGCATATCGCGGATGTATTCCATCTTTTCCCCAACGGTAAATAAATCCTTCTGCACCGAACGGAAGGAGCTGCGCACCTTATCCTCCTTGGTTTCCTTTCTCGCCATCACCTGCCGGAACGCCCGATAAAGGTCATCCATGGTGATGCCCTGCAATAAATCCTCCAATTCCTGCGGCGGCTGTTCCTTCAGCCTTGCCACAGAGGCATCCGCTTCCTTATAGTACACAAGTGCCGCTTCCTCCTCGCGCTCCTTGAGGGTCTCTGTTGCGTCCTTAATCCGCTTATATTCCAGCAGGCGCTGTACCAGCTCCTCTCTGGGGTCGGGGCCTTCCTCCTCCTCTGCCTTCGGCTTGGGCAGGAGCAGCTTGCTTTTGATTTCAAGCAGCGTTGCCGCCATCAGCAAAAATTCGCTCATGCCGTCCATATCCCTGTCCTCCGCCGCATCCAGATAGGCGAGGTATTGCTCCGTCAGTGCCGCAATGGGAATATCATAAATATCAATTTCGTTTTTTTCAATCAGGTGATACAGCAAATCCAAAGGGCCCTCAAACGCTGCCAGTCTGATATTGATTGTCTCCATAGAATTTCCCTTCCCCGCGCTTACATCAAACCAATCATGCCGCCGAACAGGGAAAGCACCGCATAAATGATTTTATCCATGAAGCCTGTAATCATCCCGAAGAACAGCAGGAATAGGAACAGCATCTGAATCAGCTTTTCATTCTGCATATATTTGAAATACTGATTTGCCGGCAGCAGCACCGCAAGCACCTTTGTGCAATCCATAGGCGCAACAGGCAGTATATTATACACCGCCAGCGCAATATTATAATACGCCAGATAATGAAGCAGCGTACCGATATAATACCCCTTGCTCCGGAATGTGCCGTAAGCAAAAAGGAACACCAGACCCAGAATGAGATTGACTACGGTCGGCAGAATCGCAACCAGAAGCGTATCTCTTTTTCTGTTCTTATAATATAACGCACTCGTTTCCACAGGCTTGCCCCAGCCGAAGCCGCCGCTGTAGAGCATCATCAGGAAGCCGATGGGCTCGAAATGCTTGACGGGGTTCAGCGTCACCTGCCCCTGACTTTTGGGATAATTATCCCCCAAAACCGTCGAGGCAAGCGCTCTGACAAATTCGTGGACGGTTGTCGCCACCAGAATCCCCGGAATCCCCAGAAGTATTACCAAAAAAGAACCATTCATAGTTTCAAATCCTCTCTGCGATAGTTTTTGGCAAAATGCCGTATTGTTATATTTTACCCGAAGGGCAGAAATTAGTCAAATCCAACAAAAAAGCCTGTACGAAAGCAACTTCCTACAGGCTGTTCTTTTTTTAATACCGCAGAGGAATATCCGAAAGCAAAACGGGAATATCCAGTCCCTGTGTTTTCAGAAAATATTTCATGCCACGCACGGCAATGTCGCTGTTGTTTTTTGCGCCAACCATGACACTCTGCAAGGGAATCTCCTGCTGCTCCGCCTCCAGCTCCACCATGATATAGGGAAGAAAAATCTGATCCAGCAGGCGAAACTGCGGCCTATCCTGCCCCTTCTCATAATGCAGCGGCGGAAAAATGAACCGATATTCCTCCTCCCCTGCAAAATAACTTTTTTTGAAAAACATCGTATACACAGAGCAGACCACCGCCATTGCATCGACCAGCTGATTCAGCGATTCCTCCGAAGGAATTGCGTCCTCCTCGAAAAAGCCCTGCAAATCCTTCGCTCCCTTTTCCACAAGGCTATGGATGCAGGAAAGCAGGCTTTCCAGAAGCCCGTTCATCTGCTCCTCCTCATCATAAATCACCGTTCCATGCAGGAATACACGATGCCGAAAGCCCTCTACAATCTTTTCATAATCAAATTCCAGACAATAGCCGCGAAAATCCGTAAATTCTGCCCAGAGCAGAGAATTATTATTCTGCTTGGAAAATGCCACCACATAAAAGCTCATTTCATCCTCATCCAAAGCGGCATGGGCAGAAGAAATAATGCCGATACGGTCAATTTCCGCCTTCAGCTTTGCGGAAAACTGCATACGCAAATCCGTATTCACAATATATCGTTCAATCAGCCGCTCCATCACCTCAACGGCATATTGAAATTCCATCTTATCATTCAGAAAATCGCTTTTCGTTGCCACAAATTCCCGATTCTCCACAATTCCGCGGATGCCTTCCGCCGTTGTGTAATGATACAGCTTATCCCCCTTCTGGCAAATGGGCACATGAATCCAGTCATCCAAATAATGTTTGTCCTGCATGGATTTTTCCTCCTGCTTATTCTCTGATCTGACCATTTCCGTAGATAATATACTTTGTCGTTGTCAGCTCCTTCAGCCCCATAGGGCCGCGCGCATGCAGCTTCTGCGTGCTGATGCCGATTTCCGCACCGAAGCCGAACTGACCGCCATCCGTAAACCGCGTAGACGCATTGACATACACCGCTGCCGCATCCACCTCATTCAGAAAACGCTGTGCATTGGTATAATTTTCCGTCACGATGGCTTCGGAATGACCGGTGCTGTATTTTCTGATATGGCGAATGGCTTCGTCAATATCCTTTACCACCCTTGCGGAAATGATATAATCCTCATATTCGGTTGCCCAGTCCGCCTCCGTTGCAGGCACTGCGCCCGAAACCAAGCCCTGTGTGGCTTCGTCTCCACGGATTTCGACCTTCCTTTCCTGTAATGCCTTCCCGATTTCCGGCATGAATTTCTCCGCAATGGCTTCATGCACAAGCAGGCTTTCGCAGGCATTGCAGACCCCTGGGCGCTGTGTTTTCGCATTGATGACGATGCGTGCCGCCTTTTCCAAATCCGCGCTTTCATCCACAAACACATGGCAGTTGCCAACGCCCGTCTGGATGACGGGAACGGTGCTGTTCTGCACCACACTGTTGATTAAGCCTGCGCCGCCGCGCGGAATCAGCACATCCAAATAGCCATTCAGCCGCATCATTTCATTTGCCGTTTCACGGGAGGTATCGGGAACCATCTGCACACAGTCCTCCGGCAGACCCTCTGCCGCCAATGCGCCGCGCAGAGCGCAAATCACCGCCTGATTCGTCTGAAAGGCTTCCTTGCCGCCGCGCAGAATAACCGCACTGCCGGCTTTCAGGCAAAGTCCGAAGGCATCCGCCGCCACATTCGGGCGTGCTTCAAAAATAATCCCGATGACACCCATGGGGACACGCTTCTGTCCAATCACCAGTCCATTGTCCAGTGTTTTCATGGACAGCACCTCGCCCACAGGGTCATCCAGCTTTGCCACCTGCCGCAGCCCCTCTGCCATATCCGCAAGGCGCGCCTCGGTCAGCGTCAGTCTGTCGATAAATGCACCCTTGATGCCCGCTTCCACTGCCGCATCCACATCTGCCTTATTTTTCGCCAGAATCTCTGCCTTTGCCGCAAGCAGGGCATCCGCAGAGGCAAGCAACGCCTTATTTTTCGCAGGGGTGGACAGGGTTGCCAAAACCACCGCCGCGTCCTTCGCTCTTTGTCCCATTTCAATCAAGCTGCTCATCTTCATTCCTCCCATCCGTTTTCCGTTATGACTGCATCTAACGGCACGTCCGTTTCCTCCGTCGGCAATTCCTCCGCGAAACGCTGCGCCGCAAACGCAAGCCCGATTCTCTTTCCTTCCTTATGCTTTGCAAAATAGGTATCATAATAACCGCCGCCATAGCCAAGGCGGTTCTTTTTTCCATCAAACAATAAGCCGGGAACAAGCAGCAAATCTCCCTCCTTCGGGACGCAGACTGCGCCGCCCTTCGGCTCTCTTACGCCGAAACGCCCCTCCGAAAGCTCCGCAAGGGATCGGATTTCATAAAAGTGCATTTCTCTTTGCTTCTCCGTTTTCGGCACGGCAACAGCTTTCCCATCCTGCCACGCCTGTCGGATGATTTCCTCCGTTTCCACCTCAGAGCCCATGCTCACAAAGGTAAAAATCCGCTCTGTATTCTGATATGCCGCACTTTCCAGAATATGCGCCGCAATCTGTCTGCTTTTTTCCTCCCGTTTTTCTAAAGCATTGCGTGTCGCAAGTGCCCTTTGCCGTAATTCCTTTTTCACTGCATCAAGCCTCCTATCACATACAGACCCAGAAACGCCGCCGCCAAAGAGATTTGCCAGAACGGAAGCCGTTTCCTGCCACAGAGATTTTTCAGAAGCAGCCAGACAAAGCCGCCCCAGAGAAAAATTTCCCCCAGAACAGAAGCAACCGCAAGCACGCCTGCAAGCGGCAGACCAAGCCACAGACCAAAGCCAAGCCCTGCGGAAAGCAGCAAAAGCAGAAGCAGCTCCGTTGTATGCTCATAAATCGGCTGTTTGTTGCCCTGTGCAGGGTCAAAATTGACCGCCAGCAGCAGAAAACCGGGGACAACCGCCCCCACCAGACTGCCCGAAAGCACGCGCATCAGCTGATTGCTTTCCCAAAAGCCGAAATAGCTGCCCAGTCCGTCTATCCCAATCGGCAAAATCATCAGCGCCGTCAGCATTGCCTGTCCCTTGGAAAAGGGTCTTCCTGCGTCCATCCGCCTTTTCAGAAGCAGAAAGCAAAACGCCAGAAGCACCCCGACATAAATTCCCGTACAGCGGGCACAAAGTGGCATTGTTCCCTGCCCCCAGAGAAAGCTACGCTCTGCCATCCTGTGACAGACAGCAGAGCCCATTCTTGTCAGAAACATAGCCTATCAAAAGGTTTCGTACATGATGTTGGAGAACGCACCTGCCGCTGTGCCGAGCACACAGCAGATAAAGGAAAGCACCAGCATCACAATGCTGACCGTCATCATGGTTTTGCCGAAGTGGCGGTAATCCTCAGAGGGGCTTTTGCTCAGCGCAACGCCTGCCACGCAGCCTGCAATCGCGCCCAGACCGCCAACCGCAACAATCAGCACGATAACCAGAACTTTGATTGCAGTCGGGATTTTTGCATCCGCATCCACGGTATTTTTCTTTTTATATTCGGCATCACCGGTTTCCTCGTTGGTCTCAAAGTGGTGTGTTTTGCCGTCGGCTTCCTCTACGGTAAAGGAATCCACGGTTTCCGCCTGCTCTGCTTTTGCTTCCTCCCGAAAGCTGTCGCCTTCCTTATATTCATCCGTCTGTTCCGTGGGTACGGGCTTTTTGGTCGGGTCAATATTATTTCTTACATTACATACAGGGCAGCCCAGACTTTCATCCAGAATCTGTCTGCCGCAATTCGGGCAATAACTCATTGTGTGAACCTCCAATTTTTCTCAAGCTTTTCTTTTTTAATCATTTCCTGTATCAGCCAAACAGCGTACCGATGTCCTCTCCATCGATGATGCGGTGGATGACCTTCGGGTCTTCGCCGTTAGCGATTGCCATTTTTACATTTGCCGCAAGGCAGATGCCTGCCGCCTGCAGCTTTGTTTTCATGCCGCCTACGCTGAATTCCGAGCCTTTTTTCTCCCCCGCCATGGCTCTGATTTCATCCGTCACCGCTGCCACATGTGCCACGCGCCTTGCATCGGGATTGTTGCGCGGATCCTTATCATAAAGCGCATCAATATCCGTCAGCAGCAGCAGCAAATCCGCATGAATGATTTCCGCTACCATGGCAGAAAGGCGGTCATTATCGGAAATTTCAATTTCGTAGGTGGAAATGGTATCGTTTGCATTGACGATAGGAATAATGCCCATTTCCAGAAGGGTTTCCAGTGTATTTTTTGTATTTTCATAGCGGCTGTCGCTGCTCAGCTCCTCCTTTGTCAGAAGCACCTGTGCCACCGTCTGATTATACCTGTCGAAAAAATTATGATAAATCTGCATCAGCATTGCCTGTCCCACAGCTGCCGCCGCCTGCTTTTCGCGCACAGCAGTCGGGCGTGTTTTCATTGCCATACGCACTGCGCCGACCCCAATCGCGCCGCTCGAAACCAGAATAACATCCTTGCCGCGGTTGCGTAAATCCGTCAGCACCCAAGCCAGCTCCTCCACCCGTTTCAGGTTCAGCCTGCCGTTTGGATAAGTAATCGTGGAGGTGCCTACCTTCACAACAATGCGCCTGCAATCCTTCAAATGCTCTCTCACAAACCTCATCTCCGTTTCTTTTGTAAATATTCCGCCTTATTGTATAGTATACAACAAAATTCCTGCATAAAAAAGAAATTTTCCATTAAGATATGATTGATTTTTTCTAAATAAAAAAACACCTCACCGAAAACAGCTTCCTGCTCCCGAAATGAAGTGTTTGGCTTTCCTGCTTTATGCGTTTCTTTCGTCCGCTTTCATGCCGTCCAGTGTTTTCTGAATCAGCTCATCCAGTTCCCAACCCAGACGTTCTGCGCCTGTTTTGATGATTTCTCTGTCACAGCCTGCGGCAAAATGCTTATCCTTGAATTTTTTCTTTACGGATTTCAGCTCCATATCCTTTACGCTCTTGGAGGGACGCATCAGCGCCGCCGCACCAATCAGCCCTGTCAGCTCATCCACAGCGAAAAGCACCTTTTCCATTTCATGCTCCGGCGCAATATCGCAGCAGATGCCATAGCCATGGCTTGCCACCGCATGAATCATTCTTTCGTCAATATCTTTTTCCCGCATCAGCTCCTGCACCTTGGCGCAGTGCTCCTCAGGCCACTGTTCAAAATCCAAATCGTGCAGCAGACCGACATTGCCCCAGAAATCCACCTCGTCGCCATAGCCCAGCTCCTGTGCCAGATAGCGCATCACGCCCTCAACTGTTTCGCCGTGGCGCAGATGGAATGGCTCCTTATTATATTCGTTCAGTAATTCCCAAGCTTCCTCTCTTGTCAAAACCTTGCCCATATTGCATGCCTTCTTTCTCTCTCTTTTATCTTTTGTTTCCGAAAAAATGTTGCTTTTTCACATTATAGCGAACTTTTTTCTATTATGCAACGCAATTCCTATAGGTATACAGTATTATTGGAAGCCCTTGCAATCCGAACAGAAAATAGGTACAATGAAAAGCAATGAAACACAAATTGGAAAGGATGAAAAAAATGGACGTAACAAGCTTTGGCATTGACCACAATCGACTGCTCCGCGGAATTTATGTTTCCAGAAAGGATACCGTCGGTGACGGCATTCTGACAACCTTTGATGTTCGCATGAAGGAGCCGAATCGCGAAATGGTGATGGATACCTCCGTGATGCACACCATCGAGCATCTGATGGCAACCTTCTTCCGCGCGCACCCCGTCTGGGCGGATCAGACCATCTATGTCGGCCCCATGGGCTGCCGCACAGGGATGTATGTCATCTTCAAGGGAGATCTGGAATCTGCGGATGTGGCGGAAATTATGAAGGACTGCTATCAGTATATGGCGGACTTTGACGAGGAAATCCCTGCCGCAAAGCCCGAAATGTGCGGCAATTACCTTGACCACAACCTCGGCATCACCAGAATCGAATGTCAGAAATTCGTGGATGAGGTGCTCTCCTGCATCAAAGAGGAAAATATGGTCTACCCCAGACAAAACGGCTGATATTTTTCGCACATAAAAAATCCTCCGTAGATTTCTCATACGGAGGATTCCTTTTTCTGCTTTATCTGTTTGATTGATTATTTTTCTGTCACTTCCAAAAAAACGTATGAAATTGTAATGTTCTGTCTGCATACGTCCCGTCAAGGATTAAGAAACAAAGCCTCTTCTGAATCTCCGTACGACTTTCTTTGCTGCCTCTGCGTAGCTGCGTTCTGCAAATTCGCAGACAGCACAAATCTTATCAACGAAGGTAACAACATAGGATTCGATATAACGGGGCGGAATCAATGTACAAGGCCACATATGCTTACGAATCGCGTCCATTTCGACCTTATTCAGCTTTGTGATTTTCTGTGCATTCAGAAGCGCAATGCGCGGATGCCAAGAGGAATGGCTGGAACGAATATATTTCTTTACCCGCCAATCATAAAAGTACAAATCATGCAGTAACCCTGCTCTGGCTGCGGAATGATAATCCCACCCCATCTTGTAGCAAATCAGAAAGCTGTAATAGGATACATTTATACTATGCTGAAGTCTGCTTGTATTGCAATGCTGTGTATGCAAGTCCAGCTTGAGAACCTGCTCGTGTTCCAGAAGTCCTTCCAGACACACCTTATACTCCGCCAACAACTGATCTTCATCCAAGTTATTGAAATCCTTGCGGGACCCAATAGCGCTGTGCATGGGCTCCACTTCCTTTTTATTTTTTTGTTATCCTTATTATAGCACGTTCGCCGCAAAATGTATATTGAATAATACATAAACTTACATAGAATTTTTTGGCAATAATTCAGAGAGGATTGCTCATCCTTTCGATTTTTGCAGGTCTTTCTGCAAAAACCAAAAATTTTGCATTAGGTGTGTCCAATAAGAAAACAGGAAGAAACTGACGCAGTAGCCGCAGCTTTCAGCATTTCAGAATGTAGGGTTTTTTATTTGGGCGCACCTTTTATTTTACTTTTCTTTTGGATTTGCAAAAAGCGCAGAAAAAAATGCAAAGAAAACAGCCGCCGTAATCCCTGCCGCGGCGGACTTGATGCCGCCCGTAAAAATGCCGAGAATCCCTGCGTGCTCAACCTCCTTCATAACCCCCTCCGCAAGGCGAAAGCCAAAGCCCGTAAGCGGAACGGTTGCCCCTGCGCCGCCGAAGCCTTCGATTTTCTGATAAATTCCCAAGCCGCCAAGGATACACCCGATGCAGACATACAGCACCAGAATCCGCCCCGACATCAGCTTTGTCTTATCAATCAGAAGCTGTCCGATGACGCAAAGCAAGCCTCCCACTAAAAAAGCCTTCAAAAGCTCCGTCATTTCTTCGCCCCCTTTTTGCAGCCCTCTATCACAAGTCCATGCGCAATGCCGGGGATAGACTGCCCCTGCTGAGAAGAAGTAGGGCTCATCAATGCCCCTGTCGGGATGAACAGCATTCGCCCGATTTCCCCGGAAAGCAGCCTTGGATAAAAATAGGCGCAGAATGTTACCGCAGAGCAGGCACAGCCACTGCCGCCTGCATGGGTATCCTGCGTTTCGTTATCGAAAATTTCAATGCCGCAGTCCGTATAGCGGCTGTCCATTTCATAGCCTGCCTTCGCCAGAAGCTCGACCACCAGCTCTCTGCCGACCGTTCCCAAATCTCCCGTTGCAATCACATCATAATCCTGCGGCGTTCTGCCCGTATCCGCAAAATGTGTCTGCAATAAATCTGCCGCGGCAGGAGCCATTGCCGCTCCCATATTATTCGCATCCGTTACGCCCATATCCACAATTTTCCCCGTAGTGATTTCTACAATTTTCGGTCCGTTCCCCTTTCGCGCCAGAACCACCGCGCCATCCCCCGTCACCGTCCATGTCGCGGTTGGCGGACGCTGTGTCCCTAATGGCAGAGGAAAGCGAAACTGCTTTTCCGCCGCGCAGAAATGACTGGATGCTCCTGCCAGAACGTGGTTCGCAAAGCCGCCGTCAATCAGCATTGCCCCAAGGCTCATGGCTTCGCCCATCGTGGAGCAGGCACCGAATAAGCCGAAAAACGGAATTTCAAATTGCCGTACACCAAAGGTTGAGCCGGTGCATTGGTTCAGCAAATCGCCGCAGAGAATATAATCGACCTCCTTCGCTTTGAGGTTTGCCTTCTGTAGGGTCAGCGCCATGTTTTTCTCCACAAATTTGCTTTCTGCCAGCTCCCATGTAGCCTCCCCAAAAAGCGCATCCTCTGCCCTTTGGTCAAAATATTTCCCCAGAGGGCCTTCTGCCTCCTTCGGGCCTACGGTGGATGCCGCGGAAAGAATCACAGCCCCTTCCGCAAGACGCACCGTCTGCCTGCCTATCCTCTTGCTCATCCTCACACCACCCTTACCAGATAATAAATCAGTCCGACCGCCATAGAGGTCAGCGTGCCGTAAACAATGACAGGGCCTGCGACAATAAACATTTTCGCCGCCATGCCGAATACCATCCCCTCCTTTTTGAACTCAATCGCAGGGGAAACCACGGAATTGGCAAAGCCCGTAATCGGCACAATCGTGCCTGCGCCGCAGAATTTTCCCAGCTTTTCATACAAACCGAAGGCAGTCAGCACCGCAGAAATTCCAATCAGCGTGATGGAAACCCAGAGTGCCGCATCCGTTTCGGAAATCCCCTTTTTCGTATAAAGCATCAGCAACGCCTGCCCCAGAACACAAATCAGACCGCCCGAAACAAACGCCTTGATGCAGTTGCTCAGAATCGGACTGTTGGGCGAAGCCTTTTTTACCATTGCATCATAGCTTTGCTGTGCCTGCTTGGATGTATCCAATCAAATCACCCCTTTTCAATAGCTTTAAAGCACATAAAATCCGTCCACCAGAAAATACACCAGAGAGCCGCACACCTTCCCCAGCGCAAACGCAAGAATGAGCCACGGCAGACCCTTTGTCAGCCTTGTGCGCCGCAGCAGAATCGGAATGACATTCAGCACCTCTGTCAGTGCCATTGCAAGCACCCCCACGAAAATCCCCGTGCAGAGCGCATAGCAGCCCGGAAGCAGCGGCACGGAGGGCAGACGATACCTGATAAACATTGCCGTTGTCCCCCAGATTCCCCCAAGCACAATGGCATCCTCATAGACGCGGATGAACCGCTGTGTTTCCGTCCGCTTTGCCATGCGCGGCACAATGCCGATGGCAGCGATAAAGGCAAATGTGCCTGCCGCTACCATGCAGCCGGAGGTCAGCCCCAAAAATATCAGATAAATCGTTTTCAGCATCATGCGCCCCCCTTGCGGCGGTTCAGATGGTCAATCACGCTGGCGTTGGTTTCCTTCTCATAGGTCGTCATTTCAATTTCAATGGGGGTCGGGTCCTGCGTGAGCGTGATTTTTGAAAAATGGTTGAAGAAAACGATAATGCCAAGCCCCAGACCAATGCTGTAGGGAATGGAAAGCAGCTTTGGCACCTCTTTGCTTTCCTCAAAAAGAGATAATACATATTTTCAAAAATCAACGGCAGCTGTGTATCCGAATGAAAGCACATAATCGTTGTGGAGGCTCCCACGAACAGCACCAGAGAAACAAACGCCACCTTCGCCCAGACCCATAAGGGATTGCGTCCCTCCGCCTGCGGCAGATATTCAATCAGGATATCCGTTTCCCCGACATTATTCACCGCTGCGTTGGGGTATTTTCGATGAAGCACCTGTATCAAATCCACCACAGAGAGGAGATACGTCTTTTTTCGCTCCTCCGGAATCCGAAAGACCACAAGCCGCTCTGCCTCGCCTGCCGTCTGTCCGCTCAGAAAAACCTCCGCAACGTCGCGCAGAAGCACCTCTCGCTTCCCCACAAGCTGCACCTTTTCCGCAGGCTTAATATAAATATCCATTTCACCCCACCTTTCCCATCTGTTTTGGTTAGTATGGCAGGGTTTTGGGAAAGTATACAGGCTTTCGGGCAATAAAAAAACCGAATGCTCCTAAAGGTGCGCCCAAATAAGAAACCTTGAATTCTGAAATGCTGAAAGCTGCGGCTATTGCGTCAGTTCCCCTTGACAGCCTAAGTCAAAGGATGTCTGCGGGAAACTTCCTTGTATCCGCAAACTTTCAGCTATTTCATTTTCTTCACGTTTTCTTATTGGAACACACCTAAACACTCGGTTCTCTTTCTCATTATAAGCGGAACGCCTTAATTTTTTCATCCTCCGCGAAGATATCTGCCAAATCCGTACAGGTGATGGCATGCTCACGGCTGACATCCAGTATCACCTTTACCGTCCCATCCGGATTCTTTTCCATCTCGATATGATGAATAAAAATATTGCGGTTTTTCAGCTGCGCCTTCAACGCCTCCAAGCCATTCGGCATATTTTCGTAGGTAATGCTGAAGGTATCACGAACAGGACCGTCCAGCTTGCGCAGCTTTCCGCGTGCAAACACCTGAATCAGCATAATCAGCGCGGTGGAGAAAATCCCGATTGCATACATCCCTGCGCCAATCGCAAGCCCAACCCCTGCCATCGACCATAGACCTGCCGCCGTTGTCAGCCCCTTAATGGAAACATCGCGCACGAAGATAACCCCAGCCCCAAGGAAGGAAATCCCCGTAATGACATTTGCTGCCACGCGCGAGCCATCCACCCGTATTCCGGGCGTATCCAAAATATCCATAAAGCCGTATTTGGAAACAATCATCAGAAGTGCAGCGCCAACTGCAACAATGATATGCGTCCGCAAACCTGCCTCCTTGCGCATACGGCTGCGCTCAAAGCCGATGATGCCGCCGCACAGTGCCGCAATCGCGATACGAAGCATATACTCCAGCTCGTCTATATGTGCATGAAAAAATACTGTCATCCTCATCCCCCCTATCGCTATTTTATTATTGTACCATAAATTCCGCGTATAAAAAAGCCGAAACCCCGCAGAATCCCTTGATAAATCAAGAAAAATCGCTTGCAATCCCTGCATTTTCCTGTTATTATAAAAATCTATGGCTTTAATTTGAGAAAGGAAGAAAACATGGAACACTTAAGATTTGAAGATATGAATATTTCCAACGAAATCTGCCGCGCAGTGTTGGATATGGGCTTTGAAGAAGCAACCCCCATCCAGAGCCAGGCGATTCCCGTTATTTTAGAAGGCAAGGACATCATCGGACAGTCTCAGACAGGGACAGGCAAAACCGCCGCTTTCGGGATTCCCCTTCTGGAACGCATTAACCCCGAGGACAGACGCTTGCAGGCGCTCATTCTCTGCCCCACCAGAGAGCTGGCGATTCAGGTAAGCGAGGAATTCCGCAAGCTGCTGAAATATAAGGACAACATCCGTGTTCTGCCCATTTATGGCGGACAGCCTATCGACAGACAGATTGCCGCACTGAGGAAAGGCACACAGGTTGTCATCGGTACACCCGGGCGCGTGATGGATCACATGAGAAGAAGAACCATCAAGGCAGAAACCGTACAGATGATGGTTCTGGATGAAGCGGACGAAATGCTGGATATGGGCTTCCGCGAAGATATCGAAACCATTCTGGTGAAAATTCCGGAGGAGCATCAGACACTGCTCTTCTCCGCAACACTTTCCCCCGAAATTCTGGATATCACAAAGCGGTTCCAGAAGAACCCCGAATTTATCAAAATCGTACGCAAGGAGCTGACCGTTCCTAATATCGAGCAATATTATTTTGACGTAAAGGAAAAAACAAAGCTGGATGCCCTCTGCCGCATCATTGATGTGTATGACCCCAAGCTGGCAATGGTATTCTGCAATACGAAAAAACGCGTGGATGATTTAGTGGAAATGCTGCAGGGACGCGGCTATTTCGCAGAAGGGCTGCACGGCGACCTCAAGCAGGCACAGCGTGATAAGGTCATGCAGAAATTCCGCAACGGCACGATTGAAATTCTGGTTGCAACAGATGTTGCCGCAAGAGGGATTGACGTTGACGATATTGATGTGGTATTCAACTATGATGTACCGCAGGATGAGGAATATTATGTACACCGCATTGGGCGTACGGGACGTGCAGGCAAGGCAGGCAAGGCATTTACCTTCTGCGTCGGCAAGGAAATCTATAAGCTGCGCGACATCATGCGCTACACCAAAACAAAGATTCAGCAGCAAAAGCTGCCTACCCTCAGCGATGTAGAGGAAATGAAAACCAATATTTATCTTGAAAAAATCAAGGGTATCATCGAGGAAGGACATCTGACGAAATATATCCACCTCGTTGACCGCCTGATGGAGGAGGATTACACCAGCATTGACATTGCGGCGGCGTTATTGAAGGATCATCTTTCTGATGTCAATGCAGATGATATTGATGCACTGGATGATATCAATCTGGGCGGCACGGAGCTTTACGGCGGCGAAGGCGAAAAAATGGTACGCCTGTTCATCAATGCCGGCAAAAAAAGCAAAATCCGCGCGAAGGATATCGTGGGTGCGATTGCGAATGAGGCAGGTATTCCGGGGAAAACACTGGGTGAAATTGCCATTTTTGATGAATACACCTTTGTGGATGTGCCAAACGAATTTGTCAGAGATATTTTGCATGGCATGAAGCACGCAAAAATCAAAGGCAAACGGGTGCATATCGAAATTGCAAAAAAAGAAAAAACCTACGGGAAAAAGAGAAAGAAATAAAATATATAAAATAAAAGGAGCTTTTCAGCTCCTTTTTTATTTTATCTCCTGTTCCAGATTATCAAATAAATCCGTATCAAAAAATTCTCGGATGCTGATGCCTAAGCCGTCACAAATCTTCTTGATGGAAACCACCCCGGGATTCTGGCTTTTTTCATTCAGCATACTGTAAACGGTAGAAGGCGGTATACCCGATGCAGTCGCTAACGCATTAACAGCCATATCATATTCTGCGCATAATTCCTGGATGCGCTTTGCAACCGCCTCTTTTGTATTCAAGATAACCCCTCCTTACGATTTATCGTAATTTTAGTTTGCACAAATTTACGATAAATCGTATAGGATATATCCCAAATCAAATATTTATGTTATAATTGCGATATATCCCATATTTCAGAGGTGAATTTATGTCTGTCTGTACATTCTTTGGGCATCGCGACTGTCCATCTTCCATAAAGCCAAATCTGAAGCAAGCCCTCATCCATCTGATTGATGCGCAGTCCGTTGATACCTTCTATGTCGGCAATCATGGCGCATTTGATGCAATGGTGCGTTCCACTCTGGCGGAACTCATGCAGGACTACCCCCACATTCGCTGTGCGGTGGTGCTTGCCTATCTCCCCACAAAAAAGCTTGCGTATCCCTTTCCTTCCCTTCTGCCCGATGGCATTGAAGCCGCCCCGAAACGTTTCGCCATTTCCTACCGCAACAAATGGATGCTGAAACAATCGCATTTCGTTGTGACCTATATCACGCATGATTGGGGCGGCGCAGCGCAATTCGCAAGCCTTGCCAAAAAGCAGAAGAAAACAGTCCTCAATCTCACCAAATAAAAAAGAACGGTGTCCTTCCCCACGGGAAAAGCATCGTTCTCTTTTTTATTCCTGTAAGCCTGTTTTCTCGGCGTATTCCTTGAAATCCGCGTTCCATTCCGCGCTGATTGCGGCATCCTCTCTATGGTCAGGCAAAGCATACTGCGCATCGAGCCAAGCACCAAGCCAACGGGAAAGCTTGATTGTCCCCGTGAGGTTCATGTGTCCCTGATCATAATAATCAACCTGCGGGTCTAAGCCAAGCTGTTCTCTGTATTCCGCTCTGTCCAGATCCAGATAGGTTACACCCTGCGCCGCAGCAAAACCCTCCAGTGCCTCGCTCTGCGCATACGTCCAGCTCATTTTCGGCAGATGCAGCAGCAGAACGGGAATATTCTTTTCCTTGCAAAGCGCGATGGATTTTTCAATATAGCCCTTTGCGCTCTCGTCAAAGGAGGCGGTTTCTCCTGTCGGCTCCATGAAATTTTCGGGGTAGGTCTGCGGCTCAATCTCTCTGAGGTAAACATTTCCCTTCTTAAAGGAATGCTCCAGCAGGGGCTCCGGCTTATCCTCCGCCAGATTGATTTCCTTCCAGCGGTCATGGTAGCGCATCAGCGGAAAGGCATAGGACAGCATGGACTGTGATTCATCCGCAGCTGTCACCTCTTTGATAATATCCAGCTTATATTTCGACATCTTCATGCCGTCCAGTCCACGGCGTAAATCCCCTTCCCGCTCTGCATAATCGTAATCCGAAAAGATATTATCGCAGAGCAGAACCACCAATTCGGGATTCTGATATTTCAGCGACTCCGCCAGAAGTCCATAGCTAACAGAAGGTGCCTGCAATGCCGACGCGCGGACATAGCCCGTAAAGCCATGCTCCTGCCACATCACCATCGGAGATACCCCACGCAGAAGCGGACTGCTCCCGACATACAGCACATCTATCGTATCCTCCGGTTCACTGTAAAAGGCATGAATTTCATTGGATTCATCATCATGCCGCATCAGCAAATCCGTCGCATTGCCAAAGAGCATGGAGAAAACCACCACAAATGCAACACATCTTACCATAATTTTCAAACACTCTTTCCTATTCATACTCAGAACCCCCTGTAAATAAAGTCAGCGGCGTTATAATTCAAGCCATACACGCCAAAAAGAATCAGGGAGAACAAGGCACCCAGATAAATCACCCAACGGAAGTAGAGGTTCTGCTTCGCGAGGGTCTCTCTTACCCTGATACCGCTTTCCTGCATCAGGCTGACAGAAAGCAGCACCAGACAGGACAGGAACAGCACCCATAAATCCTTCACATCCAGCCCCATCGTCAAAAGTCCGCCCTCAAGCAGGACATCCGTATTCCAGTTCTTTATCATGGAGGTAATCATATATTTCGCTGCGGAAACGCCGGGTGCGCGCGTGATAATCTTGCCGATTGCAACCAGAATCAGCGTGCGAAGCACCTGAAAAATCCGCCAGCTGATACAGTCCGTGCGAATCGCCAGCCTTTTCACCAGCTTTTGCAAGGGCTGTTCAAAGAGAATACCAAGCACGATCAGCGTACCGTTATAGCAGCCGAAGGCGATATATTTCCATTCTGCCCCATGCCAGATACCGATGAGGAAGAATATGATAAACTGCGGAATCAGCACGGGAATCAGCTTACCGATATAATTCCCGAAAATCCCTCTGCATTTCTTCCCCAGACGGGAAAAGAATTTCGACAGGGACAAGGGATAGAACACATAATCCCGAAACCATGCGCCGAGCGTCATGTGCCATCTGCGCCAATAATCGGGAATTGAGGTTGCCAGATAGGGACGTTCAAAGTTTTTATCCAGCGTTACGCCGAAAATTTGCGCCGCGCCTGTTGCAATATCAATCCCACCGGAAAAATCGCCGTAAATCTGGATGGCATACGCCAACGCCGCTGCCGCAACATAGGTGCCGCCGAAGGTTTCGGGGAAGCCAAACGCATTATCCACCAGAACCGCCGCTCTATCCGCGATGACCATTTTCTTAAACGCGCCCCAGAGCATCAGCTGTACGCCGAACTTGATGCGTGTATAGGAAAATTCATTCGCGCGGAACAGCTGCTCCGCCAATGTGCCGAAGCGAGAAATAGGCCCCTGCACAATCTGGGGGAAAAAGGAAATAAACAGCGCCAGCTTGCAAAAGTTCCGCTCCGGCTCCTGCTTTTCTCTGTAAACATCAATCAGATATCCCATGGATTGGAAGGTATAGAAGGAAATGCCCAAGGGCAGAAGAAACCGAAAAACAGGCAGCTCCGTCCCAATGCCGATTTTTGCAAACAGCAGATTCAGGTTTTCTGTCACGAAGCCGGAATATTTCAGCACTGCCAGAATCCCAAAGTTGAACAACAGGGTCGGGATGAGAATCCGCTTCTTTTTCTTTGCAAAGGCGGCCTTCCATGCCTTTTTGCCCTCTTTATCCAATTCCGCCTTTGCCTCGTTAAAGGCAATCTTGTTTTTCGCCGCCATATCCCCGATTTTCACCGTTGCCAGATATGTAGTCACCGTGGTTGCCAGCAGATAAATAAAAATCCGCCCACCGGAAATAAAATAAAATACATAGTTAGCAACAAAAAGCGTTACCCATCGGCAACGCTTCGGTGTCAGGAAATATGCTGCGGCAGCCAGTACAAGAAAAACGATAAATCGAAATGATGTAAATGCCATACCGCTTTACTCCTCCATAATTCTTATTGATTAGTCCTCCTGCAATCTCTGCACCAATGCCCAGATTGCTTCTACAGAGTTAAAGTTTTCGGGAACAATTTCATCTGCGCCGATTTCGATATCGTATTCATCGCACAGCTCGCCTACCAGAGAAACAATATCGAAGGAATCCAGCTCGCCGCTGTCAACCAATTCCTTGTTCTCCTCAAAATCTACGTCAGGTCTCAGTTCTGCCAGAATTTTCAGTAATGTTTCCATGTTTCATTTCCTTTCTTTCTCTTACTTTTTCATCATCACCGGCGCGATTCTGCCGTCCGGCAAAAAGCCCGATGCTTCATACATCCTTAACGCAGAAGGGTTATCCTCCCGCACCCAAAGCTGAAATTTTGCAGCCTCATCTCTCTCTATGACAAGCCAATCCTGCACCAGACCGCTTCCAATGCCCTTTCCTCTGCCGTCCGGCGCAACCGCAATCTGCCAGAGGACGGATACCTTCTTTTCTCTGCCGAAGCGCAGAAAACCAAGAAGCTTCTCCCCCTCCCTTGCCGCAAGCACACGGTTTTCGCGGATATCCTGCCGCAGGGTGTCCAAATCGGGCAAAGCCGAGGTATACGGCTCAAAGGACTGCTGCATCAACGCGAGAATTGTTTCCGCTTCTTCTTCTTTTGCAAAGGAAGGTACGCGTTCTGTTTTTTCCACATTCCTTGCGGAAAGAAAGAGCCGCTTTCGCTGCAAATAGCGCACAAAGCCGATTTCCTCCCATTCCGCCAAATCAGGCGGTGCTTTCGTCACGCCAACCTGCTCCAGAAGTACAGGCTTGTCAAACACAGGAATTTGCTCCGCCTTTCTCCCCTGCTCCAGAAAGAAATACAGGTCAATCTGTTTTTCCTTTTCATGGAACAGATAACAGCCGCCGTCAAATTTCAGTTCGGAAAGCCACTGCAACTGCGGAAGGAATTCCTCCGCCGCAGCGTAAAAATTTGTCCGCATTCCTTTGGAACGATACTGAGCAATTGCATCTGCCCAGTTTTTTCCATCAGGTATTTTGCTTATCGTTATCATAATACTCCTTTAAAGCCAATCTGTCTATCTTTCCATTCAAAGTCTGGGGAATTTTTTCCAATTTTAACATCAGATTCGGGAACATATATTTCGGCACCTTATCGCGCAGGCATTTCAGAATATATGCCTGTGTCGTTTCCTCCGTGCCGCAGTAGAACAGCAGAATCCGCTGTGTTCCTTCGTCATAAAGGCAAACGCCCGTTTCAATCCCCTCAATGGAATTGACAGCCGTTTCAATCTCGCCCAGCTCAATACGGTGTCCCATGTGCTTAATCTGATGATCCTTCCTTGCCAGAAAGACAATTTCGCCCCGTTCATTATATTTCGCAATATCTCCCGTTTTATAAATTTTTTCGGGATAATACGGATTCAAAGGGTTCTGGATAAAGGCTTCTGCCGTTTTTTCGGGGTTATTATAATAGCCAAGCGCAAGGCATCTGCCACGCACGCAAAGCTCACCGCTTTCCCCCTCTGCCACAAGCCTGTCCCCATTCAAAATGAATACATCCGTATTGCGGCAGCCATAGCCGATTGGCAGAGGCTCATCATCCGCAAATTCCCTGTCTACAATATAGTAGGTACAGTCCACCGTTGTTTCCGTCGGACCATAGATATTCGCAAACATGGCATCGGGATATTTTTCTCTCCACTGATTGAACTGCTTGGTCGGCATTGCCTCGCCGCAGAACATAATCTTCTTCAGATAGGAGGGTTGGAAATTCTCCAGCGCCCCTGTATTCACCACAATACACAGTGCAGAAGGCACCCAGTCGATATAGTTAATCTGCTTTTCCTCCAGATATTCCAGAAGCTTTTTCGGGAAGGAAAAAAGCATCTTCGGGATAATTTCCATTTGTGCGCCCGTTTTCAGCACCGCATACAAATCCTTTACAGAGGAATCAAAATAAAACGGTGCCTGATTGCCGATGATTTCCGCATCGGAAATGGAAAACGCTTCTGTGTACCATTCCGTCAGATTCACAACAGCTTGGTGGCTGATGACAACACCCTTGGGTACCCCTGTTGAGCCGCTGGTAAAAAGCGCATACAGAGGGTCTGTATCAATCACAGAGCGGCGGATTTTCCGCAAAAGTGCATCGTCAATTTCCGTTTCCAGAAGCTCCTCCAGAACGATGATTTCCCCCTCATAGCCAAGGTTATTTGCCGCCTTTCGGCTTTTTTCATCAATCAGAAGCACCTGCGGCCGAAGCGTATGCAGAATAGAAAGCACACGCTCCTTCGGCATGGTCACATCAATGGGCGTATAGAAATTGCCGCTGTAGACCGCACCCAGAAACGCCGCCACAGAAACGGGCGTTTTCTGCATCATCACCGCGATTGGGCAGCTTCTGCCGCCGAAGCGTGTCAGGTATGTGCCGATGCGCTTTGCCGTCTCCTCCAGCTCTGCAAAGGTAATCGTCCCCTCCGCACCGGAAAAAGCGATTTTATCAGGCAGGCGTTTCGCCGTCTTCTCCAGATATTCCAGTATATTCCGAATCATATTCATTCCTCGATTCTTCTTCCATATTAAATCAAGTTTGAGTATAGCATCTGAAAATTCCTTCGTCAAGAATGAGAACACAAAATCCGTCTTCTGTTTCCCCGAAAGAAAATTATGCCTTTTCTCGCAATAAAAAGCCCTCCCAAAAATAAAAAGCCCTCTTATACGGGGATATAAAAGGGCCTTTCCTTGTATCATCATTGCTTCGTCTTTCGCATGGTTAGGAATTCTTAAAGACTTTGCATAACAATACCGATGCAATCGCTTTGCTTTGCAATCACGCCATAAGCAAAGTTTGAAAATATTTTACCATAGGTTTCTTAAAAAAACAACCACTTTTTCTTTTCCTTGTTTTCCTAGTATTTTGCTTGCATAAAGGCTGCTTTTCTGCTATGCTGAGTATAAACAGAAACCATTCGGAGAAATTTCCCCGATAAAATAGCAAAAAGAAACAAAATGAAACAAAAGGAAACAAAAGGAGAGGTACCATGTCTATCGAAAAAGTAAGAGCATATCTGAAAAATATGAACTGCCCCAAGGAGGTTATTGAATTTGAGCAATCCAGCGCAACCGTTGAGCTGGCGGCACAGGCAGCAGGCGTTATCCCTGCACGCATCACAAAAACGCTTTGTCTGATGAGCAAGGAGGGCCCCATCGTCATCTGTGTTGCAGGCGATACCAAGATTGATAACCGCAAATTCAAGGATACCTTTGGTCTAAAGGCAAAAATGCTCTCTCCTGAAGAAACCTTAGAAGCAACCGGTCATGCTGTCGGCGGTGTCTGTCCCTTCGCATTGCCCGAAGGCACAAAGGCTTATGCCGATATCTCTATGAAGCGCTTTGATACCGTATTCCCTGCGGCAGGCAGCAGCAATTCCGCAATCGAGCTGACCTGCGACGAGCTTTATCATTACGGCAACTGCGTAGAATGGGTCGATATCTGCAAGGGCTGGCAGGAAGAAGCGTAACATCATACCCACCGAAATCACACGAAAGACGAGCGAGGTGACCTTATGAAGATTTCAACAAGAGGCCGTTACGGCATCCGTCTGATGCTTGCACTGGCTTTGAACTACAACAATGGAACGATTCCCTTGAAGACAATCGCCAAGGATCAGGGTATTTCCGAAAAATATCTGGAGCAGATTATCAACCCACTGACCAAGTCCGGTCTGGTAAAAAGCTTTCGCGGCGCGCAGGGCGGCTATATGCTGACCAATCCCCCCGAAGCAACCACCGTCGGCGAGATACTGCGTGTGCTGGAAGGCTCTCTGTCCCCTGTGGACTGTGTTGACCATCCCAACTGCGCCAATTCCGACCACTGCGTTTCCCTTTCCATCTGGAAGAAAATGAAGGTGGCTCTGGATGAGGTTGTAGATAACATCACTTTGGCAGATATGGCGGCAGAATATGCCGAAAAAAATCCCGATGTGGCGGCAAAGTTCCGCTGTAACGGCTGAAAACATCAAAGCTTCATCAAAAATAAAATGCTGTTTGCAGATTTTCCTTTGCAGACAGCATTTTTTAATTCTTCTTTTATGATAATTTAAACTCCTATAATAATTTAAACTCCTCCCAGCCGTCCTTTTTCAGCACCAGAACGGAGCCAAAGCCTATCTCCTTCGCCGCCTGCACAACCTCGGCAAAACGGAAGCCAAAAGAAGCCCCATCATGGCTGTCACTGGAAAGCAGTATTTTCCCCCTTCGCTCCTTCAAATCACGCAGAAGCTGCAAGGAGGGATACGGCTCCGTCCGCAGACCGCGATACATACCGCCTGTATTGATTTCAAACGGCCTTCCCGTTTCCAGAAGGGCATCCATTGCGGAAAGTGCCGCCATTCTGTAGCGTTTATCCATGGGGTCAAAGTAACGGCTGCCCTCGTTGAATTTCGTCACAAGGTCAAAATGTCCGATAAAGGTCGCATTTGTTCTGGAGACCACCTCCGCCTCTATCTCAAAGAACCGCTTCGTCAGCGCATATACATCACCGCCGAAGCCCTCGCGAATGCCCTGCTCCAGCACCTTAGGGCTTTCATCCACGCAGTAATACATCCCGTTCTTCTCCACATAATGCACAGAACCAATCACATAATCAAAGCCCTCTGTCGGCGCAGTCGAACAGGCATCCTGCTCCACGCCGCAGAGAATTTCAATTTTATCCTTATACTTTTCCGCAAGGGCGCGCACCTCCGCCTGATATTTCGGCACATCCTCCGGACGCATGCACCAGACCTCCTGATCCTCCGGACGGAAATCATTGAACCCGTGCCCCGAAAAGCCAAGGCGCGTAAAGCCCTTCGCAATCGCCGCCTGCACCATCTGCTCCGCCGTTTCCTTCCCGTCGCAGTAGGTGGTGTGGGTATGAAAATTCATGTTCGGAAATCTCATTTTGTCATCTTCTCCTGCTTTACCTTATGGTCAATGATGTGTCTCTTTGCCAGCTCCTTGCGGATATCCTCAAGGGAAATGCCCTGCTCCGTCATCAGCACCATCACATGATACGTCAAATCCGCAATTTCATAGATCGTTTCGGCTCTGTCCTCCGCCTTTGCCGCAATGATAACCTCGGTACATTCCTCGCCAACCTTTTTCAGTATCTTATCCAAGCCCTTTTCAAAAAGGTAGGTCGTATAAGAGCCTTCGGGCTTTTCCTTTTTTCTGCCCTCCAGCATTTCCATCAAGCCATCCACAGAGAAGGACTGATACGCAGGATTCAGATACACGAAATCGGAGAAGCAGGATTCTGTCCCCAGATGGCAGGCAGGGCCTTCCTTCACAACCTCAACCGTCAGTGCGTCCCTGTCGCAGTCTGCCGTAATGGAGACGATATGCTGCACATTGCCGCTCGTTTCGCCCTTGCGCCAAAGCTCCTGACGAGAGCGCGACCAGAAGCAGGTTCTGCCCTCCTTCATGCTGATGGCAAGGCTTTCCTTGTTCATATATGCCACGGTCAAAACCTTTTTGCTGTAGGTATCCACTACAACCGCAGGAATCAACCCTTTTTCATCAAAACGCAATTCATCTATGTTTACCACGGTTTTCTCTCCCTTCCTTCTCTTATCTGCGGACGATAATGCCCTCCGCCGCAAGCCGTTCCTTCAATGCGGAAATTTCCACCTCACCGAAATGGAAGATGGATGCCGCAAGCCCTGCATCAATATCGGGAATTTCTCTGAACAGCGTCACAAAATCCTCGATACTGCCTGCACCGCCCGATGCAATCACAGGCACATTCACCAAAGCGCAGACCTCCTGCAGCAGCTCTAAATCAAATCCCTGCTTCACGCCGTCCGTATCAATACTATTCACAACCACCTCGCCTGCGCCCATCCGGACACAGCGCGCAATCCAAGGCAAAGCCTCCATGCCGGTGTTTTCTCTGCCGCCCTTGGCAAACACCATAAATTTCCCATCCACGCGCTTCACATCCACAGAAAGCACCACACACTGATTGCCGTATTTCTGCGCCGCCTCGCGAATCAGCTCAGGGTTTCTGATTGCGCCGCTGTTCACGCTCACCTTATCCGCGCCGCATTTCAGCACGCGGTCAAAATCCGCAAGGGTATTGATGCCGCCGCCGACCGTCAGCGGAATGAAGATATTCTGTGCCACCTCTGTCAGGATATCGGTGAACAGCGCCCTGCCCTCCGCCGATGCCGTAATATCATAAAAAACCAATTCATCCGCGCCGCAGTCGCTGTAGTATTTCCCTAACTCCACAGGAGAGGAAACATCCGAAAGTCCTTCAAATTTGACCCCCTTGACCACTCTGCCATCCTTGACATCCAGACAGGGGATGATTCTTTTTGTAATCATTCGTTTCCCTCCTTTGTGAGTGCCACGGCAGCCGCGAGGTCAATATTGCCCGTATAAAGTGCCTTTCCGAGAATCGCACCGTAAAGCTTCATCTCCGCAAGCCTTTTCACATCATCCAGAGTGGTTACACCGCCGCTTGCAACGATATCCACCTTGCATTTTTCGGAAAGCTGTCGGTACAATTCCAGATTCGTGCCCGAAAGCAGACCATCCTTGGAAATATCCGTGCAGATAATCGTTTTTACGCCGATTTTCTGCAGCTTTTCGCAGAAGGAAAAGCAGCTTTCCTCGGAAACCTCTGTCCAGCCCTTGATGGCAACCCTTCCATCCTTGATATCTACGCCGACCGCGATTTTCTCACCGTATTTCCGCACCATTTCCTCCAGAAAGGCAGGGTTCTGCACCGCCGCTGTCCCCAGAATCACACGGAATACGCCTGCATCCAGATAGGTCTTGATGACTTCCTCGGAACGGATGCCGCCGCCGACCTCAACCAGAAGCCCGCTTTTGGCTACAATCGTGCGGATGGTTTCCAGATTGGGCGTACCGCCGTCCTTCGCGCCCTCCAAATCAACCACATGGAGATATTTCGCCCCCGCCGCCGCAAAGGAGCGCGCCACTGCCGCAGGATTCTCGCTGTATATCGTTTTCTGTGCATAATCGCCCTTCACCAGACGTACCGCACAGCCGTCAATCAAATCAATCGCAGGAAATAATTCCATCGAATCCTTCCCCCTTTCTTACAATTCGCAAAATGCCTTCAGAATCTTCAAGCCGACCTCGCCGCTTTTTTCGGGATGAAACTGCGTGCCGTATACATTGCCGCGCTCCACCGCCGCTGTCAGCTCTGCGCCGTATTCCGTTCTCGCAGAAACAAAGGCATCACAATCCACTCCTGCGTAGGAATGTACGAAATAGACACAGTCGCCCTCGTTGATGTATTGGAACAGCTTGGATTTTTCTCTGTCCTTCGGGAAAATCAGCCGATTCCACCCAATATGCGGCACCTTCAGCCCCTCCCCAATCATGGGCGCAATGGGTTTCACACTGCCGCCAATCAAGCCTAAGCCTGCATGCTCGCCATATTCGTAGCTTTTTTCCAGAAGCATCTGCATCCCTAAGCAAATGCCAAGCAAGGGCTTGCCGTTTGCCGCTTCCTCCAGAACAACCTGCTCCATGCCGCTTTCGCGCAGCTTTGCAATCGCATCCGCAAACGCACCCACGCCGGGCAGGATGATTCTATCAGCCGCCTTGATTTTTGCAATATCGTTCGTGACCTCCGCGTCTGCCCCGATGAATTTCAGAGAGCTTTGCAGGGAAAACAGATTCCCCACGCCGTAATCAATAATCGCAATCATCAAAGCACCCCCTTTGTGGATGGAATTTCATCCGCATAATCCTTCTGCACCGCGACTGCCTTCGCTAAGGCGCGCGCCGTTGCCTTGAAGGCTCCTTCTATAATATGATGGGAATTTTTTCCTCTGAATTGTAAGAGATGCAGATTCAGCTTTGCATTTCGCACAAAGGCAATGAAAAATTCCTCCACCAGTTCTGTATCAAACGTGCCAACCTTTTCCGTCGGAATTTCCAAACCGTATTCCAGATGGCTTCTGCCTCCAAGGTCAACCGCCGCCAGAAGCAGTGCTTCATCCATCGGCAGGGTAATATCCCCATAACGGGCAATTCCTCTGCCCTCGTCCAAAGCCTTGGCAAACGCCTGTCCCAGACAAATCCCGATATCCTCTACAGAATGATGGTCATCCACCTCAATATCGCCCTTGCAGACCACATCCAAATCAAATCTGCCATGCTTTGCGAAAAGCGTCAGCATGTGGTCAAGAAAGCCAACGCCTGTGTTCACACTGCTCCTTCCCGTCCCATCCAGCAAAAGGGAAAGGCAAATATCCGTTTCCGCGGTTTTTCTGATAATCTCGCTTTGTCTCATGTCAATCCCCTTTCTGCTCCTGCAAAATCTCCGCTGCTTTCGCAAATAAAATCTCCATCTGTTCGGGCGTGCCGATGGTAATGCGCAGGAAGTCCTCAATTTTTCCCTTGCCCCAGAAGCGCACCAGAACGCCTTTTTTCTTCAATTCCTCATAAAGCACCCTGCCGCTGACGGCGTTGCTTTTTGCAAAAATAAAATTCGCCTTGGAATCCAGAACGGTAAAGCCCATCTGCCGCAGTCTTTCCGTTGCGTTTTCTCTGGTTTTTGCAATTTTCCTTGCATTTTCCATGTAATAGGTATTGCTTTCCACCGCCGCTTCGCCTGCCAGCAGCGTCAGACGGTTGATATTATAGGGATTCGTGGAATACTTGATTTTTTCCAAATCCGCAATGATGCCTGCATCTGCAATGGCAAAGCCCAGTCTTGCCCCTGCCATGGAGCGCGATTTGCTATAGGTCTGTACCACAAGCAGGTTATCGTATTTCCGAATCAAATCCACACAGCTGGTGCCGCCGAAATCAATATACGCCTCATCAATCAGCACAATCCGGTTCGGGTTCGTTTTCAGAATTTCCTCAATCTCCGCAAGGGATATTTCCATCCCTGTGGGCGCATTGGGGTTCGCAATCACAACCATTCTGTCGATATTGCAGTAATCCCGATAATCCACGCCAAAATCCTCTTTCAGAGGAATTTTCACGCAGTCCACATGATAAAGGTCGGCATAAACAGGATAAAACCCATAGCTGATTTCGGGGAATGCCGCCCCTCTTTCGCTGTCGCAAAACGCCATAAAGGCGAAATTCAGAATATCATCCGAGCCGTTGGAAAGGAAGATATTTTCTGCTTTCACGCCATAAAGCGCCGCCAGCTTTTCCTTCAGCACCCTGCCTGTCGGGTCGGGGTAAAGGTTCAGCCTGCTGACCTCCTCGGCAGAAATCGCCGCCACCACCGCAGGCGAGGGCGGATAGGGTGATTCATTCGTATTCAGCTTTACATACTGCTGATCCTGTGGCTGTTCGCCGGGTGTATATGCCTCCAAGCCCGTAAAACAGGGACTCATAAATCTGCTCATTGGATAACCCCCTTATCTTTTCGCACCAGAGCGGAACGGGCATGTGCCTCCAAGCCCTCTCTTCTGGCAAAGAAACCGATTTTCTCCGCCTCCGCCGTCAGTGCCTCTTTTGTATAGTAAGTAAAGGAAGAACGCTTCACAAAATCATCCACGCCCAAGGGAGAGGAAAACCGCGCCGTACCGCTTGTCGGCAGGGTATGGTTCGGCCCTGCGAAATAATCTCCCAAGGCTTCGGGTGCGTTTCTTCCAAGGAAAATCGAGCCGGCATGGCGGATATCCGCCAGATAGCGAAACGGCTCATCCACCGAAACCTCCAGATGCTCCGGTGCAATTTCATTGGAAACCGCGATGGCTTCCGCGATATCCTTTACCAGAATAATCTTTCCGTTATTGTCAATGGATGCTCTTGCAATTTCCGCTCTGGGGAGCAGTGCAATCTGCCGTTCCAGTTCGGCTGTTACCGCCTGTGCCAAGGCTTCACTTTCCGTCACCAGAACCGCCGAAGCCATTTTGTCATGCTCCGCCTGCGAAAGCAAATCCGCCGCAATGATTTCCGCATCGGAATTGCCATCCGCAATGACAAGAATTTCGCTCGGCCCTGCAATCATATCAATCGAAACCTGCCCGAACACCTGCTTTTTCGCTTCTGCAACAAAGGCATTGCCGGGGCCTACGATTTTATCCACACGAGGGATGCTTTCCGTGCCACACGCAAGCGCCGCAACCGCCTGTGCGCCGCCGATTCTGAAAATACGGTCAACCCCTGCGATTTCCGCCGCCGCAATGATATCGGGGTTTAATTTCCCATCCTTCGCCGGCGTTACCATGCAAACCTCCTTGACCCCTGCTATCTTTGCAGGAATACAATCCATCAGCACCGTAGAGGGATAGCTTGCCGTCCCCCCGGGGACATAGAGCCCCACTCTGTCCAGAGGAATAATTTTCTGCCCAAGCACAACACCCTCGCGCTCCGTCAGCACAAAATCCGTCCGTTTCTGCTTTTCATGGAAGGCACGAATATGCGCCGCCGCTTCTTTTAAAATCTCCAGAAACGCCGCGTCCGCCTGTGCATACGCCGCCGCCCGTTCCTCCTTGGAAACCTCAAACACCGCAGGTGCCGCGCCATCGAATTGCTCTGCATAGCGTTTCAGTGCCGCATCGCCGCCTTTGCGTACCTCTGCGATAATCTCCGAAACCACGTCCGCCACATTCGTTTTTTCTTCCTCTCTTGCAAAAATTTCTTCTATTTTAATGTCTTTGTAAGCATAGGTTCGAATCATGCCTTCACCTCATTTCTTCTCATCAGTCCTTTTTTTCCAGATTCTCCGCAATCCGATCGCACAATTCGCGGATGCTTGCATTATTGAATTTATAGCTGACCTTATTCGCAATCAGCCTTGCGCTGATTGGCACAACCGTTTCAATGACCTCAAGATTATTTTCTCGGAGGGTTGTTCCCGTTTCCACAATATCTACAATGACATCGCTCATTTTCAGAATCGGGGCAATCTCAATCGAGCCATGTAATTCGATAATATCAATTTCTCTGCTCTGCTTTCTGTAAAATTCTCTTGCGATATTGGGGAATTTTGTTGCCACGCGCAGGGTATGTCCCCCATCGGGACGTTCTCCCTTCACGCCTGCCACCGCCATGCGGCATTTGCCCATGCCTAAATCCAAGAGCTCATACACATCCGAGGACTGCTCCAGAAGAATATCCTTCCCGACTACACCGATATCCGCCGCGCCGCGTTCCACATAAACCGCCACATCCGAGGGCTTTACCCAGAAATACCGCACGCCGTTTTCCTCGTTTTCAAAAATCAGCTTTCTGCCGCCCTCATGAATGGAAGGACAGCCATAGCCGATTGCCTCAAAAATATCATACGCCTTTTCGCCCAATCTGCCCTTCGGCAGTGCGATGTTAATCCAGTTCCGCAACGATTTCAAGCCCCCTATCCTTCATACAAAGCAGCTGCTTATATTTCACGTTTCCCGTATTTTTTCTCTGCACCAGAACACTCTGCCCGTTATCGGTCAGCATCTGCGCCGCCTGCGCCAGAGCCGCCACATCCGCGCCCTCCTCATAAAGCAGGAGTGTATCCACATCGTATTCCTTTTCCTTGGAATCAAAGCGTTCCAACAAATCCAGATAAACCGCAAAGCCGATGGCATCCGCATCCTTACCCAATTTCCGCAGCAGGTTGTCATATCTGCCGCCGCTGAGAATGCTGCTGGGCACACCGTTGATAAAGCCCTGAAAAATGATGCCCGTATAGTAATCCATATCGTTCACGATAGAAAAATCGAGGTTCACCTTTTCCTCATTGCCGCCGATTTTCAGACACCGCAGGATATTTTCCAGCTCCTGCACCGCCTGCTCCATTTTTTCATTACAGCAAAGCGCCTTCGCCTGCGGCAGGGTTTCCTCCAGACTGCCATACAGACTCGCCAGTCCCTCCAATCTCTCAGTCAAATCCGCCGCAACGCCGTTTTCCTTACAAACTGCGCGAATCCCATGGATATTCTTCTCGCTGATGCAATCGAGGATTCTATCCTGCTGTGCATAAGGCAAAGCAACCTCCTCCATCAGCCCTGCCACAAAGCCCATGTGAGAAACATCCAGTATATAAGCGTCGCTGATGACTTTCAGGCTTTTCTGCGCCAGTAAAAGCACCTCAAGCGTGGCGTATGCATCCACCTCGCCGATATATTCCAAGCCAACCTGCATGATTTCCTTGTATTCACCTGCGCCCTTTCTGGCACGATATACATTTTCGTTATAATACACGCGTTCTGCCGTATCTCGGCTTCCCTTCGTATTCTTCACGATAGAAAGGGTCACATCCGGCTTGAGCGCCAAAAGCTTGCCGTCCAGTCCCGTAAAGGTCAGGATGGCTTCGCTGTGCAGAAAGCTTCTGTTCTCCGCATAAAAATCGTACTCCTCAAATTTGCTCATCTTAAATTTTCGATAGCCATATTGTTCAAACAAGGCACGCAGGCTGAAGCTGACCCGCTCCTCTTTTTTCAAAAGCATTTCTTCCGGTTTCATTCAAATTCCACACCCTTTCTGTTCTGAAAATAGTGTATCGCATTTTAACGCTTTAGTCAAGTAGAACGCTAAAGCATATCCCTCAAATTTTACAATATAGTCTACACGTTTTTGTGCATTCTGTCCAGTGGACATTTGTCTTTTTCTGTTTTTTCTGCAATAAAATAGGCTGTTTCTACCTATTTAATAGCAGAAACAGCCTATTTGCCGAATCTATATCCAAAAAGCCCTTTTATTTCTCCAGTTCCCGAATCAGGTTTACCATCTCAATCGCGCTGACCGCACAATCGTAGCCCTTGTTACCTGCTTTTGTGCCGGCACGTTCAATCGCCTGTTCG
Source organism: Anaerotignum faecicola (assembly GCF_003865035.1). Lineage (NCBI taxonomy): Bacteria > Bacillati > Bacillota > Clostridia > Lachnospirales > Anaerotignaceae > Anaerotignum > Anaerotignum faecicola. The sequence continues at coordinate 154,995 of NZ_BHVZ01000002.1, forward strand.
ATGTTTTCCGTTGTCAGCACACCAAACATCACAGGAATGCCTGTTTCCAGAGAAACCGCCGCAATCCCCTTGGAAACCTCGTTGCAGACAAAATCATAATGGCTGGTGGAGCCACGGATGACTGCGCCCAAGCAAATCACAGCATCATATTTGCCGCTTTTCGCCATTTTGGATGCAATCAGGGGAATTTCAAATGCGCCGGGCACCCATGCCACGTTGACATCCTCTTCCGCTACATCATGCCGCACCAGACCGTCCATCGCACCGCTCAACAGCTTTGCTGTGATAAATTCGTTGAATCTTGCCGCTACAATACCGATTTTAATCTGCTTCGATACCAGTTTACCTTCAAATGTTTTCATTTTTATTCCCTCTTTTCTTTCATTTTTTCCTTCATATTTCAGATTCTTTAATATTTCAGATAATGTCCCATGCGTTCCTGTTTTGTTTTCAGATAGAATAAATCATGTGTTGTTGCATCCATCTGGATCGGCACGCGCTCCGTAATTTCAATCCCAAATTCCTCCAGCTGATATACCTTATCGGGATTGTTAGTCAAAAGACGCATGCTTTTTACGCCCAATTCGCGCAGAATCTGTGCGCCGATATAGTATTCTCTCTGGTCGCCCTTGAAGCCAAGGGAAAGATTTGCTTCCAAGGTATCCATACCCTGCTCCTGCAATTCATAGGCGCGCAGCTTATTGATTAAGCCGATACCACGCCCCTCCTGCCGCATATAAAGCAGGATGCCGCGTCCTTCCTTTTCAATCTGCGTCATAGCAGCGGCAAACTGCTGTCCGCAGTCGCACCGCAGGGAGCCGAAGGTATCCCCTGTCAGGCACTCGGAATGAACTCTGCAAAGCACATCCTTGCCATCACCGATATCGCCCTTTACCAGTGCTACATGATGCTCGCCATTCAGCAGATTGACGAAGCCATACGCCATAAAATCGCCGTATTTTGTGGGCATTTTAACAGCTGCCTTCTGTTCTACCAGCTTTTCATGGCATTTGCGGTAATTCTGCAAATCCCGAATGGTAATGAATTTGATATCCCATTGCTTTGCCAGCTTCATCAGCTCAGGCGTACGCATCATGGTACCATCCTCACGCATGATTTCGCAGCACAGCCCACACTCCTTCAAGCCTGCCAGTCTGCATAAATCAACGGTTGCTTCGGTATGCCCTTCCCGTTCCAGAACGCCGTTTTTCTTTGCCAGGAGAGGGAACATGTGACCCGGTCTGCGGAAATCCTCAGGCTTTGCATCATCCGAAACGCATGCAAGCGCTGTGATAGAGCGTTCTGCCGCAGAAATGCCTGTTGTGGTTGCCACATGGTCGATGGAAACCGTAAATGCTGTTTCGTGATTATCCGTATTCTGCTGTACCATCTGCGGAATCCGCAATTTCCGCACATATTCCTCAGACATAGGCATACAAATCAAGCCCTTGCCATAGCATGCCATGAAGTTGATGTTTTCTGTGGTTGCAAATTCTGCCGCGCAGATGAAATCCCCTTCGTTTTCTCTATCGGGATCATCTGTTACCAAAATGATTTTGCCGTTGCGCAATTCCTCCAACGCTTCCTCTACTGTGTTAAACTGCATGATGTATTCTCCTCCTTAAAATCCGTATTTCGATAAAAAATCCATTGTAATTGTATTTTTCGGCTGCTGCTCTGCTTTCGGGCAAACCAGCTTTTCTACATATTTTCCAATGATATCCGTTTCCAGATTTACCAAATCGCCTTCTCTGCGGTTCTTCAAAATGGTTTGGCTGACCGTATGCGGAATGGCAGAAATGGAAAACTCGCTTTCTCCGACCTCCGCCACTGTCAGGCTAATGCCATCAATGGTTATGGAGCCCTTTTCAACGATATATCGCATCAGCTCCGCCTTCGCCTGTATGGTATACCAAATGGCTGTATCATCCCGACGCACGCGGATCACCTTTCCCACACCGTCTACATGGCCTGCAACAATATGCCCGCCAAAGCGTCCGTCTGCCGCCATGGCTCTTTCCAGATTCACAGGCGTTCCCATTGTCAGCCCTGCCAGAGAGGAACGGTTCAGCGTTTCGTGCATCACATCTGCGGAAAAGCCATGCGAAAACAGCTCCGTTACTGTCAGGCAAATGCCGTTGACCGCAATGCTGTCACCGATTTTGGTTCCCTCCAAAACCGTATCCGCATGAATGGTCAAGACCGCAGAATGCTGTCCGTGCTTGATTCTCTCAACCCTTCCGATTTCCTCAACAATTCCCGTGAACATCTCTGCTCACCTCGCTCTCTATCAGAAAATCCTCTCCCAGAGGAATGATTTTGCTGTTCTTTAAATAAAATGCCTCTGCTGGCGTTGCAACGCCCTGCCCCTCGATAGGGGTTTTTGCCGTCCGTCCGCCGAATAATTTCGGTGCGATATATGCCTGTACCTTTTGCACAATGCCTTCCTCCAATGCTGTCCAATGGAGTGTACCGCCGCCCTCTATCAGAATGCTGTCAATTTCCTGCTCCCCTAATTTTTGCATCAATTCCTGCAAATCAACATGCCCGTTTTTTTCGTTCACCTGTAGGATTTGACAGCCTGCCGCCAGATATGCCTCCTGTTTTTCCCTATCCGCACAGCAGGTTGCAAGGATGGTCGGTATTTCCTTCGCCGTTGCAACAATTTGCGTATCCAACGGTGTGCGAAGGTGTGTATCGCAAATAATGCGAATCGGGTTTTTTCCGCCCTCCATCCTGCAATTTAACATAGGGTTATCTGCCAATACCGTTCCCACACCCACCATAATTGCAGTATATTTATGCCTTTGCTCTTGCACATGTGCTCTTGCCGTTTCCGATGTAATCCATTTAGATGCACCTGTGTAGGTTGCAATTTTTCCGTCCATCGTCATCGCATATTTCATTACCACAAAGGGACGCTTTGTTTGAATATAGTGGAAAAACACCTCATTCAAGCGATCACATTCCTCCTCCAGCATGTGCTCCGTTACCTCTATGCCATGCTCTCGTAAAATCCGAATTCCCTTTCCTGCCACAAGCGGATTGGGGTCTGCCGAACCGACCACCACGCGCCGAATGCCTGCCTCCAGAATGGCATCTACACAGGGCGGCTGTCTGCCCTGATGGCAGCAAGGCTCTAATGTGACATAAAGCGTCGCTCCCTGCGGCGATTTTTTGCAATTTGCCAATGCGTTTCGCTCTGCATGCGGCTCACCGCATTTTTCATGCCACCCCTGACCGATGATTTCACCATCCTTCACAAGCACTGCCCCTACCATCGGGTTCGGTGCCGTCCATCCGAGCCCATTTTTCGCAAGCATGAGTGCAAGCTCCATATATTCTGAATCCTTCATAGAATCCCTCCAGACAGATTTCAAAAATACAAAATAAGAAATGCTCCGAACAGAATCGCTCAGAGCATCAGAAACACACACACCAAAAGACTCCCTGTGCCAAAATAAGAAAAGCTCCGGAATGTTCAAAAACAATCCAGAGCAGATATCTCAAAAAGACACAGAAAAGAAACACTTTTCCTGCATTCATCCATCTTCTTTCATCCAGACTATACTGTCGGCTTCGGAGTTTCACCGAATCATGCCTTGCGGCTCGTGGGCTGTACCACCGGTAGGGACTTTCACCCTGCCCTGAAGATTCTATTTATTTACGAGACCAGTATATGCGTTTGTCAGAGATTTGTCAAGCTATTTTTTGCAAAACATATCAAAATTCTCTGTCCCCAAGAAAATTTCAGCAAAAAAAGAACACGGCTTTTCTCGTAAAAATCCACCGTGTCCCTTTTTATTTTTCCGTTACCGAAATGCTGATTGTGTGCGATGCACCGTCCGCCTCGCCTTGGAAAAGCGCCTGTATTTCGCCCAGCTTGCCGACCTGCTCCAGAAAATCTGCATAATTTGCCACAGGAATCACCGCCTGAATCACATCATCCACACTGCTTCCCTCATAACCGCCGGCTTCCTCTATGCTCTTGCGAATTGCCTGCAAGGCTGTCTCCTTTTCTGCCACCTGAAGTGTCATGCTGTCCGCCGCATTGCTGTCCGCAGCGCGTGTGCCGCTCACCAATGTCTCGCTGTCCATCGCATTTTCCGCTTCACTTGCATATAAAGCTGCTTTCGGCATGGTTGCCGCTCCCTCCGACCGAAAAGACTTTGCCGTTTCCTTCGGAGTTGTTTCCTTCGGAGTTGCTTCTTTGGGTGTAGTTTCTTTTGGTGCCGTTTTCTGCGAAACAGGTTTTTTTACTTTCTTTGTTTCCTGCTCAGAAAAATCCTCCTTGGTATCGGATTTTTCCGCCGCATTGTTCTCTGTCGCGCTGTCCGCCGCAATCTGTTCTGCCGCTTCCTCGCCCGTATCCGCCGTCAGCGCAGTATTCTCAAACAGAATCTGCTCTATCTCCTCGTTCTGGTTCTGCCGCATTTCCAGCATCCCCCTCGTGCCGCCTGCTACCACAACCACAAGCACCGCCGCCGCGATCATGCTCATCTGCTTCCAGCCATGCTTCTTCTTTGCAGGGAAAGGCACAATCTTGCGTTCCGCCTGCAGCTTCTGCATCAGCTCTGTATGATAGCCTTCAGGGAGTTCCTCGTCAGGAAGGCTTGCCAAAGCGTTTTTCATTTCCTTCTGCTGCGCCAGCTCTTCTCTGCAAGCCGCACAGCCTTCCAAATGCGTTTCGATTTCTGCTGTTTCCTCTGCCGTGGTTTTGTTTTCCAAATACGCCCAGAGCAGCTTTTTCACTTTATCACAATTCATTGCCTTCCCTCCTTTCCTCTCTTATGACGAATAAAATGTGCATCTTGTTCCCGTAATTTTAAAATTTCCTGCTTTAATTGATTTCGCCCACGGGAAATACGGCTCTTCACTGTCCCTAGCGTAAGCTCCAGAATCTCCGCGATTTCCTCGTAGGAAAGCCCCTTGATATCCCGCAGGATAACCGCCACCTTATGCTCCGGTGAAAGGCTCTCCAATGCCTGTAAAATCTCGCTTTTCTGCTCCTCTCGAAGCATGCTTTCCTCCGGTGTTTCGCCCGCATCCGCAACCTGCCGCTGCATGCTGCCTTCCTCGCTTTCCAGCTCTTCCTCTAACGAAAAGCTCTGCCTGCCCTTCCGCTTTCGCATTTCATCAATGCAGGTGTTCGCCGTAATGCGGTAAATCCAGGTAGAAAACTGCGACCGCTCGTCAAAATTCCCGATATTCCGATACGCCTTCAGAAACACCTCCTGCGAAATATCCTTCGCATCCTCGCTGTGGTTCATCATGCGCAGTGCCACGTTATAAACGATCTTTTCATGCTGTAAAATGAGTTCCTCAAAGGCGTGCATGTCCCCCTGCTTCGCCCTCTTGACCAATCGTACCTCGTTCTGGTCGGTCATAAACGGTTCACCTCCGTAGGCCGTGCCGATTCTCTCTTTTTTCCAATTTTTTTCAAATCACTGCCGAATATGAAAAAAGAGACGAATCATATTCGTCTCTTAAACTGCCCTCGAGGCGACAGGATTTGAACCTGCGACCTCTACATCCCTAATGTAGCGCTCTACCAAGCTGAGCCACGCCTCGATATTCCTACCGCTTATTCAGCGGCTTAATTATGATACCACAGGATTATATTCCTGTCAATTCTTTTTTCTTCTTTCAAAAGCTTCCGAAAGAATTTTTTATAAATCTTTTATAAAAATCGAGGCGACAGGATTTGAACCTGCGACCTCTACATCCCTAATGTAGCGCTCTACCAAGCTGAGCCACGCCTCGATATTTTTTACCGCTTTTGTTCAGCGACTTTTACATATTACCACAGGATATTCTTTCTGTCAACAACAGATTTTATATTTTTTCAAAATGTATCCGAAAAAATCCCTTTTATAGAAAAATCCACCGAACCTTCCGCAAAATCATTCGGTGGATTTCTGTTTTTATAACAAATGCAGCCGTCTGCAAACGCGAATCAGCTTGCCGCCGCCGGGTACTGTCTGCAAGTCCTCCTCCACGATGCCCTTGATGAGCAGCATCACCAGACCATACACCGCAACCGCAATGCAGATTGCAAGCAGTGTCGCGATGGTGTTGCTCTGCAAAAGCTGATAGAACACATGATAGCTGCCAAGTGTTGCCGCCGCCATGGCAGCAGAGCCGATAATCGGCTTGAGAAAGCTGCCCATGATATCGAATTTCGTTCCCGTCAGTCTGCTCAGCATGATTACATCAAAAACGCCTGCAACCAGATAGCAGCCCGTTGTGGAAAGCACTGCCCCCAGAACGTTAATAGAAGGAATCCGAATCAGAACCACGTTCAGAATCACCTTTGTAATGGCACCCAGAATCGCACCGACCACGGGCACCTTAATATGTCCAATCCCCTGCAAAATCCCCGTAGAGGTCTGGCAAAGCGCAAGGAAGATAATCGAAACGCCACCAACCGTCAGCAGTGTACCGCCGTCGCTTGCACTGGGGAACAGCATGTGGATAATCTGCGGCCCAAGCGCACTGATACCAACCGCCGCAGGCACAGAAATAATCATGGAAATGCGATAGGTCAGCGTCATTTTTCTGCGTACCTGCTTCCGCTCCTTCAATTTTACCGATGTGGCAATGCTTGGCAAAGCCGCTGTTGCAACCGCCGTAGAAATCGTAACAGGCAATGTGGTCAGCGTAACATATTTCCCCGAAAGCTGTCCATACAACGCTCTTGCATTCTCTTCGGAAAATCCAATCTGCTGCAAAATTCTTACCACCATCCCCATATCAATCAGGTTGGTAATGCTGAATACCGCCGTACCTGCGATGATGGGCCATGCCGTCTGCAAAACTCTGCCTATCAGCTCACGCTTCGATTCCTCGTAGGGCTGCTTGCATCGCTCTGCTCTCCAAAGCAGATACGGGCGAATCAGACAGTAGGCAAAGACCACCACAACCAGGCCTGCCAAAGCGCCAATGCCCGTCCCCATCGTACCACCGGCAGATGCCAGAGGAATGTTCTTCGTCATCCCTTCCGGAATATTGATGCTCATAAACACCCATGCCAGATACACACTGAAAAAGGCGTTGAACACCTGCTCTACAATCTGAGAAATCGCGGTCGGCACCATGGTACGCATCCCTTGGAAATATCCGCGGAATACGGACATGATAGCAACAATCACCAAGGTCGGGCAAAGCGTCAGCAGGGAATAATAGCTGTCCGCAATGTCAATCATATCTGCCAGTCGGTGTGCGCCAAGTCCCATCACAATCGCAAAGAACGTGCCAAAGCAGGTGGAAATCACCAATGCCGCCTGAAAGACACGATGCGCATTTCGGTATTGCTTCAGTGCGATTCTCTCGGAAACCAGCTTAGAAATTGCCGCAGGCAGCCCCGCCGAGGATAAAATCAGCAGGAAGGTATAAATATAATAGCCGCCGCTGTAAATCGCATTCCCCTCGTCCCCAATCATGTTGGTTAAGGGCCAACGGTATATAAAGCCCAAAAAACGTACCAGCAGGCTGGCTGCTGCCAGAATTGCCGCCTGTTTTACGAAGCCGCCGCCCTTTTTCTTCGCTTTTGCCGCCATGGTGCACCTCTTTCCAAAAAATCCTAATCAGAACCGCTTCTTAGCTGTTTGCGCGGTTTTTCGCCTTTCTGCGCTGGGTATTATCCAGAATCTTTTTCCGCATACGCAGATTCTGGGGGGTTACCTCCAGCAGCTCATCATCACTGATAAATTCCATGCACTGCTCCAGAGACATCGTGATATGCGGTGTCAGCTTCAGCGCATCATCGGAGCCGCTCGCACGGGTATTTGTCAGCTGCTTTTTCTTACATACGTTGATATCCATATCATCCGCACGGGCATTTCTGCCGACAACCATGCCCTCGTAAACCTTTGTGCCTGCGCCGATGAACAGATCCCCACGTTCCTGCGCGTTATACAGACCATAGGTGATGGCTTCGCCGCTTTCAAACGCAACCAGAGAGCCCTGCGAACGGGTCACGATATCCCCCTTATAGGGTTCGTAGCCGTCAAACAGGGAGTTCATAATACCATTGCCCTTGGTATCTGTCATAAATTCACTGCGGTAGCCAATCAGACCTCTTGCAGGAATAGAAAATTCCAGTCTGGTATAGCCGCCCTTTGCAGGATACATATTTGTCATTTCGCCCTTTCTGCTGCCCAGCTTTTCGATAACATTGCCGACAAATTCCTCAGGAACGTCAATCGTTACCGCCTCCATAGGCTCGCATTTCTTGCCGTTAATCTCTCTGAACAGCACCTCCGGCTTGGACACCTGAAATTCGTAGCCCTCTCTGCGGAGTGTTTCGATCAGAATGGAAAGATGCAGTTCCCCTCTGCCGGAAACCTTCACGCTATCCAGATTATCCGTATCCTCTACACGCAGGCTGACATCTGTATTCAGCTCCTTGAACAGTCTGTCACGAATCTGTCTGGAGGTAACATATTTCCCCTCCTGCCCTGCGAAGGGGCTGTCGTTTACAGAAAAATTCATTGCCAGTGTGGGTTCGGAAATCTTCACGAAGGGCAGAGGCTCCGGCTTTTCGGGGGAACAGATGGTATCCCCGATCATAATATTTTCAATGCCGCTAAGCGCAACAATATTGCCGACGCTCGCTTCCTTTACCTCTACTCTCTGCAAGCCCTGAAATTCATACAGCTTTGTGATACGAACCTTTTTCTGTGTTTCCGCATTGTGCATATTCAGAACGACAACCTCGTCATTGACGCGCAGTACGCCGTTTTCAATCTTACCGATGCCGATACGACCCAGATATTCGCTGTAGTCAATCGTGGAAATCAAAGCCTGTGCAGGTGCATGCACGTCCCCTGTGGGAGCGGGAATATGGTTGATGATTGCTTCAAACAGAGGCTTCATATCGCCCTCTCTTGCATTGGCATCCTCGGACGCATAGCCGCCTCTTGCAGATGCGAATACAAAGGGAGAATCCAGCTGGTCTTCGTTTGCATCCAGCTCCATAAACAGCTCCAGCACCTCATCCACAACCTCATCAGGACGAGCCTCAGGTCTGTCCACCTTATTCACGCAGACAACAACAGGGTGATTCAGCTCCAATGCCTTGCGCAGAACGAATTTTGTCTGGGGCATAGGGCCTTCAAACGCATCCACCACCAGCACAACGCCGTCCACCATTTTCAGCACACGCTCTACCTCGCCGCCGAAATCGGCATGTCCGGGGGTATCAATGATGTTGATTTTGGTATCACCATAGTTTACGGCTGTGTTTTTGGAAAGAATGGTAATCCCTCTTTCCCGTTCAATATCGCCGCTGTCCATGACTCTTTCCTGTACCTCCTGGTTGGAACGGAAGATACCGCTCTGTCTGAGCAGCTGATCCACCAATGTGGTTTTGCCGTGGTCAACGTGGGCAATAATCGCTACGTTTCTGATATTTTCAATATTCTGACTCATTTAGAATTACTCCAATCGTTTCAAGTTTTCCTTTTACATTATCTTCTGTGTGACACTTAATTGTAGCACACCATTTTCTCGGATGCAACGATTCCAAAGAAAAAAACGCCCCCATCTGCCGATAATTCCCAAAAAAATACACTTTTTCGGCATAAAGAAAGACTCTCCTAACGGAGAGCCTCTTTGTTGCATAACCAAGCTCAAATATATGTCTGAATGCTTTCGCACTTAGGTCAAATAAATAGAATCGATTAAGCACGTGTTACGTTTGCAGCCTGAGGGCCTTTTGCACCCTGTACTACTTCAAATTCAACTTCCTGGCCTTCTTCCAGTGTTTTGTAGCCTTCAGCCTGAATTGCGGAGAAATGTACGAATACATCGTCTTCACCAGGTACGGAGATGAAACCAAAACCTTTTTCTGCGTTAAACCATTTTACTGTACCTTTTTTCATTCTTTAAAATCCTCCTACTTGAGATAGATAAAAATTTGTTACAGTTTGATATTAGCATAAATTTCCGTCAGTGTCAATCCGATTTCCAGTGAATCACTTGGGATTCGCTCGACATTCCCTTACATTTTTCCGTAATTTTCATCCTCCAGAAGCTCCCCCTGCCCGATGGCCATCCGCGCCAGCTCGTCGCATCTTTCGTTGCCGGGGTTATCCGCATGTCCCTTCACCCAAAGGAAGGTCACCTGATGCTTTTCCAGCAGCAAAAGCAGCCGCTCCCAAAGGTCAACATTTGAAGCCTTCTCCTTTTTGTTCCGCATCCAGCCGTTCTGCCGCCATTTCACAACCCAGCCCTTTTCTATCGCATCCACCACATACTTCGAGTCGCTGTAGAGGTTCACCCTGCAAGGCTCCTTCAATGCTTCCAGTCCTTTGATAACCGCAAGCACCTCCATGCGGTTGTTCGTTGTCAGACGATAGCCTGCGGAAAGCTCCTTTTTTGCACTGCCATACAGCAGCACAACGCCATAGCCGCCGGGGCCTGGGTTGCCCGAACATGCGCCGTCCGTATAAATCGTCACTGTTTTCATTCGGTTTCCTCCTTCAAAAATGCCGCGCCAATCAGCAAATCCTCTTTTGTCGTGATTTTGATGTTGCGGTAGCTGCCCATGATAACCCGCACAGGAAAGCCGCTGTGCTCCGCAACAGAGGCATCATCCGTTCCAAGAAAGCCGTCCGCCTTCGCCTTTTCGTATGCCGCAAGGATTTCCTTTCGGCGGAAGGTCTGCGGAGTCTGTATCTGCCGGAGGGTGCTTCTGTCCGGCGTGGCAATCGCAAAGCCCTCCGCATCGCATACCTTAATCGTATCCTTCGCAGGCACGCCCGCCACACAGCCGCCTGTCTCCTTTGCCGCCGCAATGGAGCGTTCCAAAATTTCCTCCGTCACAAACGGACGCACCCCATCATGAATCAGCACAATTTCCGTATCCTGCGGCACCTGCTGCAAGCCAAGGAACACAGAATCCTGCCTCTCCTTGCCGCCCTCCGTTACGGAAATAATTTTCTTCCAGCCGTATTCCTGCACCATCTGCCGCACATCCTGCAGGGCATCTCCTCCTGTCACCAGAATGATATCCCGAATACACGCCGCTTTTTCAAATTTTTCAACCGTATGTGCAAGAATTTCCTTTCCGCAAAGGGGCAGAAACTGCTTGCTGATTTCCGTTCCCATGCGCTTGCCCTTTCCTGCCGCTACAATCACAGCCGTACTGATGCTCATCTTTTTTTCCTCCCGATTCAGCAAAAATGCGAAATCAAACAGGCTGATTTCGCACTTTTGCTCTCTTTATTTATGCCGCAGCAATCATTTTTGTAAAAATCATACGACCTGCCGCTGTCTGCAATACGCTCGTCACAATCACCGTAATCGTCTCACCGATGTGCTTACTGCCGCCGTCCACCACAATCATCGTGCCGTCGTTCAGATACGCAACGCCCTGTCCTGCTTCCTTGCCGGCCTTGATGATGGTAACCACCATTTCCTCTCCCGGCAAAACCACAGGCTTCACCGCGTTGGAAAGCTCATTGATATTCAGCACACGCACGCCCTGAAATTCCGCAACCTTATTCAGGTTAAAGTCATTCGTCACCACGAAGGCATCCATGCTGTCCGCCATTTTCAGCAGCATGGAATCCACCTCCATCTGCTGACCGGGATGAAAGCTCTGAATTTCTACAGGAACTGCCAGCTGCTTCTGAATTTCGTTCAGAATATCCAGACCTCTGCGCCCTCTTTGACGCTTCAGGCTGTCCGCAGAATCCGCAATATGGCGCAGCTCCTCCAGAACAAAATCAGGGATGATGATTTTCCCTTCGATAAAGCCTGTTTGCAGCAAATCCAGAATTCTTCCGTCAATGATAACACTGGTATCCAGAATTTTCGGTCTGCCGTAAATGGAATCCTCCGCCGTGCTGGGAGGGGTTGTCATCAGCACCTCCTTCAGCGTGCGCACGTTCACATCATCCTTCTTTCTTCTGGCAACGCGAATCCCCAGAATCCCGAACAGGATGTTCAACAGCACCACGATAAACGTGCCAAGTGCGCCAAAGCCATTGAATGCCATGCCGATGAGGTTCGCCAGAACCAGCCCGACAATACAGCCGATAACGGAAAGCGAAAGCTCCTTCAAATTCATTTTGGAAAGGCGTTCCTCTGTCTGATTCAGCCGTTTCAGGAGCAGACCTGCCAATGGCGTAGCAAATAGAAAATAAAATATAAATCCGACAATTACCGCTATCACCGTAGGTACATATACCGGCAATTTATGTTGAAATTTGAATAAGTCCATAAAAAGCACTACATGCATTAACGCATAGGTCGCCGCTGTTGCAATCAAGCTTATAATCAGCTCTAATACTCGTTTCATGTTTTCACCTCCTTTTCTTTTTGGGGGTACTTCCCCTTATTTTAGTCTAACTTATTTTTTCTTGTTTGGCAAGGAGTTCTTTCCCTTCTCTCCCGTTAAATTCCCGTACAGAAAATCCTGTCATTTTTTCTGCAAAAAAGCAGCAGAAACGCAGTGCTTTCATGCACAAACAATATTTTGTGGTTTTTTATACTACATAATGTGTTTCTGATGTTGAAATTTCCGTTCTGATTTGTTATAGTATAGCAAGACCACCGCGGAAGACCATTTCCGCAGAATCATTTGAACGTCTGAAGGTAAGGAGAGAATAGTATGGCAGAGTATCAAATTTTCAGCGATGGTGCCTGTGATATCGGCTTTGCAAAGGCAAAGGAATTAGGAATCGGGTTGATTCCCTTTTATATTTCGATAGACCATGAAACTTATTATAAGGAAATTCAGGAAATCTCTTTAGAGGAATATTTCCGCTATATGACAGAGGAAAAGGGCTACCCCAAAACCTCCCTGCCCTCCATTCAGGATTATATGGATGCATTCCGCCCTGCCCTCGAAGCAGGCAAGGACATCATCTGCATCACCATGACGCGCACGCTGACCGCCTCTCTGGAATCTGCGGTAACGGCAAAATCCATGCTGGAGGAGGAATTTCCTCATGCGCAGATTCACGTCATCAATTCCTGGGTAGCAACAGGCGCGCAGGCCCTGCTTCTGATGGAAATGGCGCGGATGCAGAAGAACGGAAAATCTCTGAATGAGGTGATTACATACGCGGAAAAAGCAAGAGAGGATGCCCGCATTCATTTCATGGTCGGGGATTTAAGCTATCTTGAGATTGGCGGACGCATCGGCAAGGTTGCTACCATTTCCGCAGGACTTTTGAAAATCAAGCCCATCATCATTTTAAAGGGCGGCGAAATCAGCGCAGGCGGTATCTGCCGTGCCAGAAAAAAAGGACTTACACAGATTGCATCCATCACCGCAAAGCATTTCAAGGAAACCGGCGAAAATCCCGCACATTATATCGCAATGCCCGGCACAAATACCATCTGGGACGATATGGACAGCTTTTATGCTCTGCTGCAGGAAACGGTTCCCGGCATGGAATTCCTGCCTCCCTTCCAGATTGGCGCGACCATCTCCACCCACACCGGTCCGGGGACAACAGGCTTCTGCTTCGTCAAGAAATACGAATACTATCATATATAAGGCAAAAACAGATAAAAACAGACATCCCGTCAGGAAGGTGCGCCCACCTGTGACAGGATGTCTGTTTCTTTTGTTTATTTGAAGTCCGCAAGAGAAATGCCGATTTCCCGCAAAATCCCCTTCAGATGCTCCATTTTTTCTTTTGTGGGAGTTCCAAATGCGGCATCGGGCAAGTCCATCCCCAGTGCCTCATATTTCCCAAAGCCAAATTTATGATACGGCAGAAGCTCCATTTCGGCGCGCGGCAGATATTTCTTCACAAATTCGCCGCTTTTGCGGATATTTTCCTCATCCGCATTCACGCCCTCAATCGTCGGAATCCGAATGACCACTCTTGCCGAAAGCTCCGCCAGCCGCTTGATATTTTCCAGAATCCGTTCATTGGGAACGCCCGTAAATTTTTCATGCAGGGCAGAATCCATGTGCTTCAAATCCATAAAAATCAAATCCATCCGTTCCAGAGAGCTGCGTACCCGTTCAAATTCAAAATAACCGCAGGATTCTATATCCAGACTGAAGCCCATATCATACAGACGGGAGGAAAGATACTCCAGAAGCTCGGGCTGCGCCGTTGCTTCGCCGCCGGAAAAGGTAATGCCACCGCCGGAATTGCGGTAAAAAAGCTGATGCTTTGCCGCTTCCGCAATGATTTCATCCGCATCCGCCAGAGAAACAAGCGCTTTTCTTGCACCCTTGGGACAAGCCGCCACACATGCGCCGCAGCTGACGCATTTTTCCCGTTCTGCATTTAGGTCAATGCCGATTCCCTTGGGACAGACCGCCGCACACGCGCCGCAGCCGATGCACAGCCTTGCGTAAAAGCCGACAACAGGGTGCTGCCTCAGTCCCTCCGGATTCGCGCACCATTTGCAGTGCAGCGGACAGCCTGCCAGAAAAATCGTGGTACGAATCCCATCCCCGTCATTGACGGAAAACGGCTGCATCTGCATCAGATAACCCTTCATAGCCATTCCCTTTCTTTCTTTTTAATCGACAGCCGCAGACGCTTTGCATCTGCGGCAATTTTTTGTCTTAAAATTCCTCATGTGCGTTTCTTGCCATGATGGAATCCTGCATGGATTTCGACAGATTGACAAACTGTGTGCTGTATCCCGCAACACGCACAAGCAAATCTCTGTAATTTTCGGGGTGCGCCTGTGCATCCTTCAGCACCTCGTTGGAAATGGTGTTGAACTGTACATGGAATGCGCCCAGTGCGAAATAGGACTGGAGCATTGCGCCAAGGTTTGCACGCCCTCTCTTTGTTGCAACCAAATCGTGATTCAGACGCAGGTTCAGCAGTGTGCCGCCGCTGTGAATATCATGATTCAGCTTTGCGGAGGAACGCAGTGCCGCAAGGCAGGTAGAGGTATCTGTGCCGGTATAAGGAGAAACGCCCTCGTTGATAGGGTCCTTCGCCCTTCTGCCGTCTGGCGTTGCGCCAAGCACCTTACCGGTCGGCAGGTAGTTGGAAATACCCATGAACGCCGTTACGAAATGATGCCCGTAGATATCCTTATAGGATGTTACATCATGATAGAAATAATCTGCCAGCTTCTTCGCAATGCTGTCCACATAATCATCATCATTGCCGTATTTGGGTACCGCCTGCGCCTTTGCACGCAGGGCTTCATAGCCTTCCCAGTTGTTGTTCAGTGCATCAATCAATTCAGAAAGTGTTACGCTCTTTTCTTCAAACACCAGCTTTTTGATTACAGCCAGAGAGTTTGCCGTAACGGAAAGCCCAACGCCTGTGAATACAGGCCCGATGTTGTATTTTGCGCCGCCGTCCACCAGATCCTTGCCGTTTTTCACGCAATATTCATTGCAGGCGGACAGGAACGGACGGGGTGCCTGTTCCTTATGGATTTTCTGCGCAGTCAGCAGGCTGATCACGCCATGCTTTACCATATAGGAAAACTGTCTGAACAGTGCAGCCTCGATTTCCTCATAGGAGGTAAAGGTTTTCGGGTCTTTTTCGGGCAGTGCAACCTGTTCACCTGTCAGGCGGCTCTTGCCTTCATTCAGCGCAAATTCCAATGCCGCCGCAAAGCTGATATTGCAGGAGGAGGTCCATTCAAAGGTCTTTCTGGAATGAGGTACAACACAGCCGCAGTTATTCCAGTCTCTTGCGTCCTCAGGCTCATAGCCCAGATTGCGGAGCATTTCGTAGCCTGTTCTGTCGCTATGGATTGCAGGGAAGCCACTGCCTGTGGAAACAAGTTCTGTCACTGCCTCCATGAATGCGGGAGGACAATCCGCATGGATACGGCAGCTCAGGGTCGGCTGGTGGCATTTTGTTTCCTTCGTTGCCTGAATTGCCATATAGGAAATATCATTTGTGCCGTCCCTGCCGTCCTTTGTGGTGCCGCCGACGGTCAGATTTTCAAAGTTGGTATAGCCTGCGAAGAAGTCCGCTGTGTTTGCGGAAATCGTCCACGCCCATTCGCTGTATTTCAGCCACAGGCACTCTACCAGTTCCAGTGCGGTATCGTAATCAATTTTGCCTGCATCCAAATCTGTTTTATAATAAGGATAGATATACTGGTCGAAGCGTCCGGGGTTCAATGCCAGAGGGTTTTCGGAGATAATGCCGCCCAGCTGTACGAACCATGTGAACTGGATTGCCTCGCGGAAGGATTTCGGGGGATTTTCGGGAACGGCTTCACAGGTTGCCGCAATTTCCAGAAGCTCCGCCTTTCTCT
The DNA here is from genome assembly GCF_003865035.1 of Anaerotignum faecicola. Taxonomy (NCBI): domain Bacteria; kingdom Bacillati; phylum Bacillota; class Clostridia; order Lachnospirales; family Anaerotignaceae; genus Anaerotignum; species Anaerotignum faecicola. Next base: position 171,213 of record NZ_BHVZ01000002.1, read on the forward strand.
CTTCGTCCTTTTCCTCTGCCGCCATTTCTCTTGCCTTTTCGGCATATCTGTTTGCCAGACGCACGATACCATCGCAAACCAGAACGATGGAACGATAGAAAATCAGCTTATCCTTTTCTTCGGGGATCGCTTCGTTCAGCTCTGCCATGTAGCCCTCTGCTTCCTTCTTAATGCCGCCGAAGCCCTTGGGGAACAGCTGATCCACATAGTCCGGGGACATTTCGCCGATGCCGTTGCGCCATTTGGAGTCGGTATCCACAAAGCCCGTATCTACGCCGATTTTCTTTGTTTCCGCGGAGGTGCGCGCCAGAAAAGCATCCTCAACGGATTTTCCCTTCCAATAAGGGAAGATATTTCTCTGATATAGGCTCTCTGCTCGTCCGTCATTTCATAGGGGTCCTGTGGACGGCTCGGAAAGTTATCCATTTCATCATCGACCCATTTCCACGCAAATTCGGGTGTCAAAATGCCGCATTTGCGATATTCGCCGCTTGCGCCGACAATCAGCTCGCCCTCAAAAATATTGACGCAAAGCTCATTACAGGTATCATAAAACGCCTGTGCGGTACGAATCTGCGCAGGCATGCCTTCCGTTCTTTTGAAGGATTCTGTCCAGATTCTTGCGCGTTCATAGGAAATGGACGGCTTGGTATTGATATAGTTCTGACGGATTTTCTCAATTCTGGGTGTAATGCTCATCTGATTCACCTAGCCCTTTCTTCGCTTCGGCGCAAAAAATCCGTTATAACGGTTATTTTTTATTTGTCATAATAAATGACCATACAGATTTTTGTCTTCTGCGTGCCGTGACATTCATAAATATGGGGCTTATTGGCAAGATAGCGAATCCCTTCGCCCGCCTCTACCACATATTCCACACCATCCACAGTCAGCCGCAGTGCGCCTTCAAAAAACAAGTACAAATTCCTCTGTTCCATCCTCATGGGGAACAGATTCCGAGCGAGTGCCCGGCTCCAGCTCAATGCTGAGCATTTCGAATCTTCTTTCTGCATCGTAGGGAAAAAAGGGAAACAGCCGAAACCGCCCCTCATCACTCAAAAGCGGGGAAACCTCACCCCTTCGGATGAGCTGGGTTTCTGTCTGCCTGCCCTCCAAAAGGGCGGTAAAGGAAATATGCAGCCCAGTCGCAATCTTCCAGAGCGTTGCCACCGTGGGGCTGGATTCCCCTCTTTCAATCTGCCCCAGCATGCTTTTGCTGACTCCCGTCTGCTCTGCCATGCTGTCAAGGCTGAGTTTCTTTTCCTTCCGAATCTGTCTGAGATTTTCCGAGATTCTGCTGCTCATCGCATCCATGTGTTTCCTCCTTGGTTCGAACCAACCGCCATCGAAGGTCAATGGCGCAAATGCGTGCGTTATGACGCATTTCTACTGTTACTGTATCATTTGCATTTGTCTTTGTCAATCCATTTTGACCGTTTTTACGAATAAAACAGACGTTATCGCATACAAAAATTCCGTCTCTTTTTTATGCAATCTGCCTATTTCGCAAGAAAAGCCCTGCCGCAGACCTTCCATGCGACAGAGCCATTCTATTTTCAGCCATTCTGTTTTCAGCCCTTTATTGCCTTCAATTTCAAAATTTCATCCAGAATCTTATGTGCAACCTCAGCCTTGCTCAGAAGCTCCAGCTGAATTTCCTCCTCCTTGGAAATCATCGTTACCACATTCGTATCCGTACCGAAACCACTGCCTGCAATCTTAAGGTTATTGGCAACCACCATATCAATATTCTTCTTATCCAGCTTCACGCGGGAATTTTCCAGCATATTCTGGGTTTCCATGGAGAAGCCGCAGTAGAACTGACCTTCTCTGCGATGCTCGCCCAGATATTTCAGAATATCCTGTGTTCTGTCCAATTCGATGGACATTTCGCCGTCCTTTTTCTTTGTTTTTTCATCACTGTAGCTTTTGGGCTTATAATCCGCAACCGCCGCCGCCTTGATGATGATATCATTATCCAGAAAACGAGACTTCATTGCCTCAAACATATCCCCTGCGCTCTTTACCTGCACATAATCCACAAACATAGGGGGCTCCAGATTTGTCACACCGCTGACAAGTGTTACCTCCGCGCCGCGCAGCATTGCCGCCTTCGCCAGCTCATAGCCCATTTTTCCTGTGGAGTGGTTTGTAATATAACGCACAGGGTCTACGCTTTCCTGTGTCGGCCCTGCGGTGACAATCACCTTCATGCCGGCAAGGTCTTTTTCATGCGCGATTTCACGCAGGATATGCCCCACCAGAACGTCCTCGGAGGGCATTTTTCCATCCCCGATATCCCGACAGGCAAGCAGTCCCTTTTCGGGCGCAATCACTGTAAAGCCATAGCCCTCCAGCTTTTTCAGATTATCCTGCAAAATGGGGTTATGATACATATTGGTATTCATGGCAGGCGCAACGATTTTTTGACAGGTGCAGGCCATAGCCGTTGTGGTCAGCATATCATCCGCAATGCCGTTTGCCAGCTTGCCAATCACATTTGCGGAAGCAGGCGCAACCAGAAGCACATCCGCCTTTTTCGCGATGGAAATATGCGCCACATGGAACTGGAAATTGCGGTCGAAGGTATCTACCATACATTTATTGCCGGTCAGTGTTTCAAAGGTAACAGGCGTAATAAACTGGCAGGCATTTTCCGTCATGATCACATGCACATCCGCATGCAGCTTCACGAGCATGCTTGCCACATTTGCCATTTTATACGCAGCGATGCTGCCTGTTACACCCAGAACAACAGTTTTCCCTTTTAACATGATGATTCTCCTTTATTCGGTTATACTGAAATTTATCGTGATTTTTCACGATAGGTATTGACAATAGTATAACAAAGGATAATCCATTCGTACAGGTTTTTTCAGAAAAAATCCATAAATTTCTCACTTCCCGAAGTCCAGATAGGTCACACCCTCAAGGGGAATCAGCACCTGCAGACCTGCCCTATCTGCACGGCTGCCAACCACATAAACCGTATACGCTTTGCCGCCCTTGAGGTTCACTTTGGGATGCTCCACAAGGATTTTGCCTGTGTCAGTCTCGCGCAGCTTGAGATTATGACTGCCGGGAGCCGTGGTGAGGTAGCGGCTGATTTCCTCATAGCGCAAATCGGAAAGCACCATGCGGTCATCCCAGTAAACATCCATAGCAGGAGCAGTCGGTGAAAGCTGCACAAAGCGGATATATGCCCGATTGGGGCTGAGGTAACGGTGGCTGTCCTCTATGGTCAGGGTAGAAATCGCATCTGCCAGACCTGTCACCGCAACGGTATAAATGCCGCCGGACTGCACCTGCAAGCGCAGAACGGTCAGAGGGTTTGTGGTGGTTCCTGCGCGGTAAATCGCAATGCGATACCACCCCGGAAACAGCTTCATATATTCCGTAAAATGCTGATAGCGCAAATCCGCAGCCACCATCCGCCCGTTGGCGTAGATATCCACGCGTGTTTCAACAGGGCTTGCATTCAGAAAGCGGATGTAGCCGAAAAGCGTAATCCCCGGAATAATGGGAATCACCGTCACATTTGCATTGCTCGGCAGAATCGGAAAGCGGCGTGCGGCGCTCTCCTCCTGCGTCAGCGTTTCCTGCATGGCTTCTTCCTTGGTCAGAGGCAGAGGCATTTGTAAAGCTTCACTTATTTCATACCGGTTATTGTTGGGCATCAGAAATTCATCCTTTCCTTGCGTTCTGCTTTTTATGTTCTACTTTAAGGTATGGATGGACAAAATCTTCTGTGCAGATTCTGTGCAGGCGCAAAAAAAGACACGACCGAAAAAATCAATCGTGTCCGTTTTTTTATTCCTCGTCAGCCTTTTCTTCTGATTCGGCTTCTTCCTTTTCCTCCTCCGGCAGCTTTGTTGCCAGAACCTTGAGGATACGCTTCTCCTCAAACAGCTCTACGCTAAAGAGCCAGCCGCAAAGCTTCATTTCTATCGTTTCACCCTCCTCAGGGATATGCCCCAGCTGCCCGATAAGATAGCCGCCAAGGGTATCGTAATCCTCATTTTCCTCGAAGGTAATCCCAAGCTGTTCCTCTACGTCCTGCAAATCGGTCGAGCCGTCAATGCGGTAAACACCCTCCGAAACCTCGGTGATGTCCTCTTCCTCTTCCTCATCATATTCATCGAAGATATTCCCGAAGATTTCCTCCATGATATCCTCCATGGTGACAATGCCTGCCGTGCCGCCGTATTCATCAATGACGATTGCCATGTGTACCTTCTTCACCTTCATTTCCGCAAGCAGCTCGTCCACCTTTTTGGAAAATGGAATAAAATAAGGCTTCATAAGGATTTCCTTCAGATGGAAATGCCCCTCCTCCACACGGGTTACGTCCGCAAGGATATATTTCACCATATCCTTCACATGGTACACCCCGACAATATTATCAATATTATCATCATACACCACGATACGGGAATATTTTTCCTCCGCCGTGACATTTTTGATTTCCTCCAGAGTTGCATCCACGGGAACAGCAACAATATCGGTTCTATGGGTGGCAATATCACCTGCGGAGCTGTTGCTCAGCTCAAAGATATTGTTAAGCATCTCCTTCACGTTTTCATCAATCGTACCGCTGTTGCCGCCTGCGTCCACCATCTGACGGATTTCCTCCTCCGTCACATCTTTTTCTTTTTTCTGTACGCGATACCTCCCAATCAGCACCAACGAAATGATGTTGAGCAAAGCGGAAAGTATCAGACCTATATAAGTCTCCAAGGTCATCCTCCTTTAAAAAAACTCTTATCCTTTTCTTTTTTACAGTTTAATGAAAAAGCGTCCTGCTGTCAAGTACGGCGACAGCCTTCCAGTTCCTTCCATATTTATTGACAAGTGTATTTTCTCTACCGTATAATATAGAAGAACGCTAGGAAAAATAAAATGCAGAAAGGAAGTGCCCCAATGAACCATATCAAGCTCGACCGTGAAAAAAAGATTCCCCACGTCAAGACAAAGCTGAGAAGCCACCATATCGTAACCATGCCGGATGAAATTTATGCCGCCAGTGGGATTGTGATTATGGGGCGACGCATCAAGTCCTTGATTTTTTCTACTGATATTGCCATCATTCGCAACTGCAACGCAGATGCTGTGCTTGCGGTGTATCCCTTTACGCCCCAGCAGATTATTGCAGATGCGATTGTTTCCACCTCCAGCCTGCCCGTTTTCTGCGGCGTAGGCGGCGGCACAACCACAGGTGCGCGCGTTGTCATGCTTGCAAAGGATGCCGAAGCCTTCGGGGCAATGGCAGTTGTGGTAAATGCGCCGACAACGAACGATGTCATCGCACAAATTGCAGATATCATTGATATTCCCATTGTTGTAACCGTTCTGGATGAAAATACGGACATCGATGCCCGTCTGGAAGCAGGTGCGACGATTTTCAATGTATCTGCCGCGGCACGCACGCCGGAGGTAGTGCGGATTCTGCGCGAACGCTACCCCGACCTGCCCATCATTGCAACAGGCGGTCCCTCGAAGGAAAGCATCCGCGAAACCGTAGCGGCAGGCGCAAATGCCATCAGCTTTACGCCCCCGACGGCAGAAGAGCTGTTCCACGGCTTAATGACGCGCTACCGCAACGAGCACGAAAGCAAAACAAAGGGAGAAGCATAAAAAAACACCTCAAGCTGACAGAAAAATCAGTTTGAGGTGATTCTTTTTTTCTTATAATTCTTTCTTCTCGGAATGACAGCTTTTGCTATGGGCGCAGCCTGCACAGCCTCCGCCGCATTTGCCTTCATGCTCCATTTTCATAATCTTCGCCTGCTTCTGCATTTTTCTGATGTTAAAGAAAACCAGAAAGAAGATTAAAATTGCAGGGATAATTGCCGTAAAAACTGTTTCTCTTGCCATTGCGGCACCTCCTTAAATATAATGATCCATGTAGGTATGGAGTTTCTTTTCCCAATCCTTTTCATCTACGATATTTTTCGCCAAATCCTCAACGATTTTCCGGTCGCTCTCGCGCATCCGCCAAAGCTGCTTCCAGTCCAGAGGGAAGCCCATGCGGCGCGCCATCTGATATTTTCTCTGCTCCAGCTTGGGCAGGGCAAGGAAGGAATCAATATATTCCAGCATCCAGGGCAGGTCTGTATCCATATCACCGTTGACCTCCTGTAAAAGGTTAATGATGTGGTCGCTTGTGATTCTGCCGTTTGCCTTTGTCGGGTCGATATGCGCTAAGAGCTTGCGAATTTCCAAAAGCTTATTCATATCGGTATCCTCCGTCCAGCCGCCGGCATCGCGCACCTCTTCCATCAGAGAGCCGGTACGCAGCACAAAGGTACGCAGGCGGACGAAATTCGGATTCACCGCATTGATAACCTTCGCCGTTTCAATGGCGTTGTCATCGGAAAGCTCTCTGCCGCCGACACCGGGCATAAAGTAGATAGAAAGCTCAATCCCTGCCTCTCTCACCTTTCTGCCGCCGATAATCTGTTCCTCCTGCGTGCAGCCCTTTTCAATCAGCGCAAGCACCTTATCGGAACCCGATTCGTAACCGGAATGGATACGGTCTAAGCCTGCCTCCTTGAGCATTTTATAATCCTCCGGGGTAATTTTCGCAAGCGTGTTTGCTCTGCCATAGGAGGTAATTCGCTTGATTTCGGGCAGCTTCACACGCACATAACGGATAATTTCCGCAAGCCAATCCGCACGCAGACACATCGTATTCGCATCCTGCAAAAAGATGGAATTGCAGTCTCCCTCCGTCATCCAGCGGAACACCATCTGATAGCACCAACGCTGATCGTCCGTTGTCAGGGTCTGATATTCGTTGTTAATCGCCTGAATATCCCAGCCGTTCGCCGTTTTATACTGCAAAATACGGTCACGCAGTTCCGCCATGGTGTCGATATCCTGCTTCACCTCCGCAACGGAACGGGTATGAAAATCGTATTTTTTATACAGCATACAGAATTTACATCTATTCCAAGGGCAGTTCACCGTCACGCGCAAAAGCAGGCTGTTTGCCTCACTGGGCGGACGAATGGGCCCAATCTGAAAAACCATTTCTTCCATTATTTTTTCTCCTTCGTAAATCGTACTCTCCTAACCTCATTATTGTAGCAGATTGGGGAGAAAAATCAAGGGTTCGGGCGTTCCAATTCGATTTCGCCCTGCTCCTTCTCAAATTCGCGAATACATTGATTGATGAGGTATAAAATCTGCCCGCTGGCGGAACGTCCGTTGTATCTGGAAACATAATGAAATTTTTTCAATACTTCTTCGTCTATACGAATACTGATATGCTTTTGCTTGTTCATTTGCAACCCTCTTTCCACTTAAAATGCCTTCCCACAAATGCGGAAAGGCTTAAAGGTGCGCCCGTTTTCAACTTAGCTTTTTAATATCCATATTCCTCGCCAATCAGAATCACCTTAATTCTGCCTGCCGGACGACAGACTCTTGTCACCAGAATCTGATTGCAGATACATTCCTCGGAAACGCAGTTATGGCAGGTGCCGTCCACCGCGCAGGGGGTTTTTCCCATGAAACGCATGCTGTTGACAGGTGCAACGTACCCTCTCACGCGCTTGATTGCCGCATCCACATCCTGTGCCACCTTGCTCAGGCTCGCCAGAACAATCACATTGTTCGGCCCGAAGCAGATGGACGCAACACGGTTGCCTGTCCCATCTATATTTACCAGAACGCCATCCTCGGAAATGGCATTGGTGCTGGTCAAATAGTAATCGCACAAGAGTCCCTGACGCATCATTTCGCGCATTTCTACAGGATTCGCCGCGGTATCTCTGTCAATCACGTTATAATTGCCTTCCTTTACCGCCTTTGTCAGCCCCATATCGCGAATGGTCATGGAGCCGCCCCATGTGATGCTGCTGCCTTCCGGAATGAGGGACAGCACCTTTTCGATGGCTTCTGTCGCTGTAGGACAGTAGTATGCTTCAAAATGGCGGCGTTCCAGCTTTTTCAACAGGGTTGCGCTCAAAAGCTCTTTTCTTTTTTCCTGTGGTGTCATAGGTAAAAACCTCCTTTTTCTGCTCTCTTTGCCCTGATTGTACCATATTTTCCCGTCGCTTGCATCCTTTTTCTTGCAAAGCAGGCGCTTCTCCTTTATCATAGAAAGCGAGGTGATACCATGAAACGAATCGAAAGCCGCGACAACAAATGGATCAAGCGGCTGAACGGCTTAAAAATAAAGAAAAATCGCGATAAGGAGGGGCTTTTCATTGCGGAGGGACTGCGCTTTATCCGCGAAATCCCGAAGAATTGGGAGGTGCTTGCGTATGCGGTCAGCAATGCCTTTGCCGCAGAAAACGACCTTTCCCTCTACGAAGAAAAGGCAGAGGTACTTTGTCTGACAGATGCACTCTTTGCCGCCGTCTGCGATACGGAAAACCCACAGGGAATTCTGGCGGTCTGCAAAAAGCTGGATTGGGATGCAGATGCGGTGCTTGCGAAAAAAACGCCCTTTCTCCTTCTGGCGGAAGAGCTGAATGACCCCGGCAATCTGGGGACGGTCATTCGTACGGCGGATGCCTGCGGCGCAGATGCCGTTTTTCTCAGCAAGGGCAGTGTTGATCTTTATAACCCGAAGGTACTGCGCGCCACCATGGGCAGTCTGTTCCATGTGCCTGTCTTCCAAAATATCGACCTGCATGCCCTTTCGGAAAAAATGCAGGCAAAGCAGATTCCGCTTTACGCCGCACATCTGAAGGGCAATCGCTATCCCTATGCTCTGCCCTTACAGGATGCCTGTGCCTTTCTCATTGGCAACGAGGCACGCGGTCTCAGTGAGGATGCCGCCGCACTCTGCGATGCGTGGGTGAAAATTCCCATGCCGGGGCAGGCAGAAAGCCTGAATGCTTCTGTTGCCGCAGGGGTACTGCTGTATGAGGTGGTGCGACAGAGACTGCCGAAATAAATCGACTTTCTCTGTTAAATTGTCATCTTTTGTGATATAATAAGGCTATATAGATTCGTTTTATCACAAAAAGAGGTGTTACACATGAAAAAATCAAAAAAATGGATTGCCCTGTTTCTGGCAGCGCTCTGTACCTTCACACCGTTGACTGCCTTTGCCGCCGATGTTAATATTGACCGCAAGCCCCTGCAAATGGATGTTTCCCCAACAGTAATCAATGGGCGCACCATGGTTCCTATGCGCTCTATTTTTGAAGGACTTGGTGCCGCTGTCGAATGGAACAACTACACCAGAGGCATCACCGCGCAGAAGGAGGATAAAACCATTACCCTCTATCTGAACGAAAAAAACGCCTTCATCAACGGTGTCAGCCACAGTCTGGATACGCCTGCCGTTGCCGTAAACGGGCGTACGATGGTGCCTGTCCGCTTTGTTGCGGAAAGTCTGGACTGCAAGGTGTATTGGGACAGCTATAATCAGTTGGTTTCCATCTTTACCGATAATGCGGATGCCGCCGCTTATGCCGCTGAACTGCAGAAACAGCAGGCAGCCAGAAAGGCAGAGGAAGAACGCCTTGCCGCGCAGAGGGCAGCACAAAAGGCGGAACAAGAACGCCTTGCTGCACAGAATAAAAACACACAGACGGTATCGAAAAAATCCACTACCGTCTATGTTACCCCCACGGGAAAACGGTACCACTATAGCGGCTCCTGCAATGGCGGTACCTATATTGCATCTACACTGGAGAAGGCACTCGCAAGAGGGCTGACCCCCTGTAAGAAATGCGTCGGATGATTTTTTATTTGAATGAAAACCACGATATTTAGTATGTACAAGAATGTTGAAAACTAAATATTGTGGTTCTTTCTCTTTTTTGGTACAATAATCCCATCTTCCTTTTCCACAGCAATAAATCTTCCCTATCTGCATACACAGGAAATGGAAATTGTCCTTCGTTTTACGGCTTCTCTTCATGCAGCCATGCAGCCGATTATCCATGCATCCGATTTTTCCTGTTTTTATCCCCCATACCATTTGCATTTCCCAATTCCAGCGATGTTTTCTTGTTTTCCAAAGCAATTTTTGTTATAATCCCATTATATTGTCTGCTATTGTAGAACGATGGAATAAAACAGGCAACTAATTTGGATGAACTCAAGCCGTATAGTCTGGAGGTTAATATGCGACGAACACGAGCTTCTATTATAGAGGCGTTTGCTCAGCTTTTAGAAGAACGCCCTATCAATAAAATTACAGTGAAAGATATCGTAAACCGTTGCGACATCAACCGGAACACCTTTTATTATCATTTTCCGGATATTCCCTCCCTGCTTTTGGAAATGATGGAGGAAAAGGTCAACGCTCTGATTGCGTACCATTACACACCGGGTCGCCCATTGGACTGCATTAAGCCTGTTCTGCAATATGGGGAGGCACATAAGCAAGCAATCCTTCATGTATACCGCGCAGTCCCCTTGGAAACCTTTCTGTTTTATATCAACCGACTGACACAGCACGCGGTCAATGCATATTTTGCCAGTATTTCCAAAACGATTTCCATTCCCGCAAGGGATGCCGAAATCCTGAATCACCATTATAAGTGTATCGTAGTCGGCTATTTACTGGATTGGCTGGATGCCGAAATGCAGTATGATCTGGAAACGGATATCGAACGAATCTGCTCCTTAATGGAGGGCGTAGAAACTCGCGCTCTACAAAAATCCATCGGGCAGACTGCCGTTAAGTCGGCTATAAAAGAATAAGCAAGCGCCGCAGTCTCCTGCGGCGCTCATCCTTTATATGTGCTTTTTTTCTTCCTGTTCAGCCCTCCAGAGCCGTTCAGCCTCCGGTGCCCAGCACTTCGCATAGGAATCACACTTCCCACACAGATGATCCGCCGTTTCCGGAGATTGCGGATCGGTGGAATGTGCGCCGGTTTCCGCAACCATTTTCCGCAGGCGTTCCGGGTTTTCCAGCATAGGGCAAGGTTGGAGCATATTATCATTAAAAGGCATATTATCATGATATGCCATAAAAATCGGGCTTTGCAGTGCCTCTAACAGCGTACATTCCCGAATGTTAGCGTTGGAATAATGCACGAACACGCAAGGATCTACATCCCCGTTTGCATTGATATGCAGATACCGCTTGCCTCCGGCAATACATCCGCCCACATATTCCGCATCATTTTGAAAGTCCATGGCGAACAAAGGCTTCGTGGCACGCAGATGGCGAATACGGTGATAAACGGTTTCACGCTGCTTGGGATTTGGCAGCAGTTCAGGCGCAGCATCATTGCCAACCGGCATATAATGGAAGTACCAGATGAAATAAGCACCCATGTCAATCAGACTGTTATAGTATGTATCCGATGTAATCTTCTCGTAATTCACGCTGGTATAACAAGAGGAAATGCCGTAGGGCAGCTTTTTCTCATGCAGCAACTTCATTGCCCGAACGACCTTCTGATAGGTTCCTTGTCCGCGGCGGCTGTCCGTGGAAACCTCGTCCCCCTCCAAAGAAATGGCAGGAATAAAGTTCTTCACGCGCAGCATTTCATCGGCAAACTTTTCATCAATCAATGTCGCATTCGTAAAGCAAAGGAATACACAATCATTATGCTTTTCGCACAGCCGAATCAGATCATTCTTTCTCGTCAGCGGCTCACCGCCGGTATAGATATACATATAGACACCCAATTTCTTGCCTTGCTGAATAATGCTGTCAATCTCATCAAAGGTAAGATTCAGCTTATTGCCATACTCGGCAGCCCAACATCCGGTGCAGTGCAGATTGCAGGCAGATGTAGGGTCCAAAAGAATCGCCCAGGGAACATTACAGTTATACTTTGCTCGGTTTTCTTCCTGCTTCGACCAGCCGATTAAGCTGGCATTGATGAAGAAATTAACAGCTAACGTTTTCATGACCTCCGGGTCGATATCATGGATGATATGCAGGATATAGTCATGGTAAGGGTGCGCAGGATTTTCTATTGCTTCCCGAATTGCCTTACGTTGGGATACAAATTCCCCATCGGAAAATTTGTCCGCCCAATTCATTAGCTTCAGCAGGTTGTTTTCCGGGTCTTTATACAGGTAATCAAACGCCTGTTCCAGACCCAATTTTTTGATGGTATTTGCAACGTTCATAGTCTTTCTTCCTTTCTTTCCGCTCTGTCCTCAGGTGATTTTATCCGCAGCAAATTGCTGTCGGAAGAATGCCGCCCCATTGGTACCGACCAAACCTCCGGGCTTCCCTCTGATGTTTTCATTTCAGAGAAACACTCCAACAGAGCCATCCATCCAAACCTCGGCATTGTAGGTGTGGACGAATTATTGTTTCATCATTTTTATCTTATAAAAAAAGTCCAAAGAGAACAATGGACAAACAAGGGGTGCAGTGTTCGAAATCGAACATTGCACCCCTGATTGCCTAAAAATACAGTATCGGAATACGCCTGTTGTTTATAACTTCTCTCGTATTCAGACTGATTTTATACATCTTTACCTTTCGGAATCTGCCGTCCCTCATGATCCATCTCGAAATTCTCCCGATGAATTAACTGGGAAATCGGCACAATCTCAAACCCCTTTTCCTTGATTCCCTTGAGAATCGTGTCCAATACCTTAGGGGTGTATTTCGCATCATTGTGGAACAGAATGATGGAGCCATTGCCCAGATGCTTATGCTCCAACACCTGCCTGATCTCCACCTCCGCTCCCTGTTCCTTCCAATCCAGACTGTCCACATCCCACTGAATGGTATAATACCCATTCTGCTCCGCTGTTTCAATCACATGGTTATCATATTCCCCAAAGGGCGGGCGAAACAGTTCCATCTCCACTCCCGTAAGCTTCTTCACATTTTCATGACACTTCTGCAATTCCTGTGCAATTTCCTCGGAGGAAATCCGGCTCATGTGCGGATGTGTAGCGGAATGGTTACCCAAATCGTGCCCTTCCGCGGCGATTTTCTTCACCTCCTCCGGATATTTTTCCACCCAATAGCCGCAAAGAAAAAATGTTGCCTTTACGTCATTTTCCTTCAGAATCCGCAGCAGCTCATCCGTATCATCGGCTCCCCAAGCCGCATCGAAGCTAACGGAAACCTGCGGCTTCTCCGTCTGCACGCAATAAATCGGCAGCCTTCTTTCCCCCTCTGCAACGGCAAAAACCTTCTCCGCCGCCCTTGGCACGCCCATATACGCCGCCGCAAGCAGCAAAAGCCCCAGCACGCCGCATGCCGCCCGTTTTTTTGTGATATGTATCCGTTTCCAAGCCTTCATACGAAATTCCCTCCGCGTTGTTTTTTCTAACAATATATTTCCAAAGGGAATAAATCAGAATCGCCATTTTTCGCCGCCCATCTCGCTCTTGTCAATTTCCACGAAAAATGCTAAAATTTTTGCAGGCGCATTGACCACCAACGAAAAAAATCGACAAATACAGATAAGAAAAGGAATTTTAAACATGAAGTATATTATTTTTGATTTAGACGGCACTCTTATTGATTCCATGCCCACATGGCACGGCACCGGCGCAGCTTTTCTGGAAAAACACGGCTTTGCAGTGCCGGAGGATATCCATGATGTTGTAAAAACACTGACGCTTTACCAGACGGCGGAATATTTCAGGAATGATTTAGGCGTTCCGTTTGACGCACAGCAGATTGTGGATGAAATTACATCCTATGTAACAGACGCATATAAATACACCATTCCCCTGCGTCCCTCCGCGAAGGAATATCTGGAGGCAATGGCAAAAAAGGGTGTGAAGATGTGCATCCTCACAGCATCCGAAGCAGGGTATATCCAGCCTGCGTTAGACCGTCTGGATATCCGCAAATATTTCGACTGCATCCTGACCTGCACAGAGCTGGGGGTTTACAAGGAGGACGGTAAGGCATTTCTGACCGCCATGGAAAAAATGGGTGGCACATTGGAGGAAACTGCCGTATTCGAGGATGCGCTCTATGCAGTAAGAGGCGCAAAGGCGGCAGGCTTCCGGGTATATGCCGTTCTGGATGAGGACTTTCGCGGACAGACGGATGTGGATAAAATCACCGCACTGGCAGACTGCTCCTTCCGCGATTACAAGGAATTACTGTAACAAAAATCACTCTAACCAAAAAGGACGCTTCTCTTTCTTTGAGAAACGCCCTTTTTCATTTTCTATTTTTTATTCTGCTTCCTCTTTCCGATAATACACCGCGGCATTTTCGGGGCTGACCATGCAGATATAGCAATCGGTCGCAAATTCAAACCCGGCAAAGCCGCCGATTCTTGGCAAAATCTCAATATGCCAATGGAAATCCGTATCTCTCGGGCCATCCATCACGCAAATGTTATAGCCAATATCCTCACGAATCCCCGTTACCCTTCCAAGCATCTTCCGCAAAAGTGCCGCAAGCTCCTGCCGTTCTTCCGCGCTCATTTCGCCAAAATCACGCTGATGTGCCTTCGGGGCAAGCCAGAGCTCATAGGCAAAGCGTCCGGCGTAGGGCGTAAGCGCAAGAAAATGCTCTGTTTCCGCCACAATACGCCTGTTCGTTTCCTTTTCGTAGGCAAGCATTTTGCAGAACAGGCAGTCCTCTCTGTGCATAGCCTCCGCCATGGTTGCCGCACGCTTCGGCACAACAGGCAGCCCCACCACCTGCCAATGCGAATGGTGCATGCTCATCCCTGCGGAGGGCCCGCAGTTTTTAAAAATCTGCACATACTGCGTATCTGCACGATTGCGAAAAAAATGCAGCCTATCCTGTAATACCTGCAAAATGCTTGCGATATGCGCCGCATCGAAGGTATCAATCGTAGCATCATGGTCAGGCGTATCCACCAGAATCTCATGCCTTCCCCTTCCTGCGGTCTGGGTATAAAACGGCTCCTCTGCCGCATCCGTGCAATCCTCTCGGACAGTCGGAAATTTATTCGGAAACACGCGCATCTGCCATGCCCCGTTGGGGCCATCCTGATAAATGGCATCCGGTGTCCATGCCTCATGTCCGCCGCAGAAGGGGCATTTCTCGCTGTTTGCATGTTTTCTTTCTGTATTATGGACAAATTCATAGGGGCGATTTCTTCTGTTCTCCGCATAAAGTGACATCTCGCCCGTAAAAGGATTTGTTCTGATTTCAGACATCCTTATTCCCCCTTCTGATACGTCCACGCTTCAATCCCACGGAACACATTGCTTTCCACAGGATGCACTTCTCCTCCGATATTTTTAGATGCAAAAACCGCCTGATTGCGGTAGGCAATGCTGATATAAGGCAGCTCCTCGGCAAGCTTTTTCTGCAAACTGCTATAAGCCAGGAGCGTCTGCCCTTCGCCGACTGCCGTCCTTGCCGCCGTCAGCAGGGTATCCATATCCGCGTCGCTGTAGCCGATATAATTCAAACTGCCGCCCGTGCCGAAAAACGGCGTTAAATCCGTCACCTCTGAGCATTTCCAGCCGCCCACCACAAGGTCAAACTGTCCGCTCTCCAATCTCTGCTGATAGGTTTCAAAGTCCACCTTGTCCAGTGTCACCTCAAAGCCGATTGCCGTCAGCTCCTCCTTCAGCTTCGAGGCAATCTGTACCCGCCCCGTATTTTCCTGATTTACCAGAATGGTCGCGCGCAGGCTCTGCCTTATGCCGCTGATTTCCTTTTCCAGCTTGCCATCCTTATCCGCATCCGTCCAGCCGCTGTTTTTCAGGAAGGTTGTCGCCATTGTGGGGTTATATTCATACGTCGCCACGTTTTCCTCGTAAAGCCAGCTTTTCGGGTTGATGGGCGTATTCGTCATGGCGGCATAATTCAGATACACGCTTTCCTTAAGGTTATCCCGCGGCACCGCATACGCAACCGCCTGTCTGACAGATTTATCCTTCCAAAGCTCCTTGCGGAAGTTGAAGCCGATAAAATCATACTGATTTGAGGTAAACTGGTGCATCCCCGAAACGCTTTCGTCTGCGTATTTGCCTGCATCCATGGCGTTTGTCACAAGCACATCCGTCATGCCCTGCTCAAACGCGTTGATATCCGTTTCCTCTCCGGCGGTCATCTTCACGCGAATTTCGGAAATCTGCGGCGTGCTCCCATAATAGGACGCACTTGCCTTCAGCTTCATTTCCGATGCCTGCTGATAGGATTCTATTTCATACGGGCCATCCCCGACAGGCTTCGTGCCCGTATCGCCCTGTCCGCTGTAATAGCCGGCAGGAATAACCGGAAATCGCAGCGCATCAATATTTGAGCTGAAGCTGTCGCGGAAGGTAATCACAACGGAATTCGTTCCCGTTTTGCTGCAGCCGCTCACATAATTCATCACCTGCTTATACACCGCATCCTCCGGAGCATTTCGCAGGGTATTGACGGAATAGACCACATCATCTGCCGTCAGTGCTGTTCCATCCTGCCATCTGATATTGCTGTTCAGATTCATGGAAAGGCTTCTGCCATCCGCCGAAAATTCCCAATCCTGCGCCACGGCAGGGCATGCCTTGCCGCTTTCGTCAAAATCAACCAGCGGAAGAAACAGCAGCTTGAGGATACGATCAACCGTTTCTTCTCTGTTCAGCAACGGATTCAGCGTTTCCGGAATCCGCATGGAAAGCGTCAGCATTGCCTCTTTGGATGCAACGCCCGTCTCCTCTGTTGCTGTCGTTTTCTTCTTCGTTTGCTCCTCCTTCTTGCCACAGCCGCCAAGCCCAAGGCAGAAAATCAGCAAAAGGAGAAAAATCCTTTTTTTCATCATTCTTCATTTCCTTCCAAATCCGCAGTTCTGTCTGCATACACACCAAGCGGAGTTTCCTCCAGATACGCTTGCAGGCGCAGCCGCAGCCGATATGCCTGCTCCGCCAGCTTCACTCGTTTCACATAGCTTTTCGTTTCCTCGTATGGAATTTCATCCAGCGTAATGCCGTCCCAGCTCATTTCCTCATCCGCAAGCCACCGCGCCACGCTGCCATGCCCTGCGTTATAGCCTGCCAGAACGGTTTCCGAAACACCGCCGAATTTTTCTGTCAGCCAGCTTAAATACCAGCAACCGATATGGATATTCGTATCCGGATCGGTCAGGTCAATGGTTGCGGGATCAAGTCCCATCTGTGCCGCCGCCCATTTTCCCGTTTCCTCCGTCACCTGCATCAGCCCAACGGCATCCGCAGAAGATATGACATCCGGCTCAAAATGGCTTTCGCAGAAAATCACACCATACACAAAGGCCTCCTCCAAGCCATATTCCGCCGCATACTGCTCCACAATATCCCGATACTGCAAAGGCAGCACACGCGGCAAAACCACACTATAGCCAAACGCCGCCAGCAGCACCAGAACCACCGCCAGCGTAAACAATTTCCTGATACATCGAATCATTGTTCCTTGCTTCCTTTTATATTGTTTTTAAAATTTCATCCAACTGCCCCTGTAAATAGGCAAGCTCTTTACTGTTATCAATCACAACCGATGCCGACTTCTTATATTCCTCCCAGCTTTTCTGGTTGGCAATGCGCGCCTTGGCAAGGTCATAGCTGACACCATCGCGTGCCATCACGCGTTTTGCGCGCACCTCCGGATCGGCATAGACCACCCAGACCATATCACAGCGGCTTTCCAGACCTGCCTCAAGCAGAAGCGGCGCATCCAGAATCACTGCCTTGGCGGTGTTTTCCTTCTCCGCCTTGGCAATCTGTCTGTCCACCTCCGCACAGATATATTTATGGGTGCATTGGTTCAAAAATGCCAGCTTTTCGGCATCATGGAATACAATTTCCCCCAGCCTTCTGCGGATGATATTTCCTTTTGCATCCAAAATTCCCGTTCCGTAATACTTCACAATTTCCTGATATGCGGGCTCGCCTTTTAAAATGATTTCATGTGCAATTTTATCCGCATCAATCACCACTGCGCCTGCCGCCGCAAGGCTTTTGCTGACAACGCTTTTGCCGCTGCCCGTGCCGCCTGTCAAACCGATTACCTTCATTTCGTTTCCCCTCTTTTTTATTTCGCCTCGAACCACGATGCGCCCTCATGCACATCCACATCCAAGGGAACCAGCAAATCCGCCGCATGCTCCATGTTTTCCTTCAGGATTTTTGCGACAGCATCCTTTTCTTCTTTATACGCTTCAATCAGCAGCTCATCGTGTACCTGCAAAATCAGACGAGAACGATAGCCGCCCTCCTGCAAGGCACGATGCACCTTTATCATGGCAAGCTTAATAATATCCGCAGCAGTGCCCTGAATGGGCATATTCATTGCCGCGCGTTCCCCTGCCGCCCTTTGCATGAAATTGCTGCTCTGCAATTCGGGCATATTTCTGCGGCGGTTCCAGAGCGTAGAGACATAGCCGTTTTTCGCCCCGTTTTTAATCGTATCCTCCATAAAGGTCTTGATTTTGGGATATCTCGCGAAGTAAGCATTGATGTACTCCTCCGCCTCCTTGCGGCTGATGCCTAAATCCTGCCCCAAGCTAAACGCGCCCTTGCCGTAGATAATGCCGAAGTTAACCGCCTTGGCATTGCTTCTCTGCAATGGTGTCACCTCGTCAAACGGCACATGGAACACCTGCGAAGCCGTCATGCGGTGAATATCCTGATTGCTTTTGAACGCTGCAATCAGGCTTTCATCTCCGGAGATATGCGCCAGTACGCGCAGCTCAATCTGCGAATAATCGGCATCCAGAAAGCAGAATTCCGCACTTTCGGGAATGAAAATTTTCCGAAGCTCTCTCCCCAGCTCCAGACGGACAGGAATATTCTGCAAATTCGGCTCTGTTGAGGAAATCCGTCCCGTTGCCGTAATGGTCTGGTTGAAGGTAGAATAAATCTTCTCCGTTTCGGCATCCATCACCGCCAGAAGTCCGTCCGCATAGGTGCTTTTCAGCTTCGCCAGCTGTCTGTAGTGCAGAATCCGCTCCACAATAGGATGCGCCGTCCGCAGCTTTTCCAGCACATCCGCCGCGGTGGAATAGCCCGTTTTGGTCTTTTTGCCGCCCTTCAGCCCCAGCCTTTCAAATAAAATCACGCCTAACTGCTTCGGGGAATTGATGTTGAATTTTTCCCCTGCCAATGCGTAAATTTCTTCTTCCATGCCGTCCAGACTTTCGCCCAGACGCTTCTGATACGCCAAAAGCGCCGCCTTATCCACCTTGATGCCGTATTTTTCCATATCCGCCAGAACATAAATCAGCGGCATTTCCATATCATAAAACAGGCTTTTCTGCTCATTTTCCGCAAGCCGCTCCTCCATCACTTTTCTCGCACGGAAGAAAATCTCCGCCTGCCTTGCGCCATAGGCGGTACGTTCTGCTTCGGGCAACGCCGCAAAGGCCTTTTTCGTTCTGCCCTTCCCGAAAACCTCTTCCTGCGAAGGATAGGTTTCATTCAGAAAGGTTGCCGCAATATCGTCATATTCGTAGGAGCTGCCTGTCGCATTGAGGATATACGCCCCGATAGCGGTATCAAATTCCGCCGTAAAGCCGTTATAGCCATAGCTGCGCAGAAAACGGATATCCTTCTTCACATCATGTCCGATTTTACGGTATGCGCTGTCCGCAAAAAACGGCTGAAATATCTCCAGAAGCTCCTGCATCAAAAATGCCATGGATGCTTCAATCCAGACACCGCCAAGCTGCTCCTGATAGAGCGCAAGCCCCTGTCCTTCCTCGTTTTCGTAAACAAAGGCATACCCGACCTCGCCCTTTTTGAGCGCGGCAAGCACCTCCTTCGCACCTTCCCTATCCGCAACAAAGCGATAGGTCTGCTCTGCCTGCTTTGGCGCGGAAGCACTCCCCTCAAAGTGGCTGAACATGCTCTTAAATTCCAGACGTTTTACCAATTCGTATGCCGTCTGGTTAAACATATCGCCGATTTTCAGGGACTCCTTATCCCATTCTAAAGGCATATCCCGCACAATCGTCGCCAGAAATTTACTCAATCTTGCCTGCTCCTGATACGCCGCAAGGTTTTCAGATGCCTTTTTCGGTTTGATTTCCGCCGCATGGGCAATCGCCGTTTCAATATCGTGATACTGCGTGATAATCTTCGCCGCAGTTTTTTCGCCAATGCCGGGCACGCCGGGGATATTATCGGAAGTATCCCCCATCAGCGCCTTCATATCAATAAATTCGGCAGGTGTCACGCCATATTTCGCCTGCACATCCGCCGCGTAATAATCCTCTGTTTCCGTGCGTCCGCCCTTCGTTTTTGGAATCCGCACCTTGAGGGTCTCCCCTGCCAGCTGCAAAAGGTCTCTGTCCCCCGAAACCACAACAGGCACAATGCCGTTTTTCTCCGCCAGAGCGGAAAGCGTCCCCAGAATATCGTCCGCCTCAAAGCCCTCCTGCTCGAAAATAGGGATGTGCATGGCCTGCAGCACCTCCTTCAAAAGGGGCATCTGTTCGCGCAGCTCCTCCGGCATGCCCTTTCTGGTTCCCTTGTAGCCGTCAAAGGTTCTGTGGCGGAAGGTAGGCGCGTGCAAATCAAACGCCACCGCCAGATAATCGGGCTGCTCCTCATCCAGAAGCTTAAATAAAATATTCAGAAATCCATATACCCCGTTGGTATAGCGACCCTCTCCGTTCGTCAGCAGCGGAACGCCGTAAAATGCGCGGTTCACAATACTGTTGCCGTCAATCAGCATGATTTTTTCAGCCATGAAAATAGCCTCCTGTCATCACAAAATTTATATACAAGGCGGTATAAGCCTAATTTTCCATATTAAAAATAATTATACTACAAAATCGCGAAAAAATATATCTGACACGAAAAAAAATACAGCACACCTTTTTCTGGGATATGGCATATCATAAATCAGAATCAGTCTCTTAGGAGGAACGGCTATGAAAAAGAAACTTTGCTTGGCTTTATCGGGGGTGCTCTGCCTATCCGCAGGAGTTGGCTGCGGCACAGAAACGGCAGAGGAAACGCTGACTCCCGTCCGTCTGAATGAGGTCGTCCATTCTGTTTTTTATGCGCCGCAGTATGTCGCACAGGAATTGGGCTTTTTCGAGGAGGAGGGCTTAGATGTGAGCGTTGCGGTCGGCAATGGCGCGGATAAATCCATGACTGCCCTGCTTTCCGATTCCGCGGATATTGCCCTGCTTGGCACAGAGGCAGGTCTGTATGTCTATGCCGAAGGGAAGGCAGATTACCCCAAAACCTTCGCCCAGCTGACCCAGCGCGCAGGCAATTTCCTTGTTTCCAGAGAGAAAGAACCCGATTTCCAATGGTCTGATTTGGAAGGAAAATCCGTCATCGGCGGCAGATTGGGCGGCATGCCGGAAATGGTTCTGGAATATGTCATCAAGGAAAACGGCATGACCATCGGTAAGGATATGGAAATCATCAACAACATTGATTTCACCTCCACCGCAGGCGCATTTCTGGGCGAGGTCGGCGATTATACCGTAGAATTTGAGCCTGCCGCAACCACGCTTGAACAGAGCGGCAAGGGGCATATTGTGGCATCTCTGGGTGAAGCAAGCGGCTATGTGCCTTACACCGTTTATATGGCACAGGATGCTTTCCTGCAGGCACATCCCGATGTCGTCGAAGCCTTCACCCGTGCCATTTATAAAGGGCAGCAATGGGTAGAAAGCCATTCTGCCGCAGAAATTGCAAAGGTAATTCAGCCGCAGTTTGCCGAAACCGACCTCGATACCCTCACCACCATCGTGGAGCGCTATCAGAAACAGGATACCTGGAAAACCGACCCGACCGTTTCCCCTGAAGGCTTTGTCCTCATCCAGAAAATCATGATGGAAGGAAAGGAGCTTTCGCAGGAAATCCCTTATGATTCCATTGTTGTGACGGAGTTTGCCGAAAAAGTCATGACAGGCAAATAAAAATATCCCCCCACAAAAAAACTCCTACTGCAAGCTGTCTACACTGTCTGCAATAGGAGTTTTTCTGATGCAAGTTTATCTATCTCATTCGATTTTTTCGGTCGTTGATAGGAAGAATCTATGTGAATGTATGTGAATCGGCATTTCAACCGCATTTTTTCTTAATTTTTATCTGTATGCACTGCTTTAGCTGTTTTTATCCGCAACGGTAAGCTGCAGCTTAATTTTATCCTTGTTATCTCTCACAACCGTCAGGTCAACCTTTTTGCCGATATCCGAGCTGTCCATTGCGTTCAGCAGGCTGTCCATATCCTTAATGGTCTTGCCATTGAACTGTGTGATAATGTCGCCGGATTGCAGCCCTGCCGCTGCCGCAGGGCTGTTGTTCTTTACCTCAAGCACCAGTGCGCCGACCTCAAGGTTATACAGAGATGCGTTTGTACCGGTAATGCCGATATAGGGCTGCGGCTGTGTGCCTGTTTCCAGCAGGCTTTCTACGGTTGGCTTAATCTGATTGCTGGGGATGGCATAGCCCATGCCCTCTGCCATAGAGGAATTATATTTTGCCGTATTGATCCCGATGACCTCGCCCTTGCTGTTTACCAGTGCGCCGCCGCTGTTGCCGCTGTTGATTGCCGCGCTGGTCTGCAAAACAGTCAGGGAATTGCCGTCTACGTTAATGGTCTGCTCCTTCATGCTGACAATGCCGTCCGTTGCGGAAAGCCCCATGCCCATGGCGTTGCCGATGGCAATGACACATTCGCCGACCTCAAGGTCATCCGAATCGCCGAAGGTTGCGGTTGTTACCTTTTTCACGCCTGCCTTTTTCAAATCAGACCAGGAAACAGAAAGCACCGCCAGGTCGGATTCGCTCTTTGTACCGACTACCTTCGCAGGTACGCTCTTATCGCCGTCCAGCGTCACATAAATGGAATTTGCACCCTCGATGACATGGTTATTTGTCGCAATGGCAATCTTATCATCATCCGAATAGAAGATCACCCCGCTGCCTGCGCCCTCTGCTTCGTATGGTACAGTGAAATGCCCCATATACTGTGTCACGCCTGTTGTGGTAGTGGAAACGCTGACAACAGAGGGCTTTACCTTCTTCACGATATCCACAGTGGAAAGCCCGTTCGTCAGATAGGATACACTTTCCGTATTGCTTGTGGATGCGGTCTTTGCACCGGTTTCCTTTCCGAAATGGCTCTGTGCCGCGCTGTAGCTGACCCCAATCGCAGAGCCGCCTGCGATGCTGCAAACCAGACAGGCTGCAATGAATTTCTTCCAGCCGTTTCCGCTCTGCTTTCTTTTCGGCTTTTTCACCTTTTCCTCATAATGATATTCTCTGACGCAGGGACCTGTATATTCCTGCTCTGCTTCTGCGGTTTCTTCCGCAAAGGCTTCTGCTTTCTCTGCGCCTTCCTCAGCAGTGGCTTCCGAAACGCTTTCCTGTTCAGAAAAGCCCTCCTCCTCGGAAAATTGCTCACCGGAAATTTCCTCTGTATATTCCTCGCCGGAAATCACCTCTGCCTCCATCTCTATGGATTCTCCGTCTACATGGGGTTCGTCTTCCATGCCGTCTGCGGAATAGTCAATGGATTCCTGCTCTGTTTCTTCATATTCATCTTTCTTTTTCGGATTGTACTCATCATATTCGTACATGCTCTATCCCTCCATATCTTTTATGGCTTTGTTTTATCTTATGCCGTTATTATACTGTTTGAATTTGAACGAAGTATGAACGTCAGGTGAATAATCCATGTTTTTCCTTAAAGAACGATTAAGATAAAATGAGAGCATAAAAAAAAGAACCTTGAAGCAATCAAGGCTCTAAAAAGTGCGGCTGGTGGGACTCGAACCCACACGCTGTCACCAGCGTCAGATTTTGAGTCTGATGCGTCTGCCAGTTCCGCCACAGCCGCAGAAATAAACTGCTTAAATATAATAGCATACCTTTTCCGAGATTGCAAGGGAAATTTTTCTTAATTTAAAAATTTGCTTTCCCCGAAAAAAGTATTTATAATAGCTTTTGAAATCAAAACGAAAGAAGGGAGCAACCCATGCAGAAAAAAGACATTTTGGAATTAAAGCGCCGCTTCAAAAAAGATGCCTGCACCTTTACGAAATTGCGCGGCTGTTATGTGGACAACCAAAAAAATATTCTCTTACATATCGACGAAACCTTTCTCAATCTGGAGGAGGATGAATTTTATAAATATCTGGAAATTGCAAAAAAGGCTCTTTCCGGCACAATCGGCAACAACCTTTTAGAGCTTTCCTTCCGCAGGGATGAAGCAGGAGAAGAAGCGCAGAAGTTCTTCCTTGCCCTGCGCGACAGTGCTTTGAAGCAGGATGGGCTGTTGGATTTGCTTTATGAGCGCATCATTCGCGAATATGATTTTGCAGGGAATTATCTGATTCTCCTGTTCCATGATGCTTATGATGTTATCACGAAAACAACCGACAACAATAAGCTGGACGAATCCGAAGAGGTTTATGAATATGTCCTCTGCGCCATCTGCCCTGTCGAGCTGACAAAGGCAGGCTTAGGCTATCATAAGGATAAAAACATCATCGCGCCTCGTATTCGTGATTGGGTGGTTTCCGTCCCCGAAACAGGGTTTCTCTTTCCTGCCTTTTCCGACCGCAGCAGTGATGTAAATGCCATGGGCTATTATGTGAAGGATGCCAAAAAGGCGCAGCCTGCGTTCATGCAGGAGGTTTTGGGCTGTGAAGCAAAGCGCACCGCCGCCGAGGAAAAAAAGACCTTCCATGGCATTTTAAAGGATGTTATTTCCGAGGAGGTGGAGGATGCGAAAACCGTCATTCTGGATATTCAGCAGGATTTGAATGATATGGTGGAGGAACACAAAAATGTGTTTGAAAACGAGCCTGTTCTCCTAACACCGCCTGCCATTCGGGAGGCTATGGCAGAAAAAGGTCTTTCCGAGGAAGTCATTTCCAAGGTGGAGGAAATTTGTGAGGAAGCCTTCGGCGATACCCCTCCCCTTGCGGAAAATCTGATTGACAGCAAGGCATTGCAAACGCACGCTGCCGCGAAAAAAGCGAATGTGCTGGCATTAGAGGTAGAAAGCCTGAAGCAAAAATTGGAGGAAAAGGAAGCCCTCCCTGAAAAAGAGGTCATTTTGCAGGTTTCTGCGGAAAAGCTGCCTGCCATCCAGACGGAATTTATCAATGGTAAAAAGTGCATTGTCATCCCCTTAGAAGAAGATGAACATGCCACCATCAACGGCAAGCATTGGGACAATGCGCCCTTTTAAAGGCTATGTATGGGATAAGGTAAATTTGCCTTATCCCCTTTTTTATGCCTTTGCCGTATAGGGTGCCAGCTCCAATCGAATGAAAAAGCCCCTGTCATGCTGACAAACAGGACATTCCTGCGGTGCCTCCTTCCCTTCAAAAATAAAGCCGCAATTTAAGCACATCCATTTACATTCCACAGAATTGATGAATAATTTATTTTCCTCCAATAAATCTGCAAGCTGTCCGAAACGGTCTCCATGTGTTTTTTCAATGCCTGCAATCTGATGAAAGGATGCTGCCACCTGCGGAAAGCCCTCCTCCAGCGCCTTATCCCCAAACGCCTGATACACCGGGTCAAATTCTTCATATTCGTTATGCTCTGCCGCACGCAAAAGCTCCGAAACGGATTCATAAATATCCACGGGATAGCCGCCGTCAATGTGAACCGTTTCCCCCGAAAGCTCCTTCAAATGCTGATAAAAAACCGCCGCATGCGCCTCCTCCTGCTTGGCAGTAAACCTGAATACAAATTCCACCACCTGCATTTTCTGTTCTTTCGCCTGCGCCGCAGCAAAGATATAACGGTTTCTCGCCTGACTTTCCCCTGCAAAGGCACGCATAAGGTTTTTCTTTGTTTCGCTCTGTTTAAAATCCATAGCTTTCCCTCTCCTTCTTTTTCTTTAGTATGGACGAAGATGAAGCAGCTATACCCTTCTTTTTTCACATTAAAAAAAGTCCCCATAAAAGGTGCGCCCGA
Source organism: Anaerotignum faecicola (assembly GCF_003865035.1). NCBI lineage: Bacteria > Bacillati > Bacillota > Clostridia > Lachnospirales > Anaerotignaceae > Anaerotignum > Anaerotignum faecicola. Next base: position 196,971 of record NZ_BHVZ01000002.1, read on the forward strand.
ATAAGAAGTCTTACATTCTGAAATGCTGAAAGCTACAGCTATTGCATTTTCTTCATGCTTTCTTATCGGAACACCCCTAATAGGGACTTTTCAAAATTTTTCCGTTAAACAATGATATAGATTACCGCAATCGTCAGACCCAGACCAATCAGCAGAATACTCTGCGCGAAGCCTTCGCGGTATACCTGATGGTCATTTTCATAATCCGTATAAGCAGAGAAATATTTATCCTCCGGCGGAACAATGCGTCCATTATCATTATTGAAGATAAAGATACGCAGCAATGCAATGATATCATCCATCAGATTTCCTGCGATACGGGCGAAGAAGCCACCCACATAAGGCAGAACGGTCAGCAGAATCGGGCGATATACCTTATCCTCCAGATTGCACCATGCAGGCCAGCGATCCACATAAACCAGATTGCCGTTTGCATCCTTCTGCATCAGCACCTTGCGGATGAACAGGAAATACACCACAATGCCCACACAGATGGAAATCACCGCACCCTTGAGGTTTACCCATGCGAAATAATGCACGGCATGCGCAGGGGTATGTGCATTCATGAAATGTGCGCCCATTGCCGCCAGAGCATCCTGTGTCTGGTGAGGGAAGATACCCAGAATCGGCAGGCAAATTGCAATCGCGCCCAGAATGACCGCCATCGGCTTGCTGATGTAAGGTGCGTTTTTGACAGGCTTCGGTGTGCCGTAGGGGTTATCCTCAAGGAAGATACATACGAAAATCTTCGTCATATAGGCCAGTGTCAGCCCACCGGAGAACAGGAACAGAATTTCCGCGCCCTTCATAAACGCGATGGACTGCCCTGCTTCCTTCAGCACCTCGATATATTCCACCATGCTCTCGTGAATCAGCGTTTTGGAGATATAACCGTTCCACAGAGGGATACCGCCGATACCCAGAATCGGCATCAGGAAAATCAGCTTCAGCAGCGGCTTATCCTTACCGTAGCCACGAATCTTATTCAGATTTAATTCTCTCAGGTTCATGAAAATCACACCTGCACCAAGGAACAGCAGCAGCTTGAACAGAGAGTGATTCAGGAAGTGCAGCAGTGTGCCGCTTGCCGCCAAGGCGTTATGCTCGCCCAGAAGTCCCTGCATCCCGATGGCGATGATGATAAAGCCAATCTGGGACATGGAGGAGCAAGCCAATGTGCGTTTCAGATTGACGGAGAATACCGCCAGAACCGCGCCAAGCACCATTGTGATAATGCCCAGAATCAGAATAAACTGCCCCCAAGCCGCATCATGCAGGAAAAGCTTGCAGCTGACGATAATCGTACCGAATACGCCTGTTTTTGTCAGCAGACAGCTGAGCAGCGCACTGGAGGGTGCCGGTGCAACGGTATACGCATTCGGCAGCCAGATATGCAGCGGAAACAGCCCTGCCTTCGCCGCAAAGCCAAACAGAATCAATACGCCGATGGCATAGAACTCCGCAGGGTTTTCCCTGCTCTGCATAAACGCGGTCAGCTCTGCCATGTTCAGCGTGCCTGCCTTCTGATACATCATAAACAGACCCATCAGTGTCACCAGACCGCCAATCACCGCTACCGCAAGGTAGGTCTTTGCGGAGCGAACCGTGAAGTCCTCCTCATCGTGCATAACCAGCACAAAAGAGGTAAAGGACATAATTTCAAAAAAGATAAAGGTGGTAAACAAATCAGCGGAAAGGAAAATCCCCATCGTTGCGCCCAATGTCAGGAACACAAAGAAATAATACCGATTTCTGTTCCGTTCAGCCGCCATGTATTCCTTGGAAAAGATGGTTGTAATCAGCCAGATTGCGCCCGTCAGCACGGCAAGAATCACGCCGAAGCCATCCGCCGCAAAGCTCAGCCCCAAGCCGCAGAAGCCGCGCAGGCTATAAACCGTTTCCTTCCCGATGAGCGTCAGACTCGCAATGAAAATCACCGCGGATAAAATCCAGCACCAGATATCCCTTGCGCCCTTATTGCTGCGCCCAATGATGTAGCTGATTACCGCACCCAGAAAAGGAAAGAACACCAGAAACGGTAAAATTATACTTGTTGTCATAGTTTCCATGCTTTCTCCTCTCCTTTACAGTATGCCCATAATCGCATCATTCATAATGCCCAGCAGTGTCGCAGGCATCAGACCCATCAGAATCGAAACAGCTGCCAGAACAATCAAAGGCACTGTCATATATTTATTCGGATCGGATACATGATCGTAATAGCCTGCAGGGTATTCCTTCTCCCGCGGGAAATATGCCCGAATGATGATGGAGAAGATATACAATGCCGTCAGCAGTGCAGACAAAATCAGCGCAACCACGCCGATATAGGTAACCGGGTTGCCGCTTGCGGTTGCCGCAGTTGCCAATGCCCATTTGCTGTGGAAGCCTGCAAAGGGCGGCACGCCAACCAGACCAATCCCCGTAATTGCCATTGTTGCAAAGGTAATCGGCATCAGCTTGCCGAAGCCCTCCACCTCGTAGAGATATTCTCTGTGGGTTTTATATAAAATCGCACCGGCAGTAAAGAACAGTGTAATTTTGATTACCGCATGATAAATCATGTGTAGCATCCCTGCCGCAAGCCCTATCGGTGTCATAATGGCAACGCCAAAAATGATATAGGACAGATTGGAGATGGTAGAATATGCAAATCTTCTTTTGATATGCGGTGTCCGCAGTGCAACGGTCGAGCCGAACACAATCGTAATCGAAGCTGCAATCAGCATCACATACTGCGCCCATGTGCCAATCAGAAATTCCGTACCGAAGGCGTAATACGTCAGACGGATGATGGCAAACACACCGGATTTTACGACTGCCACGGCATGCAGCAGAGCCGTAACGGGTGTGGGGGCAACGGATGCCTTCGGCAGCCAGCGATAAAACGGGAATACCGCCGCTTTTACACCAAAGCCGAAGAACGCCAGCACAAATACCAACCGCAGCATCTGTTCATTGCCTGCAATCAAATCGGGATTCAGCACACCACCGTAAACAAAATCTGTCGTTGTGCCGTAGAACAGCACAAACACGAACCCGATAAACGCCAGAGATGCACCGAACATCATATAAAGGACGTAGGTTTTCCCGGCGTGGCGCGCCTTATTATCGAACTGGTGCATAACGATAGGCAACGTCACCAATGTCAGAAATTCGTAGAACAGATACATCGTTAAGAAGTTATCCGCAAAGGCAATCCCGATAACTACGCCGAATGTCATGGTAAAGAAGGAGAAGAAACGGTCTTCATGTCCTTCATGTGTCATGTATTCAAAGGCATAAATCGTTGTGGGAATCCAAAGCAGAGATACCATCGTACCGAAAATCTTGGATAAGCCATCCACATGCAGTGCCAGAGACAATCTGTTGCTGAAGCGGAAAATTGTAATCGCGCCGCTGTCCGCAAAGAAGATGGCATACAATGCAAAAATCGCATTCAGCACAATAATCGGCAGAACCACCCTCTGGCGCGCCTTTCTGTCACTAAATTTTACCGGCAGCAGGCAGGCACCTGCAATGATCGGAAAGATCACCGGTAACAATATCGCAAATGCGTTCATAATGTTTCCTCCCTTTCCCTTAGAAAATCATTCCGCTGATACTGCGGATTGCCTGCATCAAAGGCGCAGGCATCATGCCAAAGCCGACTACAGCAATACTCAGCAGCACCAGAGGTACCGTCATTAAATAATTCGGCTCCTTCTTCTGCAAGGATGCGTAATCAAAATCCTTGCCGGGGAAGAACCCATTCACTACAATACTCATCAAATAGCCTGCCGTCAGCAGTGCGCTGACCATCAGCACCGCTACGCCAACCAGACCAAGCATCCCCGCCTGTGGCAGCAAGCCGCCCTGTGCCAGATACCATTTGCTCACAAAGCCGCTTGTGGGCGGAATCCCTATCAGCGAAAGTGCCGCAAGCGCAAATGTCCACATCACAATCGGCATTTCCTTGCCAATGCCCTTCAGCTCGGAAACGTAGGTCTTATGCGTCTTATAGATAATCGCACCTGCACAAAGGAAGAGGATATTCTTTGCAACCGCATGGAATACCACCTGCAGCAGCGCGCCCATAAATCCGGCAGGGCACATCAGCATCAGCCCGAACACAACATACGATACGTTTGAAACCGTGGAATACGCCAGCCGCTTTTTCAGCAGCTTTTCCTTATATGCCAGCATGGAGCCCATGAAAATCGTCACAATGGAAAGCACAAGCAAAGCCGTCTGCGCCCAAGTGCCGCGCAGAAAATCCACGCCAAACAGATAATATGTCACACGAATGATAGCAATGATACCGCCCTTCGTAATGATACCGGAAAGCACCGCGGATGCAGGAGAAGGTGCAACGGGGTGCGCCGTCGGCAGCCAAGCATGCAGGGGGAACATACCCGCCTTACAGCCAAAGCCAAGCGCCATCAGGAAGAACACAACCAGAAGCAGGTTTTCATGCCCTGCCACCATTGCCATATCCAGTGTGCCGCCGGGCATAAAAATGGTTGTTCTGCAATAGGTGTTCAGGAAGAAGAACCCCATCAGCCCTAAGCCTGCGCCGAAGAAGGAATACCCCAGATATTTCAAGCCCGCACGCGTTGCCTCAGGTGTACCCGTATGGATAACCAGTGGTGCTGTCAGAATTGTCATAAATTCATAGGACAGATACATCGTCATCATATTTTCGGAGAAGCAAAGACTCATCAATGCCGCCAGAGAAAACGTATAAAACATGAAGAACCGCGCCGGCTTATGCTCATGCTTCATATATTCCATGGAAAACACTGCCGCAATCAGCCAGATGGTACTGATGAGGCAGGCAAAGAATCTTGCCAATCCGTCCGTTTTGTAAACAAGTGCCAATCGGTCAGATATCCGCCAGAGCACGAAGGTTTGCATCTCTCCGCTGCAAAGATACCAGACCAGAGCCGCTTCCACAGCCATTGCAATAAATACCAAGATATTGCGCTGCTTTTCCTCCTTTTGGAAACCAATGATGAGACCAAAAATGAAGGGTAAAATCATCGGGAGCAGCAAAAGTACAGATCCGTTCATTTCTTTCACCTCATTCTCTCATCATAATGCAACCTGAATCAGCTCGATACCCATTTTCATGATTTCGATAATGGGACGATAGCCGATACCCAGCGCCAAATTGACTACAATAAACAGTACCATCGCCATTGCAAACAGCGGAGAGTTCTGCACTCTGACTGTTTTTTCCTTTGTCTCAGGGCGAGACCAGATTGCAATAACAGAGGGCAGGAAATACATCGCATTCAGAATCATGGAAATAGCCAGTGCCGCAAGAACCGGAACCAGACGTGTCCCCGTCATTTCCAATGCAGCCTCCGCAAAGTACAGCTTGGAGATGAACCCTGCAAACAGCGGCACACCAATCATGGACATAGCCCCAACGATGAAGGCAATCCCTGCCAGAGGGTTGCGGTAAGCCGCCCCCTTGAGGTTTTCCAGCTGCTCCTTGCCGCCGGCCTCCTCAATAAAGGTACCACAGCAAAGGAAAAGCATAGATTTTGTAACGGCGTGTGCCAGAACATGGAAGCAGGCTGCAAGCATCCCCGCCTCTGAGCCTAAGCCAATCCCCATAAAGATGTAGCCAATCTGTGCCACAGAGGAGTATGCCAGCATACGCTTCAGCCGGCTTTCCCGTACGGCATAGAAGGAGCCCATAATCATGCCCAGAACGCCCAGAACGAACAGAACGTCCGCAATTCTCAATTTAACCAGTGTTTCAATGGTAAATACTTCAAATACCAGCTTGATTGCCAGAATGATATATGCCTTCAGCACCAGACCGGACAAAATCCCGTTCGAGGTTGTCATCGTAGAGCCGTAAGCCGTAGGCAGTGCAGAATGGAACGGGAACAGACCGCTCTTGATGCCCAGACCCATAAACATCAGGCTGACTACAATCATCAGCGGGAAATGATACTGCCCTGTTTCCATCAGCATGGCAATCGTTTCCTTCATCTGCGGGAATAAGAGATGCCCTGTGATGCCATAAAGAATGCAAACACCCAGCAGAAACAGACCGGAGCCCATACAGCCGAACACCAGATAATGCGTTGTGCCGACAATCGCCTGCTTTGTCCCTCTTGCCAGAATCAGCGTGCAGGAGGCAATCGTCAGAATCTCAATGAAAACGTAGCCTGTAAACATATCGTTTGTATATGTCATTGCCAGCATTGCGCCATAGGTTGCATTCAGCATAATAAAGTAAAATTTTTGTTTTTCCGGAACAATTTCCTCAAAAATCTGCCTACTGCCTGCCGTGATGGTTAAAAACATAACCACACTGACCATAACCGCCAGCAACGCCTCCAGAGGCCCGATGCGCAATTCATTGCCCCAGGGTGCAGGAAAATGCCCCATCATAAAGGTATACGCTTCCTGATTTTTCACCACGCTCACCAGAAGCACAACAGAAAGCATGCCGACAAGCCCCACCATAAAGCCATGCAGATGGCGTGCCGCACGTCCGCTTTTGAGCAGAGGCGTAATGATGCCGCAGAACATCGCAAAAAAAACGCTGAAGAAAGGTATATTATGTACGAGATTTACATGATGTTCCATATTATTCCCCTTCCTCCTCTCTCATCATTCTCAGGATTTCATCCATATCCAACGAGCCGTAATGCTTATACAGCCGCAGAACCAGAGCAAGAGAGAACGCTGTTACAGATACCGATACAACAATACCCGTCAGAACCAGACCGGCAGGAATGGGGTTGATATAATAATCCGCATCAATAATGCCGTTTGTCAAAATCGGGGCAGTTCTGCCTGCCACATAGCCCTTCGCCGCCAGAAAAAGATAGGTAGCCGTATCCATAATATTCAGACCAATAAACTTTTTAATCAGATTTCTTTGCAGAAGCAGATTCATGAATCCAATGCCAAAAAGAATAACAGAAGCTGCTTCATAATAATTTGTCAACAGTTGACTCATAATCAGACTTCTCCTTTTGTAAATAACGCATAGAACCCATACATCGTACATGCAACAACCAGACCGACACAGATATTCAACGGCAAGATAAAGCCGGAGCTTAAAATTGCACCGGGTGTGCCCTTCGGTACCTCCCAGCCGACATGGTTTGCCCCTGTAAAGAAGGAATAGCTCTTACAGCCGCAATAGGTCAGCAGGCATGCCGCCGTTGTCACAGTCAGTGTTTTAATCGTAAAGAAGGTCTGCATCTTCTTATGTCCGAATGCCACGGAATACAGAATCAGACCTGCGCCGATGATAGACCCACCGGAAAAGCCGCCGCCGGGAGAAAGATGTCCGTTTAAAACAACATAGATTCCATACAGGATAACCACAGGAGCAAGGCATTTCGCACCCTTTTTCAGAATCAGCTTGGAATCCTCTGCATCCAGCATTTCGTCCTCCTGCATTTCCTGATCCTCTGCCGCATCAATGTTCTTTTTATCTCTTTGCAGCAGCATCAGCACCGCGATAACCGCCATAAACAGTACGTTGGATTCGCCAAAGGTATCAAAGGCACGGTAATCCAGAATCATGCCTGCAACAAAGTTGATTGCGCCTGTTTCCGCAATCCCTTTTTCCAAGTAGCGCGCCGCAACCTCGTTGTTGGTGATGCTGTTCGGGTCGCCAAACATCGGCAGCTCCATAACTACATGCAGCATAACTGTAATGAATACCACCGTAACGAAAACGGAAAGCACACAATACAGGGTTACATTGGAACGAATGTCTCCAATCGGGAAAAATCTTTCTTCATGAATAAACTCTTTTTTTTCTTTTTTGGAGATAATTTTATCTGCATCGAGAAGCACCTCGTCCCCGTCAATCCAGCGTTTCAATTTCTCCCAAAATGATTTTTCTTCTTTCATCTCATCACCCCTCCCTTGTGCCTTTCAGTGCGTGAACCTTCTTCAGCGTCAGGAAGAATAGTACCGTATCAATCCCTGCGCCAACAGCCGCCTCTGTAATAGCCAGGTCGGGAGATTCCAGAAAAAGCCACACAATTGCCATAACGGAGCTATACCCCATGAAAACGATAACCGCCATAAAAAGCTTTCTTGTTACAGAAACGCCGATGGCACTGGCAATGAGAAAAATAACCAAAATCATCTGAATGGTAACGCTAAAATCGCTCATCTGTCCTTCATCCTTTCTTCACAGTCTTTGTTTGTCAGAAGCTCTACCTTCGCAATCAGGTGTGTCGAAATGGGACTGGATAGCCAGAAAAACAGAATGATAAGGGCATATTTTGCCATGTGGAAAATATCCTGCCCTAAAATCAGAAGACCTAATACAACAAAGAAAATTCCCATGGTATCCCCTAAGGCTGCTGCGTGCATACGGTTCATCGCATATTTAAAGCGATAAATCCCCAGAATCGAACAAAGGAACACAAACAGCCCTATAAAAATGCAGATTGCTGCAATGATTTCTCTTATTGACATTTTTCCTCTGCCTCCTTTTCCTTTCTTGCCAGAAACAGCAGACGACCCTTATGATGCAGGGTAACGACGTGACACATCACCACTACCGCCAAGAAGCTCAGCAAGGAATAAACCAGAGAAACGTCCACCAGAGAGGTTTCACCCAGATAAGCGGAAAGAATCCCAATCATCACCGTCGTCATGGTACCAATCATGTTAATCGCCACAATACGATCCGTAAAACGAGGCCCTCTGACTGCACGGATAAACGCCAGAATCATGCCGCACGCCAGAACGAACATAGCGATTTCCAGTATAAAATGCATTGTATCGCTCATACGCTCATCCCTCCAACCTTCTCAACTGCTTTACAAAAACGGAATCCTCCAGACCCTCGCCGAATTTTTCCCGATCCAGTGCCTGCACAACATATTCTCCGTTTTCCAATTCCACCGTATAGGTGCCGGGGGTCAGTGTGATGGAGTTCGCCAGAGCAACCAAGGAGGCTTCACTTTTCAAATCCGTATGAAACCTTACAAGTGCAGGCTGAATCTCTGCTTTTTTCGGCGAAAAAATAATCTTGATGACATCCACATTCGCCTTGAAAATTTCCCAGAGCAAAACAAAGGCATATTTCAGATAAAGAGGAATGTTTTTCACAAGAACCTTCTCTCTCTGAAAGCTGTAGCCCATGTACTTGCAAATAAACCAATAAAGCCAGCCGCAGATCACTATCCCAAACAGGGCAACTTCCAACGTTACTCTGCCATTAAAAATAAACCACAGCAGTAACAATAATAAATACATTGAACCATCCTTCCCTCAAAAGCATTTACTTCCCTTCTGTTTCCATGAAAATGCCGTTTCCTTCTGCCGAAAAAGCCGAAATTCCTCCGGCTTTTGTTGAAAATTCAAGCTGAAACTGACATCTGCATTTACTCCAATACAATATATTATCAATGATTATCAAAAAATTGTCAAGACTGTTAGTGGTATCTGACGATATATTTTTTACCATTTTCTTAACATCCCCGTTTTTATTGTATATTTTGCATATTCTACCGCTCAATTTCACAGATAAGTCATACATTTTAGCAAAATTTTCAGCGTATTCTGTATTTGTGCAAAAGGGAAAAAGTTTTGGCTTCTTCGGTTTTATGGGCATTTCCTACCTTTTCCGTCTTCTCAGACAACTTTATTTTCACAAACAAAAGGCGTATCCCCTCCGAACCGTCTAGTTCAGAAAGAATACGCCTTTGAAGCCTTTCATAAGCAAATATTTTTAATTTATGGAACGAAATCGTTCAGACTGCCTTATGCCGCTTTCTTCTTTGTGAAGATTGCACGAACGGGCAAGCCAATCAGTACCAGAATGATACCGCCTACAGCAACCTTTCTTGCATCAGGACCTGCCATGAACAGCTGGTTCAGCAGAACATACAGACCGGAAATGATTGCGATGATAGGAATTACAGGGTATGCAGGTACCTTGTAAGTACGTTTCAGATCGGGAGCCTGTTTTCTGTAAGCCATAACTGCTGCAAATGTCAGTGTATAGAATACCCAGCCTACGAATGTACCAAGGTTTGTCAGCAGGTCGAACTGACCTGTCAGTGCATAAATTGCACCCAGAATACCAATCAGGAAAATGCAGTTGATGGGAACGCCTGTGCCGGAGATTTTGGACAGAGCCTTGCTGCCGGGCAGGTCACCCTGTTCTGCCATGTACAGTGCTGTACGGGAACCGGACAGGATAAAGCCGTTGCATGCGCCGCCGGCGGAAATCATAATACCAACGGATACGATTTTACCACCCATGTTGCCGAAGATCTGCATTGCTACTGCGGATGCAGGGGATTCCAGATTCATCATTACATCAGCAGGCAGTACCCACAGGTAAGCCAGGTTGATGATAATATAAACTGCCATAATCAGTGCTACGCCGCCAACAATCGCCTTAGGCAAATCTCTGCCGGGATCTTTCATTTCGCCCGCGATTGCACCTACGTTTGTCCAGCCTTCGTATGCGAACAGAACTGCAATCATCAGCTGCCCCAGAACGGAGCCGAATTTCAGCCCCTCACCCAGCATAGGGTCGAAGATGGGATTGCCGTTGCCTCTGATGAAGCCGAAAATCATAATCAGAACCAGAGGAATCAGCTTTGCTACGGTAAAGATCGTCTGTGCTGCACCGCCAACCTTAGCGCCCATGCAGTTCAGCGCAACCATGATGATGATACATACGATTGCCACAGGAACAACCATGCCGTCGCCCAGGAACAGCTTTGCCTGGTTTGCAACCGCTACTGCCAGTGCCGCAACCAGACCGGGATAGAATACAACAGTCTGCATCCAGCCGCAGAGATAACCAACCCTGTCACCGAATACCTTTTTCAGATATACGGGCATACCGCCTGTTTCGGGAATCAAGATTGCGATTTCGGCAAATGTCATTGCCGCACACAGGCAAACCAGAGAGGTTACCACCCATGCGATGATTGCCAGACCGGGCGCACCGCCTGTTGCTGTGTAGATTGCTGTGGGTTTGAAGAATACACCGGAACCGATTACGCAGCCGACTACTGTAGCCATAGCAGCGCCCATGCCGAGCTCCTTCTTCATTTCGTTGTTGTTGTTACTCATTTCTTCCTTCCTCCTTTTTAGGGTATGCGCTGAAACCATCGGTGCTTCTGTAACGCAGGCAATAAATAATACTGATAAAATAATTCCGTTTTTGCCTGCACAGAAATGCTTCCGTCAGTTTTCCAGCAAGTGAAGCACGTTCCGAAGCATCACACAAAAGCTTCTCTGCGGCAACCGGCTCTTGGGGAAAAACGGCTCTTTTTTCTCCCGTCCGCAGCAGAATTTCATTTGTTTTTGTAAAAAATGAATGAAATAAATTCACTTCTTCCTTCGGCTATATGCTCTTTGTGAGTAGATTATATCGCTCAAAGAAATTGTTGTCAATACATTTCAATGAATTTTTTTATCGCCCTTGCAAAATTGTTTATTATAACGTACGAAAATCATAAGAATATTTGTTTTTCAGTCTTTTTGACGGTTTATATGCGAAATATTCGTATCATTTTCTACCTTTTTCTTCCAAAAAAGCATTACTTTTGTTCAGTCAAATCCCCGTTTTCTCCTTGTTTCCCTTCTATTTCCTGTCCTCTTGTCATATAAGTAAAAGAACCCCCTTCGGAGGCTTTGCCATGAGCAGAAAAAATATCATCACCGGAACCCTTATCCTGACCTGTGCCAATCTCATCACAAAATGTATGGGTTTTTTCTATCGTGTTTTCATGTCAAACGCCATCGGCGCAGAGGGCATGGGGCTGTATCAGCTGATTCTGCCGCTGTATATGCTTGCATGGAGCATCACCTCTGCCGGCTTCACCACAACCATTTCCCACCTTGCCGCGCAGGAATACATCCGCGGACAGAATGGGAATATCGGGCGCATTGTCAAGCAGGCGGTCTGCCTTTCCCTCTGTGCAAGTGCGGCTGTCAGCTGTGTCCTGTTTTTCGGCGCGGATAGCATCGCCCTTTCTATGCTTAGGGATAGGCGCGCCGCTTTTTCCCTGCGCCTTTTGGCATTGGCTGTGCCGTTTATGGCAGCAAGCTCCTGCTTTCGCGGCTTCTTCCTCGGCATACAGGAAACACTCGTCCCTGCCTTTTCGCAGGTGCTGGAGCAAACCGTCCGTATCCTGACGATTTATTTTCTGGCAGGCATTTTTGTCCCGCGCGGGCTCAGCTATGCCTGCGGTGCCGCCGTCTGCGGCATCCTGTTCGGGGAGCTGCTTTCCTGCGGCTTTACCGTCTGGAATTATTTCCATTATAAAAGGAAACATAAATTCATACGCAAGCCCACGCTGTCCTCTCCTGCCGTCCTTGCCATGATTTTAAGCACCGCCCTGCCGCTTTCCGCAAGCCGCATTGCCGGCTCACTCCTTTCCACCGTTGAAAATCTCCTGATTCCCAGACAGCTGCAGCTCCACGGGCAGAATACCGTCCAAGCCCTCTCCACCTACGGTGAGCTGACAGGGATGGCAATGCCCCTTGTCCTTCTGCCCTCCGCCTGCCTGATGGCAGCATCCGTTTCCCTCGTGCCGGAAATTTCCGAGGCCTGCGCCGTCAAGCAGGATACCCGCATCAGCAAAACCGTTTCCGCCACCTTCCTTTTTACCTCTGTCATCGGGTTCGGGGCGGCGGCGCTGTTTGCCGTTTTTCCACACGAAATCTGCTATATCGTCTATGACCGCGCGGCATTGGGGCAGGTGCTGTTTCCGCTTGCCTTCCTCTGTCCCCTGCTCTATGCGCAGACCACCCTTCACGGACTTCTGAATGGCTTGGGAGAGCAGCTTTTCCTTTTCCGCAACAACATTCTTTCCTCCTGCATCAGCATTGCTGTCATCTGGTTCTGCATGCCTGCCTATGGCGTGGCGGCGTTTCTGGGCGGCTGGTTTCTCAGCCTGCTGTTTTCCGTCAGCTGCTCCCTGCACCGCCTCTGGAAGCGCACCGCCGTTCTGCCCTCCTGCCGCAGCTGCTTTTTCAAGCCTCTGCTTGCCGGTGCCGCCGCCGGGCTGATAACAAAATACTGTATCCGCATTTTTGCCCCGTCCAAGCTGCTGTTCCTCGGCTCGCTCTGCGGCATGGGCGTTCTGTATCTCCTGTTTCTTTTTCTGCTCGGCTGTCTGGATAAAAGGATGCTCTCCCTGCTTTTGGGCAAAAAAACAGGCGGTCGGTAAATCCGACCACCTTCTGATTTCGATTTATATCTTTACCAATCCTTTTTCGTACAGCTTCTGCAAGCTCATCAGAATCCCCGTTTTCGCATGGAACCATGTCAGTCCGCCCTGGAAATAAACGGAATAGGGCGCTCTGATTGGGCCATCCGCACTCAGTTCAATGGAAGAACCTTGGATAAATGCCCCTGCCGCCATGATAACATCGCAGTTATACCCCGGCATCGCATAGGGAATCGGCGTAACATAGCTGTCCACAGGTGCCGCCGCCTGAATCCCCTGACAGAATGCCTCCATTGCCTCTGCACTGCCCAGCTCCACCGCCTGAATGATATCATGACGGGACTCTGTGCCGTTGGGAATCACGCGGAAGCCCAGCTTTTCATACACATTCGCCGCAAAAACAGCCCCCTTCAATGCCCCTGCCGTAACCGTAGGGGAAAGGAAAAAGCCTTGATACAGCGCACGGTTCAGATCCAGAGAAGCACCGACCTCCTGCCCCAGACCGGGTGCGCTCAGACGGTATGCGCATCTGTCAATGCAGCTTTGCTTGCCGCAGATATAGCCGCCGATAGGAGCCAGACCGCCACCGGGATTTTTAATCAGCGAGCCGACAATCATATCTGCCCCCACGTTGGAAGGCTCAATCACATCCACAAATTCACCATAGCAGTTGTCCACCATACAAATCACATCAGGCTTTATTTCCTTAATAAATGCAATCAGCTCCCCAATCTGCTTCACAGAAAAGGTCGGGCGCATGGCATAGCCCTTGGAACGCTGAATCGTCACCAGCTTTGTCTTTTCATTGATGGCTTCTCTGATGGCAGGATAGTCAAATGTCCCATCCTCCATAAGCTCCACCTGTCTGTAGCTGACCCCGTATTCCATCAGAGAGCAGGCAGAGGGCACTGTCCCAATGACGTTTTCCAGTGTATCATACGGCTTGCCGACAGGGGAAAGCAGTTCATCTCCGGGCAGAAGGTTCGCACTCAGCGCGATTGCCAGTGCATGTGTGCCGCAGGTAATCTGGGGGCGCACCAGAGCCGCCTCTGTCCCAAAGCAGCGCGCATATACCTTTTCCAGCTTATCGCGCCCATTGTCATTGTAGCCATAGCCCGTCGAGCCCGCAAAGCAGGTACCATCCACGCGTTCCTCCTGCATGGCACGCAGCACCTTCGCCTGATTATATTCCGCCACCGCGTCAATTTTTTCAAAGCGTTCCTTTAAATCCTTTAAAACCGCATTGCCAAAGGCTTCTACCTCCGCAGAAATCCCCAGCATACTGTAAATCTGTTCCATGTTCTTCTCCAATCCTTACTATCTTTCCAATCTATTTCAGAAATTTTTTCTCACAATTTAAAATCATATCAAATCTTTTTTCTTCTTTCAACTCTTTCTTTCTCCTGATTTCGACTTAAGCGTTCTCTCTTGTAAAATCCATCAGCTCTATCTGTCCGCCCTTGTCCTTGTTCAGAATCAGAACCGCCGTTCCCTTCTCGCCCGTCTGCGGCAGTGTCACCGCCACGCGCTCGGATTTGTTCTTTTTCAGCAGCAGCTTCACCATACCGCCGTCCAGCTCCAGACCGTATGGCTTCAGGCTGTCCTTCCAGAGCGAAAATTTGCAGCCGCTTTTCCATCCTGCGCAATAAAAGGATTTTGAATTTTCCAGAATATCCCGTCCGCAGAAAGGGCATTTCCCAAAGGCATTTGTTTTGCGGCGTTTTCCGCGCACCTGCTCCTCAGGGAAGATAACATCCGCCCGTCTGCCCGATGCCGCATCCTGTATCAGAAACTGCACATAGCGGCGAATACTTGCCATAAAGCGTTCCTCCGTCATTTTGCCCTTTGCAATCGAGGAAAGTCCTTTTTCCCATTTGCCCGTGGTCTGCGGCGAGCGCATCTCCTGCGGCACAACCTCAATCAGCTTTCTGCCCTTTTCCGTCGGCAGAAGGGTTTTCCCCTTTCTCGTCAGATATCCCACCGTCAGCAGTCGCTCAATGATGGCAGCTCTTGTCGCAGGTGTGCCTAAGCCGCTGTCCTTCATCTGCTCCTTGAGTGCTTCGTCCTCCACAAACCGTCCTGCGTTTTCCATCGCAGAAAGCAGGCTGCTTTCCGTATAGGGTGCAGGCGGCTTCGTCTTTTTCCGCAGAAGCTCCATGCTGCGAATCGTCCGCACCTCGCCCTCCTGCAAGGACGGCAGCTTCTGCTCCTCCTCGTTCTTCGTCTTTTTCTTCTTCGTCGCAGTCGGCACCAGTGCCTTTTCCACTGCCTGCCAGCCCTCCTCCAGAACAACCGTCCCCTTGGAAAGAAAGCGTTCCTGCTCCGCCTCGGCGTAAACCTTCGTCACCTCATAGCGATAATACGGATAAAAAACCGCCAGAAAACGTGCCGCCACCAGAGAAAACACCTTTCTCTCATCCTCGGAAAGGCTTTCGGGACGCAGCTTCCCATCCGTCGGGATGATGGCATGGTGGTCTGTCACCTTCGCATTGTCAATGATACGCTTCGTGAATCGGATTTCCTGCATAAGCGGCTCCACATAGGGCGCGTATTCCTCCAACGCCTGCAAGCGGTGAATCGTACTTTTCACCTTTCCCTTCATGTCCTCGCTCAGGTAGCGGCTGTCCGTTCTGGGGTAGGTAATCATTTTTCGCTTTTCATACAGGCTCTGCGCGATATCCAGTGTCTTTTTCGCGGAAAAGCCGAACTTTTTGTTGCATTCCCTCTGCAATTCCGTCAAATCATAAAGCAGGGGCGGCGGCGTTTTCTTTTCTTCCTTTTCCACCTTTGTAATCGTGGCAGGCTTGCCGTTTGTTTTCGCAAGAATCGCCTGCGCCGCGTCCTCCCTGTCGATACGGGTATGCTCCTCCCTGTCAATCCAAAGCCCCGTATAGCCGCCGAAGTCTGCCTGTACTTCAAAATAATCCTCCGCCGTAAAGGCATCGATTTCCTTCTGCCGCTCCACAATCAACGCCAGTGTCGGTGTCTGCACACGCCCAATGCTCAGAAGCGCGTGATATTGCAGGGTATACGCCCGCGTGGCGTTCATCCCTACCAGCCAGTCCGCCTCACTCCTGCATTTCGCGGAGGTGTATAATAAATCGTATTCTCTGCCGTCCTTCAGCGCTCTGAAGCCTTCCTTGATGGCCTCCTCCGTCATGCTGCTGATCCAGAGCCGCTGAAACGGCTTTTTGCATTTCGTAATCTCATAAATATAGCGGAAAATCAGCTCCCCTTCTCTCCCACTATCCGTTGCACAGATTAAGCTGTCAATCTCCCTTTTGTGCATCCAGCTGTGCAGAATCTTTAGCTGGTCTCTCGTCTGTTTGATTGCTTTCAGCTGCATTTCCTCAGGAAGAATCGGCAGCGTGGAAAAATTCCATTTCTTGTATTTCTCGTCATATTCCTCCGGCTCCGCAAGCGTCACCAGATGCCCGACCGCCCAGGAAACCACATAGCGCTCCCCGATAAGACAGCCTTCTCCCTTCTGCTTTGCCTGCAAAACCTTTGCAATGTCCCTTGCCACAGAGGGCTTCTCGGCAATGACCAGAATCTTTCCCATCTCTGTTTCCTCCCTTCCGTTTTCTTCATGCCTACAAATGATACCATCTTCTTCGGAAATTGGCAAATCCTACAATAAAAACCACTTCCGCACAGCAGAATAACACAACATCTGGTATGCTTTACTACGTCAGTGTGACAGTGTTTTTTATTGACAACGCCCAAAATACAAAGTAAAATAAACCGATAGAAAGACTAATTCAAAATCGATTTTATAGATTTCAAATGGAGGAATAGCTCTATGTCTACATATAAAATACTTTCCGATACCTCCTGCGATATTCCTGCCGCCGTGCTGGAACAGCTGGATGTAACCTACGTCCCCTTTCATGTTTCCTTTGATACGGTAAATTACCTAAAGGAATTGCAGGATATTACCCCCGATGAATTTTACGATAAAATCAATGCCGATAAGCTCTATCCGAAAACCTCTCTGCCCTCTGTGCAGGATTACATGGATGCCATGGAACCCGTTTTAAAGGAAGGTAAGGATGTTTTCTGTATCTGTCTTACGGCAAATTTCAGCGGCTCCTATCAGAGCGGCGTAAATGCGGCAAATATCCTCAGCGAAGCCTATCCCGAGCGCAAAATCATCGTTTTGGATAGTGCCTGTGTCACAGGCTCGCAGGGGCTTCTGGTCTACGAAGCATGCCGCATGCGCGATGCCGGCTATTCTATGGAAGAACTGCTTGCCGTTCTGGATAAGCAAAAATATATGACAAAAATCAACTTCACCGTCGATTCTCTGGATTATCTCCAGAAGGGCGGCAGAATCGGCAAAGCCGCCGCTCTGGCAGGCGCGATTCTGAATATTAAGCCGATTATCGTCATGCGCGATGGCGAACTGTATCCCGAAAGCAAGGTGCGCGGGCATAAAAAAGCGCTCAAAACCATCATGGATATGACAAGAAACGAAATCGACAGCGAGAAGGAACACTATCGCGTGCTGTTGGTGCGTGGGGAAAAGGAACGCCACGCCACCGTAGAAGAAATGCGCCAGACCCTCTTGGCAGAAGGCTTCGATGTAATGGATGAAATCTGGCCCGTCGGCATCACCATCGGCACCCATACCGGCCCCACCCCCATCGGTATCTGCTATATTAAAAAATATGAATATGTAAAATAAAATAACAAAAGCCCTCGGAAAGCACTCTCCAAGGGCTGTTTTTTCGCTCTTTTTCATTTCTTCTCTCGTCAGTAAAAAATCCTCTCCAAAAAACGCTCTCCGCTTTTCAGAATCCTGTCGGCAATCTCATTTTTCCTGATTCTCTATCGTATAAATCACGCAGGCAATTCCGGCAATCACGGAAAATAAAACCGCACCGCCCATTGCCTCATCTATTCTAATGCCCACGAAAAAACCAATCAAGCCCGCAATCAGCATCACAAAAATAGAAACAATCATTCTAAATAAACGCATACCTGCACCCCCTGCCGCCATTCCATTTCCTTTTACTATAAACCTACTTCATCACGCTTCAGCTCTCGGTAATTCCTAATACCATTTCACAATACGCAATTTCATCCGCAGTAAATAAAGAGCGGTATTCCTCCTTACAAACAGAATTTTCCATTGTCAAATCCAACCTATCGCAAAGATAAAGCGTAGTAAATCCATCTGATGTATTTCCGGTTTTTTGCGCCTGTGCAATCAACCTTTTTGCCGTTTCAACACCGCCATGGTTGTTAATCATCTGATGAAAGCGAGTCGGATTATAGTTGCACTCTTTTTTTGCAAGAAACATCTTATCTCTGATTTCTTCTTCAAATTTCAACTCTAAAATTGATTTTATCATAATCATCCCCCCACGAAAACCCTAATCTGCATTACCCGCTAACAATTTTACAGCATACTCTTGTATTCATTCGTAAGAATCAATTCCCCTCGACCATTTTCCGCAATGCCTGCCCATTCCAGCACCGCCGCCATTACAAAAACAGGATCATAAACGGATGCACCCAATTCATATCCACGATATACCGCAATCGCACCAACCACTGTATCCGTTTCACACCCTTTTTCACCCAGTTTATAATTTCGCCCATTTCCTTTTCTTGCTCTGCCGCCCTGCTCAAGTAAAAGGTCTACAATCACATCAAAAACCTTGTAATCATATCTATCGCTCACAGGAAGCTTATTACTGCTAAAGGTTTTCCCATCCGGCTCTGCCGTGATTTCGCAGGGAAGTCCCCTTGCGGTATACACTGTAACATGACCGCCGTTTTCTTTGATTTTCCCCTTGATGATTTCAGATACTTCCGTACTGCCCTGCTCCACCTTTAAATTGCTCATATCTACCTCTCCCCTTTTCTCAGTTGTCTCACTCAAATCCAACGCAACTAATAATTCTTCCAGTTTCTTTTTCGCCGCAGGATAAGAAAGCTGTAATTCTGCCTGCACTTCCTTTAAACTCCCTCTGCTTTTCAAAAATGTCAGAAGAAATTCATACTGTGCATCATCCAACCGATCGAAACGGCTCAATGAAAAATCATTTTTTAATTCCATACCACAATCAGGGCATTGCAGCTTTGCAATATGCAGCGTTCCCTGACATCCGGGGCATTTCGTTATCATTCGCTTCATATCTACCACCTCTATCCCTATTCTATCATTAGTATTCCACTTTGTCAATATTAGTTTTAATAATATTTATACTATTATATGAATAGTTATTCCCAGTAAATCTTTTTATAGGCGCACCTACGCCGTTCCTCTCATCAAAAAACCGCCACAGCATCCCTGCCATGGCGGTTCTTTCTCTCGGAAATCCCGATTCCTTATTTATCTCTCAGCTGTGCGCCCAGCTCCTCTGCCAAGCCCTTCAAAATCTTATCCATTGCATCTGCAATATCGGCATCTGCCAGTGTCTTTTCCGCACTGCGGAAGGTGATGGAATATGCCACAGATTTATAGCCTGCTTCAATCTGCGCCCCCTGATATACGTCAAAGAGCTTTGCCTCCTCCAGATATGCGCCGCCGTTTTTCTTGATGATATCCGCAATTTCCTTCACGGTTACATCTTCCTTCACCAGCATCGCAATATCTCTCGTCAGTGCAGGGAATTTCGGCAATGCCTGATAAACCACATCTCTGTTTGCATTCGCAATTACCTTTTCCATATCCAGAACAGCCAGATATGCTCTTGTACCAATGCCGTAGTTTTTCAGCACCGCAGGATGCACTTCACCCAGATAGCCGATGCTTTCGCCGTTTACGATCACAGAAGCCGTTCTGCCGGGGTGCATCCAGGGCAGTGCCTTTTCTGTCACATATTCTGCCACCTTGCTCATGCCAAGAACGTGCATCAGATGCTCCACAATCCCCTTCAAATCATAGAAATCCATATTTCCATACATCCCCATCGTCAGTGTGGGAATTTCGTGAGGCAGTTCTGTCAAAGGCAGTGCCTTGGGAATATAAACCTTCGCCACCTCAAACAAGCCTGCGCTTTCGTTTCTTCTGTTGTAGTTTGTTGCCAAGGAAGTGAGGATACCATTGAAGGAAACCGTTCTCATGATGGAGAAATCCTCGCCCAAAGGGTTGGAAATCACGATTGCCTTTCTCAGGTCGCTGTCCGCAGGAATCAGTAGCTTATCGAACACCTTCGGGCTTTCAAAGCTGTATGTCATTGCCTCACACAGACCGTTTGCAATCACAGTATCCTTCACCAGTGCGGTAATGCTCTGCGCATAGGTTCTCTTGCCAACCGTAGGTGTGCCGGAGGCCAGTGTTGCTTCAATCTTATTATAGCCGTAGAAGCGTGCAATTTCCTCTGCCAAATCTGCCTGTGCCTCCAAATCGGGACGGAAGGTAGGAATCGTTACAATATGGTTGACAGGGTCTACCTTCAGCTCGATTTTTTCAAAAATCTTCTGCATTTCTTCTTCGGAAATGTTTGTCCCCAAGAATTTGTTAATCCATGCAGGGTTATAGGAAAGCTGCCAAGGCTCTCTCTTGTTGGGGTATTCATCCACAACGCCGGGCACAACCTCGCCGGCACCCAAAAGCTCAACCAGCTGCACCGCGCGGTTCACTGCCTCCAGTGCCAGATTGGGATCCAGTCCCTTTTCAAACTTGCTGGATGCGTCTGTACGCAGACCAACCTTTTTCGCTGTGATACGCACGTTCGGCCCGTCAAAGTTTGCGGATTCAAACAGCACCGCCTGAGAACCTTCCACAATCATGGAATTTTCGCCGCCCATTACGCCTGCAATCGCAACTGCCTTTTCGGGGTCGGCAATCACAAGCATGGAGGGGTCAAGGCTTCTCTCCTGTCCGTCCAGTGTTGTAATGGTTTCGCCCTCTTTTGCGTTTCTTACAATAATATGGCTGTCCTTGATGGTTTCGATGGAGAATGCATGCATCGGCTGACCCATTTCAATCATCACATAGTTTGTGATATCAACGATGTTGTTGATGGGGCGCACGCCTGCCATACGCAGTCTTTTTCTCATCCATCTGGGAGAAGGCCCGATTTTTACATTCTTTACCACTCTTGCAACGTATCTGGGGCAAAGGGTAGGGTTCTCAATCGTTACCTTAACATAATCCTCTGCCTTACCTTCCGCCTTTTCTGCCACCTTGATTTCAGGGTAATGGAAGGGAATGTCATAGGTTGCGGCAGCCTCTCTTGCAATCCCCAGAACGGAGAAGCAGTCGGGTCTGTTGGAGGTGATTTCGTATTCCACCACTTCATCCTTCAAATCCAGCACCTCAACAATATCCTTACCCAATTCTACGGGTTCGGGGAAAATATAGATGCCGTATTCGGGTGCTTCGGGGAAATCATGTCTGTCGCAGCCCAGCTCCTCCACAGAGCAAAGCATCCCTTCGGAAACAACTCCGCGCAGCTCGCCTGTGTGGATTTCCTTGCCGCCTGCGATAACAGAATTGTTCAGCGCAACAGGTACATAATCTCCCACTCTCACATTGGGTGCGCCGGTAACAATCGTTAAGTCCCTGCCCTGCCCTGCATCAATCGTGCAGATGACCAGCTTATCGGCATCAGGGTGCTTTACGATTTCCTTGATATAGCCTGTCACTACGTTTTTAATTTCACCGGCTACGGTTGTGTAGCCCTCTACTTTGGAACCGGACAACGTGATATCCTCAATAAAATCCTTGATATCCGCTGTAACGGGTGCATATTCTTTCATCCAAGACATAGGTACGTCCATGAAATTAACTCTCCTTTCTTCTATTGAGGACGCTGTCCTCAAACTCCTGCAAGAGATTCCCCTCTTTGCAGGCAGATATACTCAACTTGAATCCTGTTTTTGTTCTCATCCCTTTCCCCTCGTGGGGTGTGGGTACGCACCGCCGAACAGATGCGGCGGTTGCCCGAAGGGCAAGGTTTGCGAAGCAAAGCCTGCTTGAATCAACGCCCCGCAATCCTTTGCGGTCTATTAGAACTGCTTCAGGAATTTCGCATCGTTTTCAAACAGCAGACGCAGGTCTGTAATGCCGTATCTCTGCATTGCTACACGCTCCAGACCCATACCAAATGCAAATCCACTGTATTCCTCAGGGTCAATGCCGCTCATTTTCAGCACCTTTGGGTGTACCATACCACAGCCCAGCAGCTCAATGTAGCCCTCGCCCTTGCATACACGACAGCCCTCGCCGCCACAAGCAAAGCAGGTTACGTCCATTTCCGCACTGGGTTCTGTGAAGGGGAAGTGATGCGGGCGGAAACGAACCTTTGTATCCTCACCGAACAGCTCCTTCGCAAACACAGCCAATGCGCCCTTCAAATCGCCCATGGTTACGTTCTTATCAATTACCATGCCCTCTAACTGATGAAATACAGGGGAATGGGTTGCATCCACCTCATCGGAACGATATACCGCACCGGGGCAGACCATACGAATCGGCAGCTTGCCCTTTTCCATGGTACGCACCTGCACAGGAGAGGTCTGTGTACGCAGCAGAATATCCCCATTGATATAGAAGGTATCCTGCTCATCCTTTGCCGGATGGTTTGCAGGAATATTCAGTGCCTCAAAGTTATAATAATCCTTTTCCACCTCAGGGCCGTCAGCCACCTCGTAGCCCATGCCCTTGAAGATATCGCAAATTTCGTCGATTACAATGCTCATGGGGTGCTTATGCCCTTCGGGTCTTTCCTTACCGGGCATGGTTACGTCGATTTTTTCTGCCTCCAGTCTGTGTGCCAGCTCTGCCGCTTCCAGACGTTTCTTGCTTTCCTCCAGCATTTTTTCAATGCTCTGTCTCACTTCATTCGCCATCTGCCCGATGACAGGTCTTTCCTCTGCGGAAAGCTTGCCCATTTCCTTCAGAATGGCGGTCAATTCGCCCTTCTTGCCCAGAAATTTCACCTTTAAATCATCTACATCCTTGATTTCTCTTGCATCCTGGAATGCGCTCAGCGCTTTTTGCTGGATTTGTTTCAGCTTATCCTTCATTTTTGCTTTCTCCTCTCTTTTGCAAGGTTTTTTTCAGATTTTTACGGGGTGGGGCACACCCAAAAAGAAAAAGCCTCCGTCACACAAAGGGACGAAGGCTCGCGGTACCACCCAAATTCCTGCTATCACAGGCACTCTGATGCGTAACGAGCACGAAACGGGCTTTCCTACTGCTCTGTTCAGAAAGCCGACTCCGATGGGAACTTCCGCAGCTTCACAGGCTAAGGGCTCTTTCAGCTCAGGTTTCCCCGAAAGCCCTCTCTCTGGAGATGGTTCACTGCGTACTTTTCATCTTCACAGTCATTCAAATCATAATAAATTTATTTTAACATATCAAATCGGAAAGTCAAGAAATTTCCAAGAAAAATCCTGTTACTCCCCCTTCAGCCGCCTCAGATGCTCCTGCATGCGCCGCTCCACGCCGTTCTCCGTCATTGCATAATATACCGTGCCAACCAATTCATCCGGCAGATATTGCTGCTTCACATAATGTCCGGGATAATCATGTGCGTATTTGTAGCCTACGCCATGCTCCAATTCCTTCGCACCGCTGTAATGGCTGTCCTTCAGGTGCGGCGGCACCGTCCGAATCCGAATATTGCGTACATCGCTCAGCGCCTTGTCAATCCCAAGATAGGCGGCATTGCTTTTCGGCGCACAGGCAACGTATGTCACCGCCTGCGCCAAGGGAATCCGCCCCTCCGGCATCCCGATAAAATTGACCGCCTGCATGGCAGAAACCGCCACCTGCAAAGCGTGCGGATCTGCATTGCCGACATCCTCCGATGCACAGATAACAACCCGCCGCGCAATAAATTTCGGGTCTTCCCCTGCATAAATCATCTTCGCCAGATAATACAAAGCCGCATCTGGGTCAGATCCGCGCATGCTCTTGATGAACGCGGAAATCGTATCATAATGGTTGTCCCCATCCCTATCATAATTCAGCGCGCGCTTCTGGATACACTCCTGTGCCTCCTCCAAGGTAATGTGAATCGTTTTGTCCGTCTGCGGCTCCGTTGTCAGCACCGCAAGCTCCAAAGCGTTGAGCGCGGCTCTCGCGTCCCCGTTTGCCGTATTTGCAAGAAAATCCATCGCGTCCGCATCCATCCTCGCATGATAAACGCCCATGCCGTTTTTCTCATCCGTCAACGCCCGCTCCAGCAGCCTTTTGATGTCCCTGTCCTCAAGCTGCCGCAGCTCAAAGACAATCGAGCGGGAAACCAACGCCTTATTCACCTCAAAATAAGGATTTTCCGTTGTCGCCCCAATCAAAATCAGCGTCCCGTCCTCCACATGCGGCAGAAGGGCATCCTGCTGGCTTTTGTTAAACCTGTGAATCTCGTCAATAAACAAAATCGTCTTTTTGCCGTACATCCCAAGCTCCGCCTTGGCATCCTCCACCGTTTCCTTAATCTCCTTTATGCCTGCCGTTGTCGCGTTAATCTGGCAGAATTTGCTTTTCGTGGTGTTGGCAATGATTTTCGCCAGAGTGGTCTTGCCTGTCCCCGGCGGGCCATAAAAAATAACAGAGCTGAGCCTATCGCTCTGAATGGCTCTGTAAAGCAGCTTGCCCTTCCCGACAATATGCTCCTGTCCGACAAAATCCTCCAGGCAGCTTGGGCGCATCCTTGCCGCAAGCGGTGCCTCCTTGCCGCCCTGCAAGCTGCGGTTATATTCAAATAAGTCCATTTTTCTCACCGACTTTCCCTAAACACTCCTTCTATTTTATAGTAGATTTTCCTTTATTTCAAGGAAAAGAATCTGCCCGCTGTTCCTCAAAAAAATCATCCGATTCTGCACAATTTTCCGTTTTATTCTGTCCTTCTCCCGAAAAAAATGGTATACTACACAGGCATTTATCATTTATAAAGGAGAAACTTATGAAAAAACGTGATTCTTTTACCAACAGGCTCGGCTTCATCCTTGCCTGCGTGGGTTCCGCGGTCGGCATGGGCAATCTCTGGATGTTCCCGACAAGGGTCTCCCTTTACGGCGGCGGTTCCTTTCTGATTCCTTATTTTATCTTTGTTGTGCTGATTGGCGCAACAGGTGTCATCGGGGAAATGGCATTCGGGCGTGCGGCACGCTCCGGCCCTGTCAATGCCTTCGGTATGGCTCTGGAAAGCCGCGGCAAGCGCAAGCTGGGGGAGGCATTGGGGCTGATTCCCATGGTCGGCGCACTGGCAATGGCAATCGGCTACACCGTTGTCATGGGCTGGATTCTGAAATACGCCGTCGGCACATTTACCGGTGCAACCCTTGCCCCTGCGGATGTCGATTCCTATGCGGCAGCATTTGGCGGCATGGCAAGCGCCTTCGGCAATAACGGGTGGCAGATTGCGGCACTGCTCCTCTGCATCCTGATTATGATGATGGGCATTGGGCAGGGCATCGAAAAAGCAAATAAAATCATGATGCCGCTGTTTTTTCTGCTGTTTGTCGGGCTTGCTGTCTATATTGCATTACAGCCCGGTGCAGTTGCAGGCTATCGCTATATCTTTCGTGTAGACCCTGTCGCACTGAAAAGCCCTATGACATGGATTTACGCACTCGGACAGGCGTTCTTCTCCCTCTCCATCGCAGGCAACGGCACCATCATCTATGGCTCCTATCTCTCCGATGAAGAAAATATTCCTGCCTCTGCGGCGCGCGTTGCCTTCTTTGATACTCTGGCGGCATGCCTTGCGGCACTGGTCATCATTCCTGCCATGGCAACCACAGGCTCTCAGCTGGATCAGGGCGGTCCCGGGCTGATGTTCATCTTCCTGCCGCATCTGTTCCACAGCATGCCCGGCGGCTCTCTGTTCGCCATCATTTTCTTTGTGGCAGTGCTGTTCGCAGGGATGACCTCTCTCCTCAATCTGTATGAAACGCCCATCGCAACCCTACAGGAAAAATTCAACTTTGCCCGCGTGCCTGCCTGCCTTACCATCGGCATCATCGGCATCGTTGTTTCCATCTGTATCCAAGGCATTGTTTCCGGTTGGATGGATGTGCTGTCCATTTATATCTGCCCCCTCGGCGCAGGTCTGGCGGCAATCATGTTCTTCTGGTTCTGCAAGCGTGAATTTGTGGAAGCAGAGGTCAATAAGGGACGGGATAAGCCCCTGTTCCCTTGGTTCTATCCGCTCTGTAAATATGTCCTCTGCCCCGTCTGCGTTCTGGTGCTGATTCTCGGCGCACTGAACGGCGGCATCGGCTAAGCAATAAAAAAGCCCTACTGTAAGCTAAGCTTACAGTAGGGCTTTTTTATTGCTCATTTTTCTTTTGCCAGAAACAGACACGCATCCCCGAAGCTAAAGAACCGATACCGCTCCTTTACCGCCTCGGCATAGCTTTCCATCACAAGCTCCTTCCCCATCAGCGCAGAAACCAGCATAATCAGCGTAGATTCCGGCAGATGGAAATTTGTCACAAGGCAATCCACCGCCTTGAAGGTGTATCCGGGATAAATGAAAATCTTCGTCCAGCCGCTTTTGGGCTGAATCACGCCGTTTTCATCCGTTACGGATTCCAGTGTTCTTGTGCTTGTTGTGCCGACGGCAATGATGCGGCCGCCGTTTTTCTTCGTTTCATTCATAATCGCCGCCTGCTCCGGCTCTACCACATAATACTCAGAGTGCATTTCATGCTCCAGCACATCCTCCACCTTCACGGGGCGAAAGGTGCCCAGACCAACATGCAGGGTAACATGGGCAATCCTTACCCCCATGTCTTCAATTTCCTTTAATAATTCCGGCGTAAAATGCAGACCTGCCGTGGGTGCCGCCGCAGAGCCCTCATGCTCCGCATAAACCGTCTGATAACGGTTTTTGTCCTCCAGCTTATGCGTAATGTAGGGGGGCAGGGGCATTTCTCCCAGCTCCTCCAGAATATTTTCAAACACGCCCTCATATTCAAATTTGATAATACGATTGCCGCCTTCGATGACCTCTAAAACCTCCGCAATCAGCTTGCCGCCGCCAAAGGAAATCCTGTCACCGGGGCGCGCTTTTTTCCCCGGGCGCACCAGAACCTCCCATGTATCCATATCCTTTCTCACCAGCAAAAGAATCTCCATCGCCGCGCCTGTGCCGACTCTTTCGCCGTATAATCTGGCAGGCAAAACCTTGGTATTGTTGATAACCAGACAGTCCCCTGCGCGCAGATACTCTTTAATGTCCCGAAAATGCCGATGCTCACGCTTTCCGCTGTCCTTATGCACCACCATCAGACGGCTGGATGCTCTGTCCGCAAGCGGCTCCTGCGCAATCAATTCTTCAGGCAGGTCAAAGTAAAAATCACTTGTTTTCATTTCTGTTCCTCTTTATCTTCTCAACATATAATCCGCCGCATATTTCTCACCGAAAATCCTCAGCATTTCCTTACGGTACATCCGCGTGGAATCATCGGGCAGATAATCAAACCCTTCTATATCATAATCATGCAGCACATAGCGTTCCTCCATATCCTGCGAATTGATAACCACCTCAGGGTCTGTCACCTTGCGGAAAATGCTCACAATTTCGCAGTCGGGGTCGGAAATGACACGCATAATCTGCAAAATTTCATCATCCTTGAGTCTTTTTACATACATATCCGTTCCCCCTTAATATTCCATCAGATATTTTACAACATACGGCTCACCGAACCATTCATACATCATTTTTCTGTAAATATAATCGGAGCCTGCACCTGCGCGATTCTTTCCTCTGATGAAATAATCATGCAGCTGATAGGTTTCAATATCCTCCTGAAATTTCGCCGTTACCTCCGGCACAGCGGAAACCGCAAC
The DNA here is from genome assembly GCF_003865035.1 of Anaerotignum faecicola. Lineage (NCBI taxonomy): Bacteria > Bacillati > Bacillota > Clostridia > Lachnospirales > Anaerotignaceae > Anaerotignum > Anaerotignum faecicola. Next base: position 224,913 of record NZ_BHVZ01000002.1, read on the forward strand.
CGCATCCTCAAAGCTTTTATCATAGGTACGGATTTTCAGAATCGTCAGTGCGCCGTCATCGGAAATGACATTCATCACCTTTCTGATTTGTTCCTCCGTCAGCTTTTCACAAAACATTTTTATGCCTCCTTTGCCCAATCGGCTGCTATTTTCTCCCAAAGCAGCTCCTTCCCGACACCGCAGAGTGTCTCTCTGACTGCCGCTTCGCTTGCCGCAATCCTGCGGTGCATGCCGCCGCAGCGCAGCCCCTCATCCAGAAACAGCCAAAGCCCATCCCCTGCCGTTTCCCCTGTCAGGTTCGTTTCGGAAAAAACAACCGTATTGCCGTTTTCATCCTGCCAGCCCGTTCGGGAAAGCAGGAAGGCTCTGAATTCCTTCATAAATATCAGCCCTCAATCGTAATGCCTGTATAGTAATGGCACAGAATTTCCTTATAATCATAGCCCATCTGTGCCATGCCCTGTGCGCCCTTCTGGCTCAAGCCGACACCATGACCGCTGCCGCTGCCGGAAAATACGAATTTTCCATTCGCAACGGTGCTGATGCTCACGTTGTAAACCGCATAGGCTCCGTTATCGGTATTCTGCGCAGGCTGTGCTGCATCCACATCAACGGAAAGCTTTTTCCCATTCAGATAGGAAAGCGCACCCTCTGTTTTTGCAACAATGCCCTGCCTTGCTGCCGCAGAAAGCAGACCGCCCTTCGCGCTTGTGCTCGTGCCGCCCGTTACCGTGCCGCCCTTGCCGTTAATTGTAAACATCTTGCTCGGCAGTGTGCCGCAGGCAGAGGAAAAATAGGTCCGAATGGCTTCCTTCGTCAGCGTTTTTGTACCGCTTGTGCCGACGATTTGCAGCTCCTGCACCCGCCCGCCTGTGGAAAGCTTCGTAATCACAATATCCTTTGCTGTGCCGATATTCTCACCCTTCGCCTGCAAAAGCGCAGTCAGCTCATCCAGTGTCAAAGTCTTTGTCCAGCTGTTATCGCCATATTCCCCCGGTTCGGGAACCGCACGCAGATACGGCACCGCCGTATTCCATACGTTTTCACTGCTTTCGGTATAGCCGCCTGTAGATGCGGAGAACACCGCTTCAATCGGGCTGCCGTTGTAGCAGGCAACCTCGCCTGCCGTTGCATCTACCGCCGCTGTGGTGGCATCCGACTCATTGCTGTAGCCCTTATAAACCTGACAGGCTGTGGTGTCGCAGAGCTGATAGCCGCTGCCCGTATGCGCGCCCAGCTTCGTCATGGCATAGGTGCGCGCCGCAACCGCCTGCGCCTTCAGCGCTTCTGCGTCATAGCTTTTCGGCATTTCGGAAGGCACCACGCCGTAGAGATATTCCTCTAAGCCAATGATATTCACGCCCGTCATGCTGCTGCCATTCACGGAAAACGTCAGCATTCCGCGGTAGGGCATGCTGTTGAGCTTAAAGGTATCTGCCACATTGCCGCCCATCATGACGGCATTCTCCGGCACAAGCACAGGGGCTTCGCCGCCCGTAATCGCAACGCCCTCAAAGGAAACGCGGCTTGCATTTTCATCTGCCGCAGCCTCCACAGCGGAAACAGAGGCATCCTTCACATAGACCGTCCAGTCCCCTCCGCTCAGGTACGCCGCATAGGTGTCCAATCCGCTTTTTTTCATGTCATTTGCCATGTCCAATGCGTCCGCACAGTCCATCGTTTTGTCCACTGCGATATAGTCCCCCACGGCAGGCCTTGCCGTAAACAGACCGCTTGAGGTAATCACGCCGCCCCTTTGAAAGCCATCGCCCTTCTGCATGCCAATCTGCAATTCCCACACACCGATGCTTGCGGATGCCACGTTTTTACAAACCGATTCCAGCCCGACACGCACCGTATCGGGTACTGTATATGCCATTGCTTCTACGGGTGCCGCACTCAAAAGCATGGCACACGCCAGAATCGAAGCAATTTTCTTTTTTCCCTTCATATCTATCCCTCCTCATGATTTTTGGAGCTGTTTCCTTCTTTTGTATGCTATCGTTTCATTATAGCACAACTTTCTTCTTTCTTACAGGGGAAATTCCGATTTCTTGTTTTTATATGAATACAAAAAACTTTCAAATTTTGTATTGACAAAAAAGCAATTTGGTGATTAAATTGTATTCATTCCAATACAACACAACAAACACAGGGAAGAGGAGTAGTAAAACCTTTGGATGTTTTCAGAGAGTCTGCGGCTGGTGCGAGCAGATAACGGAAGAATGTTTGAACTGGCCTCGGAGTGGTTCGCTGAACTGAACACAAGTAGGCGCAACCGGCGAGTCGGCCGTTATACCGACAGGATATTGGTTCTTACAGCCTGTATCTGGGAAAGTGTATTCCTTTTCGGGAATAAAAAAGAGTGGTACCGCGGAGATTTCTGGTCTTTCGTCTCTTAATGAGGGAGATGAAGGGCTTTTTCTTTTGCTCATCGCTCATTCTAACCACGCATACAAACGAACCAAAGATAAAATCAAACAAAAAACACACGCAGAATTTTAAGGAGGAACTACCAATGATGAACTACACAAAATACAGACCCTACCCCACAATGGACATGCCCAACCGCAAATGGCCCAATAACACCATCACAAAAGCACCCGTATGGTGCAGCGTTGACATGAGAGACGGCAACCAGTCCTTGGAAATTCCCATGAACCTGCCCGAAAAACTGAAATTCTTCCAGTTTCTGGTGGATACAGGGTTTAAGGAAATCGAAATCGGCTTCCCTGCGGCAAGCGATACCGAATTTGAATTTGCAAGATGCCTGATTGACAACAACCTGATTCCCGATGATGTTACCGTACAGGTGCTGACACAGAGCAGACCCCACATCATCCATAAAACCTTCGAAGCATTGAAGGGTGCAAAAAAAGCAATCGTACATCTGTATAACTCCACCTCCACCCTGCAAAGAGATGTTGTTTTCGGCAATTCCATGCAGGAAACCATTGATCTGGCAGTTGCAGGCGCAAAGCAGATTAAGGAAGAAGCAGCAGCTATCCCCGAAACGGAGTTTTTCTTTGAATATTCTCCCGAAAGCTTCACAGGCACAGAAATGCCCTTTGCCGTAGAAATCTGCAATGCGGTTCTGGATGTCTGGGAGCCCACACCCGACCACAAGGCAATCATCAACCTGCCCTCTACCGTAGAAATGGCGACACCCAATATCTACGCCGACCAGATTGAATACTGCTGTGAAAACCTGAAATACAGAAACAGCATTTACGTCAGCCTGCATGCACACAACGACCGCGGCACAGCCGTAGCGGCAACCGAGCTGGCTATGCTGGCAGGGGCTGACCGTGTGGAAGGCACACTGTTCGGCAACGGCGAAAGAACCGGCAACACAGACATCATGAATGTAGCCATGAACATCTTCTCTCAGGGCATTGACCCCGAACTGGATTTCAGCCATATTGATGAAGCCGTAAAGATTTACGAGGAATCCACAAGAATGAGCATTTCCCCCAGACACCCCTATGCAGGCTCTCTGGTTTATACAGCCTTCTCCGGTTCTCATCAGGATGCCATCAGAAAGGGTATGGAAGCAATGAAGCAGCATCCCGACCACTGGGAGGTTCCTTATCTGCCCATCGACCCTATGGATGTCGGCAGAAACTACGACCCCATCGTTCGTATCAACAGCCAGAGCGGCAAGGGCGGCGTTGCCTTCGTTCTGGAACAGAATTTCGGTCTGTATCTGCCCAAGGCCTTCCAGCAGGATTTCAGCACTGTTACCACAAGCATGAGCGACAGACAGCATAAGGATCTGACACCTGCTGATATCTACGAAGCATTCATCGACCATTATGTAGACGGCAGAGCCCCTCTGGAGCTGGTTACATATAAGGAAATCGTTCTGAAAAATCATGAGGACGTTGCCATTGAGGCAGAATGTAACTTCAACGGCAAGCCCCTTACATTGAAAGGCACCGGCAACGGCATTATTTCCGCTCTTTGCCATGCCATCGAGGACTACTTCCATATCGTGATGGAGGTTGTGGACTACAGAGAACATTCCATGTCCCACGGCACAAAATCCCGTGCAATCTCCTACATCCAGATTGCCGATAACGAAGGCGGCATATATTTCGGCGCAGGCACATCCAGCAATATCACAAAATCCGGTCTGCGTGCGGTAGTGAGCACAACAAACAAGATTATCAGATAAGAAAAGAGTAAGAGAGTACAAAAGAAATTTTTGGAGGATAGCATCATGGGAATGACAATGACACAAAAGATTCTTGCAGCCCATGCGGGGGAAGCAAGCGTAAAAGCCGGACAGCTGATTCAGGCAAAATTGGATATTGTTATGGGCAACGACATCACAACCGCCGTTGCTTTGAAGGAATTTCAGAAAACAGGCGCAAAGGAGGTTTTTGATAAGGATAAGGTGGTTATCGTTCTGGATCACTTTACCCCCAACAAGGACATCAAGGCGGCAGAGCAGTGCAAGGCCTGCCGTACCTTTGCTTATGATATGGAAGTGAAGAACTTCTTCGACGTTGGACAGATGGGCATTGAGCACGCCCTTCTGCCCGAAAAAGGGATTGTTGTTCCCGGTCAGGTTATCATCGGCGCAGATTCCCATACCTGTACCTACGGCGCATTGGGTGCGTTCTCCACGGGCATCGGCAGCACCGATATGGCAATCGGCATGGCAACCGGCGAAGCATGGTTCAAGGTGCCCAGTGCCATCAAATTCGTGCTGACAGGCAAGCCTGCAAAATGGGTCAGCGGCAAGGATATCATCCTGCACATCATTGGCATGATTGGTGTGGACGGCGCACTGTACCGCAGCATGGAATTTGTCGGCGACGGAATTCAGTATCTGACGATGGATGACCGCTTCTCCATGGCGAATATGGCAATCGAGGCAGGCGCAAAAAATGGTATTTTCCCCGTGGATGAAAAAACAATGGAATATGTAAAGGAACATTCCGCAAAAGAGCCTGTTGTTTACGAGGCGGACCCCGATGCGGAATATGACGAGGTTTATACGATTGATTTAAGCAAATTAAGACCGACCGTTGCCTTCCCTCATCTGCCCGAAAACACAAAAACGATTGACGAAGCAGGCGAGATTGCCATCGATCAGGTTGTCATCGGCTCCTGCACCAACGGCAGACTGAACGATATGAGGATTGCGGCAGAAATTCTCAGAGGCAAACAGGTACACCCCAAGGTACGCACCATCGTTATTCCTGCCACACAGCAGATTTATCTGGACTGCATCCGTCTTGGCTATGTAGAGGATATCGTAAAAGCAGGCGCAATTTTCAGCACCCCTACCTGCGGCCCCTGCCTTGGCGGGCACATGGGGATTCTGGCAGCAGGCGAACGCTGCGTATCCACAACGAACAGAAACTTTGTCGGCAGAATGGGTCATACAGAAAGTGAAGTGTATCTGGCAAGCCCCGCAGTTGCAGCAGCATCTGCCATCGCAGGCTATATTGCAGACCCCGAAAAGATTGCAGGAGGGATGGAATAATGGAAACAGCAAAAGGGAAAGTCTTTAAATACGGGGATAACGTCGATACAGACGTTATCATCCCCGCAAGATATCTGAACGTATCCAGCGGCGAGGAGCTGGCAAAATACTGCATGATTGATATTGATGCGGATTTCGTAAACAATGTAAAGGAAGGCGACATTATCGTAGCCACAAAGAATTTCGGCTGTGGCTCCTCTCGTGAGCATGCCCCTCTGGCAATCAAATGCGCAGGCATTTCCTGCGTCATTGCGTCCACCTTCGCCAGAATTTTCTACCGCAATGCCATCAATATCGGCTTGCCGATTCTGGAATGTGAGGAAGCCACAAATGATATTGATGCAGGCGATACCGTATCTGTTGATTTCAATACAGGCGTGATTACAAACGAAACAAAGGGCAAAACCTATCAGGCTGAGCCGTTCCCTGCATTCATGCAGAGGATTATGGCTGCGGGCGGTCTGGTAACATATACAAAGGAAAAAATCGAAGGTTAAGGTGAAGAAAATGGGTTCTTATCATATTACAGTATTAAAGGGGGACGGCATCGGCCCCGATGTTGTGACTGAAGCCATGGGCGTATTGGAATGTGTCGGCAAAAAATACGGTCATGACTTTGTATTCAATGAAAAGCTGGCAGGCGGCTGTGCGTATGATGCGTATGGCGAGCCCCTGCCTGAGGAAACCTTAGAGGCCTGCAAAAACAGTGACGCCATTCTCTTGGGTGCGGTTGGCGGTCCGAAATGGGATCATCTGCCTGCTAATCTCCGCCCCGAAGCAGGCGCTTTGCTGAAGCTGCGCAGCAGTCTGGGGCTGTATGCAAACCTGCGCCCTGCCATCATCCATAAGGCTTTGAGCGACGCAAGCCCCATCAAGCCCGAAATCATCGGCGACAGTCTGGATATTCTGGTTGTCAGAGAGCTGACAGGCGGCATTTATTTCGGGGAGCGCGGCTATCGTGAAGGCAAGCACGGCGAAGAAGCGTATGATGTTGAAGCATATAGCGAATTTGAAATCAAACGCATTGCCGTACAGGCCTTTGAAGCCGCTATGAAGCGCAATAAGCACGTTACCAGCATTGATAAGGCAAACGTTCTGGAAAGCAGTAAGCTGTGGCGCAGAACCGTGACAGAGGTTGCAAAGGATTATCCTGAGGTGGAATTGGACCACATGTATGTGGATAATGCCGCAATGCAGCTGGTGAGAAATCCCAAGCATTTCGATGTTATCGTAACCTCTAATATTTTCGGGGATATTATTTCCGATGAAGCAAGCCAAATTACCGGCTCTATCGGGATGCTGCCCTCCGCAAGTCTGGCGGACGGCGCATTCGGGATGTATGAGCCCATCCATGGCTCCGCCCCCGATATCGCAGGCAAGGATATGGCAAACCCCATCGCAACTATTCTTTCCGCCGCTATGCTGCTGAAATTCTCCTTCGGTCTGGTTGCAGAATCGCAGGCGATTGAGGATGCTGTCACAAAGGTATTGGATGCAGGCTACAGAACCCCCGATATCTACAGCGAAGGCACCAAAAAAATCGGCACAAAGGAAATGGGCAAGCGCATCTGCGATGCCATTAACGCATAAAGCGAAAATAACAAATACTGAAAAAGGAAAACCTTCTCCTATAAAAGCAGGCTCGATTATGACCCATAACCGAGCCTGCTTTTTTGCGGTTTTCTTCGCTTGACAGTCTCCTGCTCCTATGCTACGATTGCTTTAACACCTAAACCTGACTTTAGGTAAATATCAAATTTTATTTTCATGAAAGAGGGCGATTCTTATGTATACCATCGGTCAGGTATCCGAACTGTTCCAATTACCCGTTTCCACCCTGCGCTATTATGATAAGGAGGGACTGTTCCCCGAAATCAAGCGCAGCGGCGGCATCCGCCATTTTGATACCAAGGAGCTGGAAGCCCTGCGGCTGGTGGAATGTCTGAAAAAAACCGGCATGGAAATCAAAAACATCAAGCAGTTTATGCAATGGTGTACCGAGGGCAGTGAAACCTATCCCAAGCGTCTGGAATTGATTCAGAAGCAGAAGCTGGAATGTGAAAAGGAAATCAAGCGCATGGAAAAGGCGCTCGCCATGCTGAAATTCAAATGCTGGTATTACGAAACGGCTCTTGCGGACGGCAATGAGGACAGAATCCAGGAGCTGCTGCCAGACCGCCTGCCGGAAGAAATTCAGGCATACTATGATGCCTCACATACAGACTGATTCTGACAGAAATTTCTAAAAATCGTTTGATTTTACATTGTGCTTTCTCCTATAGCTATGGTATAATACCCACGGTTTTGTCCGTGGGTTAGCCGCTTACAGCGTCTATCTGCTGTTTTCACAGCAAATTCTACGATTCGCAGGCATAGCCTGCTCATATACACGGCTCTGTCCGTGGGTTAGCCACTTACAGCGTCTATCTGCCCCGACAGTCTATTTTGTTATCATCCATTATCATAACAGGAGGAAGTTTTTTATGAACGAAAACAACGGAATCATCCGCAACGCCTCGGTCTTAGGCGTTCCGAAAATGTTACTTTTAGGCCTACAGCACATGTTTGCCATGTTCGGCGCAACAATTCTCGTTCCCATTCTGGTAAACAGCTATTTTGGCGAGGACGTTCTGCATGTACAGGTTACGCTTATCTGTGCCGGTGTCGGCACACTGCTGTTTCATTTCTGCTCTAAGGGCAAGGTTCCTGCCTTCCTCGGCTCGTCCTTTGCATTCCTTGGCGGCTTTGCTACCATCTCTAAGCTGAACACAGGTGCTTTTGCCAATATTTCCAATGCCGAAAAGCTTTCCTATGCCTGCGGCGGAATTCTGGTGGCAGGACTTCTGTATCTGGTGCTTGCTCTCATCATTCGCCTAATCGGTGTAAAAAAGGTTATGCGTTTTCTTCCCCCTGTTGTAACAGGCCCGATTATCATCTGTATCGGTCTGAGTCTGGCAGGCTCCGCTGTCAGCAATGCCTCCACAAACTGGCTGCTTGCCTTTATCGCACTTGCAACCATCGTTGTTTTCAATATCTGGGGCAAGGGCATGTTTAAGATTATCCCTATCCTGATGGGCGTTGTCATTTCCTATATTGCGGCTCTCATTTTCAATGCAATGGGTATGACAAATGCAGACGGCTCTGCGATTCTGAATTTTACAAATATCACGGCTGCCCCCATGGTAGGCGTGCCCGAATTTTCTCTGTGCAAATTCAACATCTCCGCCATTCTGGTAATGGCACCCATCGCGCTTGCATCCATGATGGAGCATATCGGTGACATGTCCGCCATTTCCGCAACGGTCGGCGAAAATCTGATTGAAGACCCCGGTCTGCACCGTACCCTAATCGGGGACGGGCTTGCGACCTCCCTGTCCGCACTGGTGGGCGGCCCTGCCAATACCACCTATGGTGAAAACACAGGCGTTCTGGAGCTGAGTAAGGTGCATGACCCCAAGGTAATCCGCATTGCTGCGGTTTATGCCATCATCCTGAGCTTTATCCCCAAAATGGCAGAGGTGATTGGCTCTATGCCCTCCGCAATTATCGGCGGTGTCAGCTTCATGCTGTATGGTATGATTTCCGCAATCGGCGTGCGCAACGTAGTAGAAAACCGCGTGGATTTCACAAAATCCCGCAATCTGATTATCGCAGGTGTAATTTTTGTCTGCGGTCTGGGCTTCTCCGATGGGCTGACCTTCAATGTTGCCAACACAGATATCACACTGACCTCCCTCGCCATTGCGGCAATCGCAGGCATTGTGCTGAATGCTATCCTGCCGGGGAATGATTATCACTTCGGCAAAAACGCAGGCGGCGATGCAAACCGCGGCATTGATATGATTCCTAACTTTAACGAGGATACCCGCTACGGCGATAACGAAGATTAACGAAAGCATGAAAAAAGAGACTCCTTTCAGAGTCTCTTTTTGATTGCTTATTCGCCTTCAAAGAAGTGCTTTTTGTAATATCGCGAGGACATGGCAAGCTGCTCCTCAAAGGCATCATAGCCCATTTCCTCGACCAATGTTTTCTTTCCGGAGAACAGATTCGTGCCTAAGCCTCTCGTTCATTCGGCCTTCTCCTCGTTATTTCGGCTCTCTGCCTTCCTCAAACATGCGCATCATTTCTCTTGTAAGGCTGATGCCGTCATCGTGTGCAGGGAGGTTATTTCTCGGAAAAAATTCAGCCATCGCCAGCTCCTCTCGGTCTAGCGTGATATCCTCACCCTCTCCGTCCAGATCGCAGAAATACCCCAACAGCAAGCCGCCCGTTACACCCCAGGGCTGTGTTTTATAATAACGAATATTTTTTACCTTCAGACCGACTTCCTCCATAACCTCCCTCTGCACGGTTTTTTCCACCGTTTCGCCAATCTCCGTAAAGCCTGCTATCATGCCGTATCGGGTATAGCTGCGGTTGGCATATTTGCTCAGAAGCAATCTATCCCCATGCGTCACGCCGACAATGACAGAGGGCGCAATTTTAGGAAAAATCATGTTATTACATTCCGGACAGCGCATCATGCGTTCCTTCTCGTCATGCTTTGTTTTCGCACCGCAGCGTCCGCAGAAACGATTGCTGCGATACCAGTCAAACAAATGCCACGCCGTCATCATGGCATAGCAGATATTTTTGGATTTCACCTGACGCAATGTCATGGCAGGCTCATAGCAGAAGGACGTATCCGCAGGCGCACCTGCTTCGCCCATCCAGATGAAGTAATCCTCCTCCTGCATGCGGAACACATACTGTACCTCGTTTTCATACCAATGCGTCCAGCCTTTTTCCTTCGCCCATGCCATTACCTCCGCATAGGTTGGCAGAACCAATGTATCATCTTCCTTACGTTTCACCAATAGCCGGCTGCCCTGTGCGCAGACCACCTTCGCCGTGGCAACAGGTGCCGTATGGCGAAACTCGTTTTCTAATCTTCCGTATTCTAAATCCTGCAGCATTTCTATTTCCTTCCCTTAAATCCCGTTTGCTTATTTCTTTGCCTTTGTCCGCTGAATGGTGTAATCCTTGAATTTTTCCACCGCAGGCGGCAGATACCGATTCAGTACATACGCCATATAAACCATTCTGCGAGAATATGGCGTATCCAACTCCAGCTTGGTGACGTTATAGTTATGCAGTGCTTGGCTGTCCGTTACAATGGCAATCCCCTGATTCTTCTCAACCAACCCCGCCATGGAATTGACATCCTCAAACTGGCAAAGAATATTCGGCATAATCTGCGCCTTCGTAAACATATCATCAATGATACGGCGCATGCCGCTTTCCTTCGTATAGCTGATGAGCGGATACGGGCAGATATCCTGAATCGTTACCTTCTTTCTATCCTCCAAGGGATGCCCCTCCGGCAAAATAACCACAAGGCTCTGCTCAAAAACGGGAATAAATTCCACATCGCCCTCCGCCTCCACCATGGAGCAGAAAACCAAATCATACTTTTCTCGTTTCAGATTATACAACAGCGTTTTCGTGTTGCCCTCATAGCAGGAAAAAGAGATATTCTTATTCTGCGGATCATCCAGAAAGCCTGCAATCAGTCCGGGGACAAAGTTCGTCCCGACCGATGTCATATACGCCAGTCCGACGTGTCCGCCTCCTTCGGAAACCAGACGTTCAATCTGATTTTTTCCCAGCTCCAGCTGTGTCAGGGCGTTTTCCACATAGAACATATAAATCCGCCCATATTTTGTCAAAACAACATTTCTGCCCTGCTTTTCAAACAAATTTGCCCCCAGTTCCTTTTCCATGGAAGAAATGGAGTGGCTGAGCGTCGGCTGAGAAATATTCAGCTTTTCCGCCGCCTTAGTGTAATGCTCCAATTCTGCCAGCGTTTTAAAATAATACAACTGGTTTAAATTCATTGTCTTCCCTCCTATTCTCATGCAAAAAAGCGCATAAGAAAGCAGCAAATCAGGAATCCTTATCGCTGCTATTAAAATCCTAATGTATTTTTAATGAGTATAGCAAAATAAATAGAAAAAATCTATAGATTTAATAAACAAAAAAACAGCCGGATTTCGTGACAAATGACGACAAAAAGCGACTTTTTCTCCAAAAGCCGCCTTTCTATCCTATCTCATTATTTTAAAAATTTATCTATAAAATCCTGCTCACTGAGAATGGGAATCCCCAGCTCTGCCGCCTTTTTATTCTTCGAGGATGCAGAATGAATATCATTATTGATAAGGAAATTCGTCTTTTTGGTGACACTTCCCGTCACCTTGCCGCCACCCTTTTCAATGAGTGCCTGCAATTCCTTTCTGTTGGTGAATTGCTCCAAATCCCCTGTCACAACAAAGGTCAGCCCTGCCAGAGGGCTTTCGCCGACCTCTGCCTGCTCTGCCGCTTGGAAGGAAAGATACTGCAAAACATCCGCAAGCAATGCCAGATGCGCTTCCTGTCTGAAATAATAGGCAATGCTGTGTGCGATGATTTCGCCGAAGCCCTCTACCTGCACCAATGCGTCCTCCGTTGCCGCCTTGATTTTCTCCAAATCATAATCAAATTCCCTGCAGAGCAGCTTTGCATTTCGCAGCCCTACATGGTTGATGCCCAGTGCATAGATGAAGTTCGGCAGTTCGGCGGATTTCGCCTTTTCCACAGATGCAATCAGATTCTGATAGGATTTCTCCCCAAAGCCCTCCATGGCTGTAATTTCCGCCTGATGCTTTTCCAAGCGGAACAAATCAGGATAATTTTCCACAAAGCCCTTTTCCAGAAACTTCTTCAGGGTTTCCTCCGAAAGCCCTTCCATATTCATGGCATCTCTGGAAACAAAATGGCTGAGTGCCTGTATCCGCTGCGCGGAACAGTTCGGATTAGTACAATAAAGCGCTTCGCCGTCACGCAGCTTACGGATTTCCGTTTCCTCGCCGCAGACAAAGCAATGCTTGGGAATTTCCGCCGTGGAAACCGTTCCCGTCAGATTTTCCGCAATCTGAGGGATAATCATATTCGCCTTATAGACCTTAATCGTATCCCCGATGCTCAGCCTCAATTCCTTCAAAATGCTGACATTATGCAGGCTTGCGCGGCTCACCGTTGAGCCCTCCAGCTCCACGGGGTCAAACACCGCAACAGGGTTCATCAACCCCGTACGAGAGGTGTTCCATTCAATCCGCCGCAGAGTGGTTTCCGCCATTTCGTCCGCCCATTTGAAGGCAATGGAATCCTTGGGGAATTTTGCCGTTCTGCCAAGGCTTTGGCTATAGGCAATGCTGTCAAAGGTCAGAACCAGTCCATCGGAGGCAATGTCGTTCTGCTCGATTTTATCGCGGAATTCCTCCACCGCAGCGGCAACCGTTTCCGCCGTCACCATGCAGTGCTCCACCACATCAAAGCCCATTTCGGCAAGCCAAGCCATATTTTCCGCCTTGCTGTCCGAAAGGGTTCTGCCTGCGGCATGCACCAAGGTAAAGGCAATGAATTTCACATTTCGCTTTGCGGCAATCTCGCTGTTTAACTGCCGCACCGTGCCGCTGCAAAGGTTACGAGGATTTTTATATTGCTCCTCCTCGCCCAGCTCCTCATTGATACGGTAAAATTCGCTGTAAGGAATGACCCCCTCGCCACGCAGCACCAGCTCCCCCTGAAAGGGAATGGAAAGCGGCACATTGCGGAACACACGGGCGTTATGCGTCACATCCTCGCCAATTTCGCCGTTTCCACGCGTGACTGCCTGCTCCAGCTTGCCATGATTATATTTCAGCACAATCGTCAGTCCATCCAGCTTCCATGATAAAATCCCTGCTTTATCCCCCAGAAAGCTGACAAGCTTCGCCGTTTCCTTCGTTTTGTCCAAGGAAAGGATCGGGCTTTCGTGCGCCACCTTCACCAGATTGCTCAGCACCGTATAGCCAACCTTCTGCGTGGGGCTGTTCGCAAGAATCGTGCCTGTTTTCTTCTCCAGTGCAGCCAATTCGTCATACAGCGCATCATATTCCTGATTGGAAAGAATTTCTCTGTCCTCCTGATAATATGCCTTCGCCGCCCGGTTCAACTGCTCCACCAGTTGCTTTATTCTCTCTGTCATATCGCATCCCTCACCGTCTCTGCTTATTCGCTTACCTTAATCAGCTTCGACAAGCGCGCCATGAATTTCTTCGTTCCCTTTGCGCCAAAGGAAACGGTAACCTCGAAATCTGCGCCGCCGTTATTGATGGAAACCACTGTGCCAATGCCGTATTTCGGCGCACGCACCTTATCCCCCACGCCGTAGCTCAGCTTGAAATCCTTGGGCGCAGGCATCTCCTTTTTCATGCCGACCCCGCCGAATTTTGCTGTCGGGGGCAACACATTCTTTCTGCCGAGAGCAGGCTTATTCTGCGTCATGGCATCATATTTTTTCGCCATATCGGAAATCTGTCTGGTCGGCATATCTACCAAATCCGCAGGAATTTCCTTCAGGAAGCGAGAAGGCGGATTATACTGCGTAATCCCATGCTGCATGCGGCTTTTTGCGTGCGTCAGGTAAAGCTCCTCCTTCGCACGGGTAATGCCCACATAGCAAAGTCTGCGTTCCTCCTCAATTTCCTTTTCACCGCCATACATCACCGCGCGGAAGCCGGGGAAAATCCCCTCCTCCATACCGATAATGAAAACATAGGGGAATTCCAGACCCTTCGCGCTGTGCAGTGTCATGAGGGCAACGGTTTCCTCCCCCTCCTCATAGCTGTCAATATCCGCAACGAGGGCAACCTCCTCCAGAAAGCCCTCCAGCTTGCCTTCGGGGTTAGCTTTATCATATTCCGCCGCTTTATTCACAAATTCATCAATATTCTGGATACGGTTCAGCGCGTCATCCGTCCCCTCCGCCATCAGAAGCTGCAAATAGCCCGTCCGCTTCATGATGGCATCAATCAATTCGGAAACGGAAAGTCCATCCGCATCGGCGCGCAACTGTTGAAACAGACCATAGAAATCCTTGAATTTTGCCACTCTTGTTTTCAGCGTAGTGATTTCATCCAGACGGCTCAGTGCGCCGTAAAGAGAAAGCCCGTTTTCATCCGCAAAAGCAGCCAGCTTATCCAGAGAGGTTTCGCCAATGCCGCGCTTAGGTACGTTGATGATTCTTCTGAGAGCGATCGTATCCGCAGGGTTCGCAAGCACCTTTAAATAAGAAAGAACATCTCGGATTTCCTTTCGTTCATAGAAGCGCACGCCGCCGAACAGGCGATAGGGAATTCCGCGCTTCACCATCTGATCCTCCACCGCGCGGCTCTGTGCATTGGTGCGATACAAAACAGCCATCTGGTTTCTGGTCTTGCCCTGCTTTTCCAGCTCCAGAATTTTTTCTGCCACAAAGCGACACTCATCATATTCGTTATCCGCCTTATAGATATGCAGGATACTGCCGCTGTCATTTTCTGTCCAAAGCGTCTTATCCTTTCTGGTCTGGTTATGATGGATGACAGCATTCGCCGCCTCCAGAATTTTCTTCGTGGAACGGTAATTCTGCTCCAGCTTAATTACGGTTGTATCGGGAAAATCCTTTTCAAAATCCAGAATATTGCGGATATTTGCCCCACGCCAGCCATAGATGCTCTGGTCGTCATCCCCGACCACGCAGAGATTTTTATATTTTGCCGCAAGCATTGCCACTAGCTCATACTGGCTTGTATTTGTATCCTGATATTCATCCACCATAATATAGCGGAATCTTTCCTGATATTTTTCCAGAACATCGGGAAACTGACGGAACAACAGAACGGTTTTATAAATCAGATCGTCAAAATCCAGCGCGTTGTTTTCCTTAAGCATTTTCTGATAGGTCTGATATACCTTTGCGATACGCACCGCCTTCAGGTCATTTTTATCCACATGCTGTGCGTAGTCCTCCCAGCTTGTCATTTCCTCCTTCAGATGGCTGATGATGCTCATTGCCCCCTTAACGGAAAAGGACTTATCCGTTGTGCTCATATTCAGCCGCTTGAAGGCCTCGCGCATGATTTTTTCCTGATCGTCGCTGTCATAGATGGAAAACTGATTTTCATAATCCAGATGCTGAATTTCTCTGCGCAAAATCCGCACACAGGTGGAATGGAAGGTACTGATCCACATATCTCTTGCTGTATCCCCCACAAGCTTTTCCACACGCTCGCGCATTTCCTTCGCAGCCTTATTCGTAAAGGTAATCGCAAGAATATTCCAAGGCTTTACACCCGTTTCCAGCAGATGTGCAATCCGCACCGTCAAGGCACCGGTCTTGCCGCTGCCCGCCCCTGCCAGAATCAGCACAGGTCCTTCTGTCTGCAAAACTGCTTTTTTCTGCATATCGTTCAGTTTATCAAATCCAATCATGTCATTCTCTCCCATTTCTTTTCTGTTTCCGCTTTTTCCGCAGGATGCCAACATAAGAAAGGCTGATTTGGCAAAATCATCTTGTCAAACCAGCCCTATAATCTCTCTCAAATAAATCGATTCAAAAAGATTATTCGCTATCTTCTTTTTCTTTTTTTGCCTTCACACGGTCAATCGCCAGCTTATAGCCATCCGTGCCGTAATGCAGGCAACGATTGACACGGCTGATGGTTGCTGTGGAAGCGCCTGTTTTTTCCGCAATTTCCACATAGGTCCGCTTGGCATCCAGCATTGCCGCCACTTCCATTCTCTGCGCGATTGCCTGAATTTCGTTGATGGTACAAAGGTCTTCAAAGAGCTGATAGCACTCTTCCACGGTTTCCATGCTGAGAATGCACTCAAACAATTTATCGGTCAATTCATTTTTGATCTTTTTATTCATTCGGAACGCCACCTTCTCCTGTTATTTTTCATATTTCTATTAAAAATATTGTAACACTTTCAAGCATTAAAGTAAAGAGATTTTCCACGTTCTTTTCCGCATACATTTTTTATTTTCTGCCATGTCTGAGTCCTGCAAGAAATTTTTCCGGCGTATTATTGAGAATCAGCTCCTCCGGAAATTGCAGCTCCTTCAGCAAATCCTCCGCATAGGAAAAATCCCCCACATTCCGGTAAAAATGCGCATCGCTGCCCAGAACCACAGGCTGACCCTCCTCCATGCTCATCAGAAGGATTTTCTTAATATTCTCCCTGCTGCCCTCCCGAAAGCCGCCCGGTGTTAAAGAAGCATTATTGATTTCCAGAAGCGTGCCCGTTTCTTTCGCCACGCGGAACAGCTCCCGATAATCCACCGCATAGCGAGGGTCTCCGGGGTGTCCGATGATGTCCACATAGGGATTTTCCATCACCTTTAAAAACGCCTGTGTATTCTCCTTTTTCGTGCCGGGCTTAATGCAGGGCATGTGCAGGCTTGCAATCGCAAGATCCAATCTCTGCAAAACCGCTTCATCCATATCTATCGTGCCGTCAAAATCCAGAATATTCAGTTCAATACCCTTCAGCAGCCGCACCCCATGCAGCATTTCGGGCAAAACGTGCAGATTTGCAAAATAGGCATGACAGGTGGTATCCTTCATAGCAGGCGCATGGTCTGTCAAAGCGACCAGCTGCAAGCCCTGCTCTGCCGCCCATCTCAAGTTTTCATCCACTGTGCTGTAGGCATGCCCGCTTGCAACGGCGTGGGTATGAATATCCATCAATCGTTTCATTTCGATTCCTCACACTTCTAAGTGAAATTTATATGATTCATTAAATTTCATTATAGCATTGTTTCCGCAAGAAAACAATCCTTCTTTCCTGCATACGGTCACGCTTTCCTTCGTCTTTCATACTATGTTAAAAGAAACCACAACTTTAAAGGAGGCTGTCTTATGGGCGCTTTTGAATTTGATTCCAAGGCTGATTTAAGTGCAAGAAGCTGCAATTTCTGCGGAAACGGCAGCAACGAAAGCAACGGGCGGAACGAGGAAACCTGTATCATCGTGCAGAAGATTTTCGACCAGTGCCGCATCCAGAAATGCTTGGGCAGCAGTATTCTGGGCCCCGCTCGTGCCGCAAGGAGCGAAACCCCCAGCTGCAACGATATGCTCTGCGAGGGTGATATCATCATTCCTCCCTGCAACGCCGCCGATGTAACCATCCGCGATTTAGACCTGACCCGCATTGAAATTCTGCGGAAACGGCCAAATCCGCTGCAAAAGGGCTGCTGGGATATCGAGCTGAAATATGTATTCAATTATACACTGGAGTTTCGCCGCGCCGACGGCTGTTTTATCGGGACGATTGATGCCACCAACAGCCATCATTTGCGCGTAACGCTCTTCGGCTCTACCGAGGCAGATGTGACCACCGTAACCGATCAGTTCGAGAATGCCGCATCCAAGGGCGGACCGTTCATCATTGCGGAGGGGAAAGCAGTTGCGCTGAATGCAGAGCTGCGTTTCCCCGGCTGTAACACCTGCAATCCCTGCCATTCCTGCAATCCCTGTCATTCCTGCGACTGCGATTCCTCCCAAAGCAGCGGCGATGCTGCTCTCGGCGCACCCATTGCAGTTAATGTAACCATCGGGCTGTTTACGATTGTAAAGCTGTTCCGTACAGTCAATATCATGGTAAATTCTTTGGGCAGATGTGTCCCCGAGCGCTGTACTACAAATGCCACAAACAGTGACCCCTGCAACGGCTTTGAGGATATCCGTTTCCCCTTAGACCTCTTTTCTCCCACCGCAAAGCCCCGTTCCTGCTGCGGCTTCGGCACGGTTTTCGGTGACGACTGCGATACACGCAGAAGCAGAGAGGACTGTGACGCATAAAAAGCATCCATTCCACACATTTTTGTCCCTGCCATGGCAGGGACTTTTTTTGCATAAAAAAAGGCGTGTATCAAACACGCCAAATTTTATCCTGTTATTTTGTTGCTTTTGCACCTTCTCCTTCCAGTGCGCAGTCGAAGGAAACAACAGGAGGATTTTCCCCTCTTTCCTTCGCAGGCAGGAATCTCTTCCAGAAATCATCAAAGAGTGCAAAAATAACCTTGTGCTTTGCATAAATAAAGAAGATAGTAAGTGCTACATAGCAGGCAGAAAGAATATCTGTCAGTGCCCAGAGCACATCCGCCTCAATGTTATAGAAAATCACACAGGGCAGCATATAGTAAATAATATAAATCGGTATTGCTTTTTTATTTCTTTCGGTATCGCCAAAGGCATAGTTTACAGATTTTTCACAGGTATAGTACATCCCGATGATGGTTGTCCATGCGAAAACAGCGATTGCAATCGCGGTCAGCTTCGCGCCGACATGCCCATACGCCATGCCGAAGGCAATCGTTGTCAGCGCGCCGGATGTCGCATCACTTTGGAAATAAGAGCCTGTGATAATGATGGTAAACGCCGTAATGGAGCAGATGATGAGTGTATCCAGTGTAATTTCACCCCAGCCCCATACAGACTGGCGCACCGGATGATCTGTGATTGCCGGTGCATGCGCAATGATACCGTAACCGGTACCTGCATCATTGGAATAAATCCCACGCGCCACGCCGTATTTCACCGCATCTCTTACCGTTGCGCCGGCAAAGCCGCCCACAGCCGCCGTAGGAGAAAATGCAGATTCAAACACAAGAGCAACCGCCGCAGGAACCTGCTTGATATTCAGAATGATTACGCCAAGCCCCATCAGAATATAAAGCACCGCCATAATAGGAACCGCCTTGCTCATAACCTCAGAAATTCTTTTCAGACCGCCGAAAATCGTAACAATACAGGTAACACCGATGATTGTCACGCTGATGAGAGGTGTCACGCCGAAGGCCTGCTGCATGGAGCTGGTTACTGCCTCTGTCTGTACGCAACAGGTCCAGGGGCCAAGCACAAAGGCAAAAACCGCAAGCACAATGGCACCCCTTTTCCAGCCAAACGCGTTTTTCATGACGAAGGAACGGTCGCAGACATATTCATCCATGGAGTTTTTGTAATGCTCTCTGTAGCGCTGACCAAGAATGATTTCGCATGCCTTTGTAGACATCCCGAAAAATGCGGAAACCCACATCCAGACAAGTGCGCCCGGGCCGCCGCTTACGATTGCCGTTGCAACGCCGCTGATATTCCCCGTGCCGACCGTATTCGCAAGCCCCGTACAAGCCGCGCGGAAGCTGGATACCGTACCCACGCCCTCGCCTGCGGAGGTCATATTGCCAAAGGTATTTTTTATGTTAAATTTCAGCTTTCGCTGATAGCTGAAGCCAAACCGAAGGGACAGGAAAATGCCCGTACCCAGAACGATAACAACCATGGGTGTTCCCCAGAGCATGTCATCCACCATATAAAGAAAATCTACAATTGACTGCATATTTATAATTCCTTTCTGTTATCTTTCGTTTTTATCTTTTGTTGATACTGCCTGCGCGCGAAACGCATCCCGCGCCTTCACAACCTGTTCGATGTGGGTGCAGGTTGTGGTACAGCAGCCGCCGACCGCATCTGCGCCTGCTTCAAAATAGGAAAGCGCATTTTCCTCAAAGCTCGCACCGCCGCCGACCTTTTCCCATGTTTTTGTGGTGGGATCATAAATATCGCCGCTGTTGGGATATACGCCGACAGGCAAATTCGTTTCCTGCTTGATATCCCGAATCAGGCTTACGATATGCTCCGGCTTGGAGCAGTTCACGCCAACCATTTTCAGTCCGGGATGGTTCTCGGAAAGCACCCTTGCACATTCCGCAATGGTGTTGCCCTCATGAATATGATGCCCGTCCTTGCAGGAAAAGCTAATCCAGTAATCCGCTCCCATCTCCTCTGCAATTTCCGCTTCAATCAGAGCCTCCTGCAAAGAGGGCTGTGTTTCAATCAGGAGAATATCTGCGCCTGCGTTCCAGAGAATCTCCATTCTTTCCTTATGAAATGTACGCAGGGCTTCATCGGATACGCCATAATTCCCGCGGTATTCCGAACCATCCGCAAGATATGCGCCGTAAGGCCCGATTCCTGCCAGACAAAGAGGATACACGCGCCCCTGCGCCTTGCCCTCCGCATTCCACCATTCCTCTCTTGCTTCTAAAAACAGCTTTACGCTGTTCGCAACAATTTCTGCCGCTTCGTCATGGGTAAAGCCGTTTTCCATCAAGCCGGGAATCGTTGCCTGATAGCTGCAGGTAATGCCGCAATCCGCACCCGCCTTGAAATAGTCCGTATGTACCTTTTTGACCAGCTCCGGTGTATCCACCAATGCGCGTGCCGTCCAAAGGTTACAGTTTAAATTTGCTCCCATTTGCTCCAGCGCCGTGGACATCGATCCGTCAATAATCATCTGTCCGTTTTTTTCCAATAATTCCTTAATTTTGTCTGCCATGTTTTTCCCCCTTTTTTCTTTTGTATTGTTCTTATTTTAAAGCATTTCAAAAGTTTTCTTGCCATTATATCACAGATAATTCGATTTTCCTACCTTTATTTCTCCGCTATTCTGCTATTTTTCAGTCAAAATGCTGTTCTTTTGCATGACATCCTTATAAAAATCAAGAAATGCGTGAATGGCAGGGGAACGCCACTTATTTTTATGAATCAGAAGCTGTGTCCAGACTGTCTCCATGGAGTCCTCCACCGGCAATCGTGTCACCTGCCCCGTCCGCACATAGTCCTCCGTAACGAAATCCGGCAGAAAGGAGAGCAGATTGCTTTTTTTCACCAACTCGCAAATCTGAATCGGATTCCCAATTTCCAGAATCGGACGAATTTCCATGGATTTGGACGCAAGTGCTTCATCCAGAATGGCACGATAGCTCATTTTTCGCTCCGTCAGCACAAATTCATTTCCGCATAATTCCTGCAACGTCAGCCGCCGCTTCGCAAGGGGATGATCTGTCGCCGCGATGAAGTGCGCCTGCTCCTCCTGCTCCGCGCAGATGATAAAATCGGAATCATAAATATGCCTGTCCAATGTGAATACAATATCCGCCTCATTTCTCCGCAGCATATCAAACATCTGCTCCGTACCGCCCTCCTTGATTTCCGCCCGTATCCCCGGATATTTACGGCGAAACTGCAAAAAATCCTCTTTAAAATAGCGATTGCAGATGGAGCTTGACATCGCAAGGCGAATCTCTCCCTCAATCCGTTCCCCGAATTTCAGGGATGCCAGCATTTTTTCCTGCGCATTGAGGATATTTCGCGCCTGTTGTAAGACCAGAATCCCCTCCTCTGTCAGGCTGACTCTGTGATAATAGCGGTCAAACAGCCGCACCTGCAATTCTGCCTCCAGCTGCTTAATCTGCGAGGAAACCGTAGACTGCGTATAGCCCAATTCCTTTGCTGCCGCAGAAAAGCCCGCATGCTCGCAAACGGCAATGAACGTTTTCAAGCTGTTGGTATTCATTGTAACACCCCTTTTGATATAAACGATTTTTTCGTTAGTATACAGCAAAACAATCAATTTTACAAATATTATGTTTTTTTATATAATATTCTTTATGGATGTATTATCAATTTTTCATGAAAACAAGAACAAAAAATGTCCTGTTCTTTGCAAAGCAGACAGGATCGTGTAAAGGAAAGGGGTATTCTCTCGTGAAACGTGAACAACTCGGAAGCCGTTTGGGCTTCATCATGCTTTCCGCAGGCTGTGCCATTGGCTGCGGGAATGTCTGGAAATTTCCATGGATGTGTGGACAAAATGGCGGCGGCAGCTTCATGCTGGTCTATATTCTCTGTCTGATTCTTCTGGGGATTCCCGCGCTTGTTCTGGAATTTTCCATCGGGAGAGCAGCGCAGGCAAGCCCTCTTTTCATGTATAAAAAGCTGGAAAAGCCCGGACAGAAATGGGGCATCTTCGGCTGGTTCTGTCTGGCAGGGAATATCGCTCTGATGGCATTTTACACCGTTGTCAGCGGTTGGATTATCTATTATTTCTTCCGATTCCTCACCGGGAACCATGCGAGCCTCGGCTTCGGTGCCATGATATCCTCACCATCGGTCAATGTGCTGTTCCTGCTGATTACATTGGTTGTTGCGTTCTTTATTCTTTCCTTCAATTTGCAGGGCGGTCTGGAACGTGTCACAAAATATATGATGTCTGCCCTTCTGGTGCTGATGCTCGCGCTGGCAGTACATAGCCTGCTTCTGGGCGGTGCCGGCAAAGGGATGAGCTTCTACCTCAAGCCCGATTTTTCCAAAATCAAAGGCTCCGTTGTGGTTGGTGCAATGAATCAGGCGTTCTTCACCCTGTCCACAGGTATGGGCGGCATGGCAATTTTCGGCAGCTATATCGGCAAGGAACGCTCCCTGATGGGCGAAGCAATCCATGTCATTCTTCTGGATTCTCTGGTTGCCTTCCTCGCAGGCGTAATCATCTTCCCTGCCTGCTTCACCTATAACCTCGAAGTAACCGCAGGACCCAGTCTGCTGTTTGATACCATGGCGGCTGTTTTCAATAACATGCCCGGCGGTCGTGTCTGGGGCTCCCTGTTCTTCCTGTTCATGGTATTCGCGGCATTGTCCACGGTACTCGGCGTATGCGAAAATATCCTCGCCATGATTCGTGAGCTGACAGGCTGGTCTCGTCCTAAGGGCAGCGTCATCTGCGGCATCGGCATCTTCCTGCTCGCGCTGACAACGGCGCTGGGCTTCAGCATCATTCATTTTCAGCCCTTCGCAGAAGGTACAACATGGCTGGATTTCTGGGACTTCTTTGTTTCCAATAATATTTTGCCGCTTGGCTCTCTGGTGCTTGCTCTCTTCTGCTGTAATAAGTTCGGCTGGGGCTGGGATAACTTCCTTGCAGAAGCAAATAGCGGTAAGGGTCTGAAGGTGCGCCCTTGGATGAAGCCGATTTTCCGCTTTGTCCTGCCGGGGCTGATTGCCTTCATCTATATCTACGGCATGGCTACCTTCAACTGGCGTTAAAGTACATAAAAAGGTGTTGGATTTCTCCAACACCTCAATAAAATTTATATTGCGGAAGGGTTTGGGAAACAATCCGTTCATTACTTGCTACGCAAAGCAGGCTTTGCCTGCCACCCCTTCTTGGGTGGTAAGCAGTTTCCCAAATGGAATCCGCAGGAGGAATTCATTTCCGACGAGGAAAACCGTAGGTTTCAAGGCTTTTAGCCGATGGAACCTACGGTTTATTCGTCTGTCTAAACAAGTCGAAATCCTGATTTCGACTTAACTATTCCAGATATAATAGAGACCGCAGTGTGCCATCCTTATAGAACGTCAGCATGTAAATATGCCCATCCTCCATCACAAGCGTCACATCCACGGAATTATGCGGTGCGCCTTCCTCCGTATTATCAAAATACGCATCTCTGATTTCCCTGTCATCCCCCAGCTGCTCCGCAACCAGTGCCTTGGCAGAATCCAGTATTTCCTCACTCTCGATGATTTCCTTCATCTCCTGCGCAGAAATAAACTCCAACGGATACGCTTCGCCGCCTCTGACAAAGTGGATGCGGTTCTTGTCCTCCGTAATCCAGACGGCATAATCCCAATCCTCGTCATAAAGCTGCACAAACCAACCATCCGGCTGAATACTGCTGTCCTGATTATAGGATGCGTCCCCTGCCAGAGCGTATTTGTTCGCCCCGAATATCTTCTCTATGCCGTTCTCCGCAACGAAAATTGCGCTTTCCTTGCTGTTGCATTTCGCAATCTGCTGAGAGAGACTCATGCGACCTTTGCTGTCAGAAAGTGCCTTCGCCTCTCCCGCCGCACAGCCCGTTGTGATAGATAATAGAAGCATCACGCTCAGAATCATTTTTCTTTTCTTCATATCCCTGTCCCCTTTTTCTTTATCAAAATTTACCTCATGCAATTTCGATCATCGTTTTAATTGATAAAAATCTCTCTGATAGAAATCACCCTGCCATCTTCAAGCGCCTGTATTTCAAAAGGTGTTTTCCCAAGCTCTCCATTTCCCGCATCAAATTTCTTCAGAAACTCAGATACCTCTTGTGTTGTATACATACGGGTTTCATTATCTTCCGAAATAAATAAAGCACCTGTATCATAAAAATCGTATCTTGTTTCGTCATTTAATGTGAATGTGAGTTTCTCATCCGAAGGATTATAGATATAGTATCCATTCAGCATATCTTCCTCTGTTAAGTTTAAAGAATCTATCCAATACTTATCTGCTAAATCAATATACTTAATCTCATCAACAATCAGCTGATTATCCTTAACCGTCAGATAGCCTTCATATACATTGTATGCCCCGGTCATGTCCTGCTTCTGCGGTTCCTTTCCGCACCCCGTTGCACCAATCAGCAGTAAAACTCCAAGAAGCAAACCAATCTGTTTTTTCATCTGCATTCCCTCCATTTCTATATAGCATTTCTCACCTGTCCACGCTTACGATTCCCCCAGTGACACCACCTTCCATGCCGCTTCTGCATCCTCCTTCACCATATAAGCATTCCAATGATAATCCCCCGAAGCCTCTTTATCCTGCTGATCCTCATAATAGAAGCTCACATTATAGTAACGCCAGTCATAATCCTGCGCATCATAGTAAGGCGCATCCGCAGAAGGATTCTGATAAAACGACCGCGGCACCTCTGTCAGATTCAGAAATAGCACCTTGCCGTCCATTTCCTCTTTGATATAGTCTTTCAGCACCGCCTTCACCTCTGCATCCTCATCCTTTGTCGCGGCACTGTTCCCCCACAGCCCCAGACTCGCAACTGCCAGAATCAGAAAAACGAAATTGCAGATTTGCACCTTTCCGATTCCCTTTTTGCAGAAAAAGCTGCCATAGAAAAACAAAACCACACAGCAAAGCAGCAAAACCACCGCCATAAGCAGCAATGTCCGGCTCCGATAAATGCCGTAGTCCCGCGCATAGCCGTCCTGATAAGATAACACGCAAAACCATACAACCAGAAGCACCATCAGCACACCTAAAATAACCTTGATGATTCGATTCCTGTTCATGTGATTCCACCTCCGTCATCGTTTCTCATTTCTCGTCATTCTGCGCATCGTAATGCAATCCCAGATGTTCGATTTCCTCCACAGACATAAATATCATTTCCGGTTCATCCTCTATATAAAGCGTGTATACGCCATCTTCTCCATGCTTTATGATATAATCTGTTGTATAGATATAATCAAGATTCAGCCCCGGCGGTCTATATTCCGGCTGCAGCACGATACTATAAGAAAGGAAAAGCAGTGCAAAAATCATAAAATAAATACATTTTTCAATTTTTCTGTCCCTTTCAAACTGCATCATCACCGCAAACCGCTGTTTCAGATTCGCCTGTCGGAAAAACTGACTGCCGAACGGGTAGCTACGGCAGACAGCGCGCTCCCGTTTCATTTCCTGCAGCAGACACCCCAGATAATCGACCTTCTCCTGTTTGTTCAGCTTTCTGCTCACGCAGGAGTCGCAGTATACCTCAAGCAGCTGCGCGCAGGCATCTCTGAACAGATACACCAACGGATTCCACCAGAAAATGCACTCCAATACCATAACAATCAGCTTCATCCAGTTTGTCTTATTTGCGAAATGCTCCAGTTCGTGCAGGAAAATGTACCGCAGCTCACCCTCGGTATATGCCGCCTTCGGCAGGAAGATAATCTGCCTGAAATAGCCGAATTCCAGTATCGTTCGGATATTTTTATCCACAATCACCGTTGTTTCAAATGCATACCCGTTCTCCCGCTTGACCTCCTCCAGAATTTTCAGATAGCTTTCGTCGCAGATGCTCGGCAGATGTCCAAACCTGCGAACCAGCTGTCTGTAAAAACGAATCCTGCTCCACGCAATGCAGACCGTCCCCGTCATCCAGACCGCAAGCAGCAGCCACCGCACCTGCACCACAAAGCCGCCAATCGTAAACAGCTTTTTTCCCAGAAACGCGATAATCGCAGGATAAATCTGAAAGGAACTGATTTCTATTGTGCTTTCCACCTCTATCGGGAATAGAAGCTTCACCAGCAACGCCGCCCCCAGCAACGCAAATACCCGTAACGGAATCCGCAGCAACACCCTGTTGCTTCTGGATAAGCCTATAAAAAACAGAAAAAACAGATTGCTGAGCAGAATTGCCGTAATGAATGAATATCTCGTAACGAAAATCATACGTCTCCCCTATTTATACACTCTTTTTGCTGTAATCGTCCAACCAGTTTTCCAGTTCGGAAATAATTTTCTCGTCCTTTTCCTCATCGCCGCCCATCAGTCCGGATAAAAAGGAGGAAACATTGAACTTGTTCGTCTCATTTTCAAAAACCTCCGAAACCTGATTCGTGATGTAATCGGAAAGGCTCACCTTCGCCTCATATAAACGGCTGTTCACCTTCGCCACCCTCTGCGAACCGCAGACCACAATATACCCGTTCTCCAACAGCTTATTCAGCAGAGGATGAATGGAATTCGCCGCCCATGTGCCCTCTTTTCTGTGCTGTAGGATTTCCGATGCCGTCAGCGGTTTGTCCATGCTCCAGAAAATCGTCATAATTTCATATTCCTTTGGAGATAAATAATTCTTTTGTACCTTCACTTCGCTTCACCCTTTTTCGACTATATTTTTTTCTACTGTATTTTTTTACATTATATAATCTGCGTTTTTCCGTGTCAATCTGCAATCCTTCACAATTCTTTCTCGATTTCGACGCTTGTTTGACATCGTTTTTCGGTAATCTGATAAATTTTTTCGCTTCCTCTTATTTTGCATCACAATACATATTTATTATTTTAAAAATGTTCACATATCATGATATTTTGTCTACTTTCACTACTTCAAACTGTCCCCTCTCTGCAAATTTGACATTCCTCGAAAACAGCATATTCACCGGTACATCCGCCTCCTTCGCAACCGCGTTGCTGAAAAGCAGTATCCCCAGTGCCACGGCAAGCACTGCCGTTCTTCCTGCCCTGCTGTTCCTGCTATTTCTTTTCATAATTTTTATCATTCTGCTTTTATAGCTGTTGATGCTTGCCCCCATAAACCCAACGCTACAGAGTTCCTCCCCGTATCTACTCTGCTCCAGTTCCAGTATCTTAATCATCAGTTCGCAGTATTTCCGCCTTTGTCCCTTCGTAAAATTCCTTGTGACTTCCTCGTCACAGGCTGCCTCCGTCCATTCTGAAAGATTCTTCCGCAGCAGATAATACAACGGGTTAAACCAGTTCAGGCAATTCAAAAACAATCCCAGCAGCTTACGCAGCAAATCCCGATGCACCACATGATACCATTCATGTGCAAGGATAAATCTGATTTCCTCTGCATCAAAACCGGTAAGCATATAGGCAGGAATCGCGATATATTTCTTTCTTACGCCAATCGTGCATGGCGTAGCAATATTGCAGCACCCGACAAGGCGCACATCTGCAATACGCCTTTCCCCTTTTATCTCGCAGAATATGCCATGCCATATATCCTCCTGCACCGCAAACATGGATTTTCTGACTACCCGCAGCAGACGAATATAGCTCCACGCATAATAAAGGAAGAAAATAATTCCCCCAATCAGCCAGATTGTCGCAAAGTATTCCATGTGTATGCGTTCGCGCACACCGAATACAAAGCTGTCAAAGCCACTGTTCTCCGGATACACCAGTAAATGCATCTCACGAAACGCCTTCTCACTGCCATCCTTGATAGAAACCACAAAATACAGCGGTATCACAAACGAAAGCAATGCGATTGTGTTGATTGTCGCCATCGTCCTTGCGGAAGTCCATCGATATGCCAGCCTCTCAAAGGGCAGGAATATCGCACAGAATACAAACCCGCTGACGGACAGCAGTAAAGCTATCATAAATGCACGCTCAATCATCAAGTTCATCCAACCACGCCCTCAAATCCTTCATGTCATTTTTGCCGATTTTATCACTGCCCCGAAAAGCAACCAGAAAATTCTTCAGAGAGCCGCCGAATTTACTCTCCACAAACCCCTCCGCTTCTTTTTTTTCATACTGTTCTTTGCTTACCAAAGGGAAATAACAAAGCTTGTTTCCCTTCTTCGTTACCCCTAAAATCTCCTTCGCCGTCAGCCGTCTTAAAAAGGTTGCTACGGTCGGATAGGTCCATTCCTCGCCCTCCTTCTTCAGAATTTCCAGCACCTCCGGCACCGTTACCATCTCCTCCGCTTTCCAGATTTGATTCATAACCTTCATTTCCGCATTGGAAATACGCATTTTCTCGTCCATCGTTTCTTCCCCTTTCTGTTACATTTTGTAATTTTATTTTATTACACACCGTAACACTTTGTCAACCTGAAAATTTCCCTGTTTTCTCCAAACAAAAAAGCGTCCATCCATCCGATGAACGCCAAAATCTGCTGTTGCTATTTTTCTTCTATTTTAATCCGAAACCCTTCCGTCATTTTCCGATAACATTCCTCGCAAAGATCAAAGGCATCCTGCCTGCCATCCTGCTCGGAAAAATATCCCCATGTTTTTTCCGCATGGAAATAGTCCGCCCCCCTCAAGGGGATTTCCCTGCCGCAGCCATTGCAAACAACCTTAGAAAGAACCCGTTCTTCTCTCATACCTGTCTGATATTCTCTCATGCTCGTTTCCTCCCCATGCTCCTTCGCTTCTGCTTATCTCCTATCACCTGTTACAGACCATAGGATAGCATCTTTTTGTCGAAAAAGCAAAGGGGAATCTCTGGCAATGTCGTTCTCAAAAAACATCTCTTTCGTTCTTCTGTCGAAAAACAGTTGTCTTTTTCCGTTCCCCTATGATACAATCACAATAAGAAAGACAGAGGTGTACTTGCTATGGAAAAAATGAAAACCGCGTTATCCCATTGCGAAATCTGCCCCAGAGGCTGCGGCATTAACCGCACCGCAGGCAAAGCAGGGTGGTGTCATGCCCCCCTCCTGCCGAAGGTTGCTCTTGTCAGCGGACATCTGTGGGAAGAACCGCCCATCAGCGGCACAAAAGGCTCCGGCACAATCTTTTTCAGCCATTGCAATCTAGGCTGTGTCTTCTGCCAGAATCATACCATCAGTCAGGAGGGCTTCGGGCAAGAAGTCAGCATCCTCCGTCTGGCGGAGATTTTTCTGGAACAGCAGGAAAGAGGCTTTCATAATATCAATCTGGTTTCCGCGGTGCAGTTTATTCCGCAGGTGGCAAAGGCTTTGGAATCGGCAAGAGCGCAGGGTCTGCGGATTCCCGTTGTCTATAATTCCAACGGCTACGAATCCCTGACAGGCTTACGCATGCTGGATGGCTTGGTGGATATCTATCTGCCCGATTTTAAATATTGGAACAATGACCTCGGCGTTTCCTATTCCCATGCGCCGCACTACAGAGAAACCGCCGCAGCTGCCATTTTGGAAATGCGCAGGCAGGTGCCGCAGGATGTTTTTGATGCAGAGGGTCTCCTGCAAAAGGGGCTGCTTCTGCGTCATCTGATATTGCCCGGGCAATATCGCGACAGCATGCGAATTCTCGACTGGGTGCGGGCATCCCTCGGCGAAGAAACTCTTGTTTCTCTCATGAGCCAGTATACGCCCCTGTATCGTGCAAAGGAAATCAAGGCACTTTCCCGCAAACTGACTACCTTTGAATATGAAAAGGTAATTGATTATTTTTTTGAAATCGGCTTAAAAAACGGTTTTATGCAAAAACGATCTTCGGCAACTGGGGAATATACCCCAACCTTTGATTTATCGGGCGTTGTCGCCGCCGAAAGCTTTATGAAAAGAGAGGAGAATCATCATGATTAAAAAAGAGAGAGTTGTTACCGTAGAAGGTCTGAGAGATGGCAAGGGCAGTGTAGAAATCCATCACATTCTGGAAGGCGAGGATCTGATGGGGCATGGCACCATGTTCGCCCGCGTCATCGTAAAGCCTCATAGCTCCATTGGCTGGCATCAGCATGTCGGCAATACAGAGCCCTATTACATCCTCAATGGTGTTGGTACCTTCGTGGATAACGACGGCACAAAAACAGAGGTACATCCCGGCGATGTCTGCTCCATCAAGGTTGGTCAATGGCATGCCATGGAAAACAATACCGATGAAGATATGGAAATGATTGCATTCGTTATGAACGAATAAAAATAAGGCGGACAGTTTGTCCGCCTTTTTCTGTCTTTATTTTAAAATTGTAAGCTGCTCCGCAAAAATCGTCAGATACCCAAGTGTACCGTTGCTTTTTCTGAGCAAGATATGGTATTCCTTGCCGCCCTCCACAGTATAAGCCTCCTCTTTCAGCCATTTTGCCCCCAGAAGATAGCCTTCCTGCTTCAGAATTTTATAATTTTTAAAAACAGCCTTTTTCACATTGCCCTTCAGCGTCAGCGTCAATGTCGTTTCCTTCATTTCCACCCCCGTCAGCTCGCAGCCTGCGAAGGTCTCACTGCTCTCCTTCGTGCTGTCTACGGCATATTCTGCCTCCTTTGCGTCTGCAAGCTTTTTCTGCTCCTCGCACCATGCTTTCAGCTGATGGCGCACCTCTTTTGTCGCAATGTCCAGTGCCAGCACGCGCATATCCGCAACCGCAGCCTTAATTTCGATGGGCAGAATCCTCTCCATGCGCTTTACGGTTTCCTCATGATGCTTCATAAATGCAACCTCAGCCGCAATTTTGTCAAAGGCTTCTCCTTCTTCTTCCTTCATCTGTTTCACAAAGGCACGGCGGCGGCGTGTATACAAATCCTTATAGTATTCCTCGGAAAATTCCTCCGCATTCTTGGAAACTGCCATATTCAAACACCAATCGGCAGCCTGACACGCTTCGTACCATTCTTTTGTAAAATACTTCATGTTTCTTTTTCCCCCTCTTTTCTTCACAGGTTATATCATAACATCCCAAGAAAAGAAATGCCATTCATCATTCTTAACAAATTCAGACAGAAAAAGACAGACTATTTGTCTGTCTTTTCTAAAAATTATACGTTTCCAAGTGCATACACGCGAATAATGGAAGAAATTTCCTTTACCATTTCCATAGAGGAGAATTTTTTGATGGCATCCATAAATTTCTTTTCCGCCACCTCATGTGTTACCACAACGATTTCCGCATCGTTTTCAATCGTTTCCTTCTGCAAAAGAATCGCAATGCTCGCATCATTTTCCGCAAAAACACCTGCCATTGCCGCCAATGTACCTGCTCTGTCCTCCAGTCTCATGCGGATGTAATATCTGCTGGTTGTATCGCCAATCTGCTTGATTGGCAGGTTCTTGTAGCAGCTGCACCCAATGCGTCCGTTGCAGTGGAACAGCATGTTGCGCGCCACATCCATAATATCGCCCACAACAGCACTGCCGGTCGGCAAGGCTCCTGCACCGCGTCCGTAAAACATCGCATCATCCACCGCATCCCCATGTACAAATACGGCATTAAAGGAATCATTGACCGCTGCCAAGGGGTGGTTCTCAGGAATCATGGTCGGATGTACCTTTACCTCAATGCCCGTTTCCGTATTCTTCGCAATCCCCAGAAGCTTGATGCTGCAGCCCATTTCCTTTGCATAGCGCATATCCTTCGCTGTAATTTTCGTAATCCCTTCCGTAAAAACATCATCAAAGGTAACCGATGTATGGAACGCGATAGAGGCCATAATAGCAAGCTTTCTGCCGGCATCGTAGCCCTCAATATCCGCCGTAGGGTCTGCCTCGGCATAGCCTAAATCCGTTGCCAGCTGCAAAGCCTCGCCGAAGTCCATGCCATCCTCCTTCATCTTTGTCAGAATGAAGTTTGTTGTCCCGTTGATAATACCCATGATTTCTGTAATATTATTGCCTGCCAGGCACTGCTTCAGCGGGCGAATAATGGGAATTCCGCCTGCCACTGCCGCTTCAAACAGCAAATCGCAGTGGTGCTCTCCTGCCAGCTCCAGCAGCTCATGTCCGTGCATTGCCATCAGGTCCTTATTGGCTGTCACAACATGCTTGCCCTTTTCCAATGCCGCCTTAATGTATGTACGCGCAGGCTCAATACCGCCCATCACCTCAACCACAATGTCAATGCTGTCATCGCCGATAACATCCTCCCAGACATCCGTCAGCTTTTCGGCAGGTATCCTGTCCGCATATTTTGCCTTATTCCGCACCAGAACCTTCACAACCTCCAGTGCCGCCCCAATTTTAAAGGGCATTTCCTCTTTCTGTCTTTCAATAATTTCATATACGCCACCGCCAACAGTGCCCATGCCCAGTAAGGCGATTTTTCTAACTGCTTGCTCCATATTTTGTATCCTCCGTACACAATTTACCTTTAAAACCTTCGTCACTATTTTTTCGTGATAATAAAGATTTTAACAGGAAAATTTTGCTTGTCAATAGTTTTTGTCTTTTTTCTGCAAACATTTTTCCGTATCACAAAAACATTTCGTATGCAAATGAATAAAATCACCCGCTTTCAGAGATATTAACCCCACCTCCTCTCCGGCTCTGTTCTTTTTTTCATACTTATTTGACGAAACGCCTTCTTTCCTTTAATATAGTAGGAGTATTTTTTTGAAAGGAGTATTCTATGGAAGCATTTGCAAATATTATCAGCTTAATCAGCAGCTTTTTGTATAGCTATATTTTGATTGCCCTGCTCATCGCAGCAGGTCTTTATTTCACCATAAAAACAGGCTTTATCCAGTTCCGCCTGTTTGGAGAATCGATTCGCGTCATCGCGGAAAAAAGGGAGGACAGAGAATCCATTTCCTCTTTTCAAGCGCTTATGGTCTCCACCGCCTCCCGTGTCGGAACCGGCAACGTGGTCGGCGTAACGGGTGCTATCATTGCAGGCGGCGCAGGTGCCGTGTTCTGGATGTGGCTCATCGCCATCATCGGCAGTGCCTCCGCCTTTATCGAATCCACCCTCGCACAGATTTATAAGAAAAAGGGCGAGCATGGCTCCTATGGCGGCCCGGCCTATTATATCAAACAGGGGCTTGGCTCTCCGCTTCTGGGCGGTGCCTTTGCCGTTGCCCTCATCCTCACCTATATGGGCGGCTTTAATGCCCTTGCTTCCTTCAATATGACCGATTTCATCAAGGTCTATGTACCGGGCGAGCGGTCGTCCCTCTATATCGGTGCCATCGTTGCCGTTCTGGCAGGCATCGTCATTCTGGGCGGCGGCAAGCGCATCTCTCAGGTAACAGAGGTGCTCGTCCCCATCATGGCAGGTATTTATATTCTTGCAGCAGTCATTATCGTGCTCCTGCATATTCAGACTCTGCCCCTCGTCTTTGTCCGCATCTTCCGCGAAGCCTTCAGCGCGAAATCCGTCTTCGGCGGTCTTCTTGGTGCGGCAATGATGAACGGCATCAAGCGCGGTCTGTATTCCAATGAAGCCGGCATCGGCTCTGCCCCGAATGCCGCCGCTTCTGCCGATGTTTCCCACCCTGCCAAGCAGGGTCTGGTGCAGATGCTCTCCGTCTTTATCGACACTATCCTCATCTGCTCCTCCACCGCCTTCATGATTCTCTGTACGAATCTGGATGCCTCCGCCTATGTGGATGCCGCAGGAAATACCATGAATGCCGCCTATATTCAGGATTCTCTGGTCGCAAATTTCGGCCCCGCCGGCAGCGTTTTCATCACCGTTGCCCTCACGCTTTTTGCCTTCACCACGCTGGTCGGCAATTATTTCTATGCCGAAATGAATATCAGCTATCTTTACCCCAAGGCAACCAAAAATAAGCCCTTCATGCTGTTTTATCGCCTCTTGGCAGCAGTCATCATCTTCATGGGCGCGCAGTTCTCCGCAGGGCTTGCTTGGGACTTAGCCGATGTTCTCATGGGCATCATGGCACTGATTAACGTCCCCTCCTGTCTCATCATGGGAAAAACCGCCTGCAAGGCTCTGGTGGATTATCGGAATCAGAAAAGCGAAGGCAAAAATCCCGTGTTCCACGCCGCCGATATCGGTCTAAGCGGCACAGATTACTGGATCGAAACCGAATAATATCAAAAAAAGAAGCATCCGAAATGAAGGAATTTCCTTCTTACGGATGCTTTTTTCGACTTTATTTTTTATTTTATTTTATTTCAGATTACCAGCCTGCACGGAATTCCATTACAGAATCGGGAATATCTCCATTTACATAATCCCGAATGGAATCCTTCAGAATTGCAAAGCCCTTTTTCAGATTTTCGGGTCTGATGTTCAGAGGGGGCTGTACACGCAGAATATTTTCGGACAGAGAAATAATCAGCAAGCCTCTTTCATACGCTCTGTACAGAATCTTGAATGTCCCGTCGCCATCGGGTACGTCATTGCCGTTTTCGTCCTTCTTTGTCACAACCAGTGCGCAGGACATATCAATGCCCCTTCTGCCCGTGATAACATCGGGGAATGTCGCACGCAGGTCAGCAACACATTCCTCCAGCAGCTTTGTATTATCTGCCAGAATTTTCTGAAATTCGTCAGACTGCAAATAATCAAATGCCGCTACGCCGGCTGCACAGGCAGTCGCATTGCCGCCCAGTGTGAACAGGTGTGCAGGCGCAGGCAGACAATCCATGATTTCTGCTTTTGCCATAAAGCCGCCCAGAGGGAAGCCTGCACCGATGGATTTGCCCATGATGATACCGTCGGGGATGATATCATAATGCTCAATGCCAAAGAATTTGCCGGTACGATAGAAGCCCTGCTGAACCTCCTCGGAAATAAACAGGATACCGTTCTTTTTGCACAGGTCATACAGCTTTTTCATAAAGATAGGATGCCCTGCCAACAGCCCTGCATCGCCCTGCACAGGCTCAATGATGACTGCCGCAACCTCCTCCGCAGGCAGATAGGTTGCAAATGCTCTTTCGATATCTGCGATACATTCCTTCTCGCAGGTTTCATCATCATAGGATACATCATAAAACGGGAAGCAGTAAATATCAGGCAGCATAGGACCCATCTTTGCACGCATACGCGTTGTTACCATGGACATGGAAATAGAACCGTATGTGCTGCCATGATATGCGTTGATAAATGTGATAATCTTGCTTCTGCCGGTGTAAGCTCTTGCAAATTTCACTGCCGCATCATTCGCATCGGAACCGCAGTTGCCGAAAACGATTTTTGCAGGCACACCACCGGGGTAAACAGAAGTCAGCCGTTCCGCATATTCAATGCTCTTTCTGCCGTAGGTATAAGCAATCGTATATTGAGAATAATTGTCCAGCTGTTCCTTTACCGCCGCCGTAATGATGGGATTGCAGCTGCCCAGATTCAGGGAAGATGCACTGGAAAGGAAATCGATATACTGGTTATCATCTTCATCGTAAATAACATCCTGGTCAACCTTTTTGATTACCATAGGATAATAGGACAAATGCTGGGTAGGCGCAAAAACCTTTTTATCTCTTTCCACCCACGCATTACATTTCTCTGTATTCAATGCCATAAATACCACTCCTTACTTTAGGCCAATTCACCAATTTTCTCTTTTGTTTTTTGTTCATGTTTTTTTACAGAAACAACATGAACTAATTATATAACTCCAAAAAAATTTGTCAACCGCTTTTCAGCATTTCACGTTAATTTTTTTTAGCTTTTGAAATTTTGTAAATACCCAATGTCAGAATGGGAATTACATATACAATGAACATTACCCAAGCCAATGTACCGTATCCCTTCGCAATCAGCCCCGTCAGACCAAAGGAAGAAATTGCTGTTGTGCCTACCAGCAAAATAACTGCTACCACAGGTGTGGACCATTTCGGCACCTCCTGCCCTTTGTTTTTAAACGCCTCCGCGATACGGTCAGTGATGGAATAAATCAGACCGGAGCCTGTTTCAATCAGCGTACCAAACAGTACAATCTGGAAAATATAACGCAGCCAAGGCATATTCATCTGTGTCAGAATATAGTCAACCGGCAGCTCCTGCTCGATAATCGTAGGATAGAATCCACACATTGCGATAAAGAGAATGATCCCGGGCAAAATACCAATAAAGCCGGAAAGAACACCGGCAATCGCTGCATCCTTTGGTGTATCACTATGTTTAAT
This sequence comes from Anaerotignum faecicola, assembly GCF_003865035.1. Classification (NCBI taxonomy): domain Bacteria; kingdom Bacillati; phylum Bacillota; class Clostridia; order Lachnospirales; family Anaerotignaceae; genus Anaerotignum; species Anaerotignum faecicola. Next base: position 261,193 of record NZ_BHVZ01000002.1, read on the forward strand.
GGTATACAAAACCGCAATGATAATCGCAAGATTGTAGAAGGAATACTGGAAACCACCGATTGCCCAATTCCCCGTGACAGGAACGGATGCAATATTGTGACCAATCTGTCCGCTGAAATTTGCGAATACCAGAATCAGGAACAGAATGTATACACCGTATAATACAAAGGACCATAAGGATAAAACCTTTTCAATCAAGGAAGAACCATTCATAACCAATGCAAATACTGCTACAGACATCCCGATAATCCCGATCCATTTGTTCAGCCCAAATAATTCATGCAGAATCGAACCGGCTGAAGCAGATACAACCGCCAATACAATAACAATAAAGCAGATGTAAGCAATTTCAAAAACAACCCAGCCGGGGCCCATCAACTCCTTCATAAAGCTCTTATAATCATATTTTTTGAAAATTTGTGCAAACATGAAGGATATCGCACAGATAAGGGACCACACCAGCAGAGATACGATACACATGCCGAGCAAGCCACCCTTCGGGCCGTACCCCATAAAGTACTCTACCAGTTCACGCCCTGTTCCGTAGCCGCCGGCAATTACGCAAGACTGAAATACAATGCCGGGAACAAAATACTTTTGAAACCTTTTCGATGTTAAAATACTCATAGACCTTCCTCCTATCTTTTCTGTCAGGGGGTTCTTGTGCCTTTTCTGTTGCCTTTTTTCTTTTGTATCCGTCCTCATTAAATTATTTAGCTATATTATATATAGTTTAACGCTTATTGTCAATAAGAACTACTTAAATTTATTTAGAATAATTAAATTTTTATAAATGCTAAAAAAGACACATCTCATTTGAAATGTGTCTCCTGCTTCAAAATTATTTTTTTAATAATAGGCGGGCGAAATTGTTGCCACCGCTTCTACGTCTTCATCCGTAGGATTATACAGCTGATGATACGTCTTTGGCGGCACATAAATACTGTCTCCCTCATTCAGGGTATAAACGGTATCCCCGATATGATATTCCAATGTTCCCTTCAGCACCAGGGTACATTCTCCCGCTTCTTCGTGATATTGCACAATCGTACTGCCCCAGCTTTTCGGGCCAAGGCGCAAACAAATCATCTCCATCTGCGTGCAGATATTCTTATTCCTGCTGTAGGGTGTCGCAAACTGATACTCCATGTTGATATCAGCAAATTGTATTTTTGTGCGCTTATCCTTCCGGATGACAGTCACCTGCTCCTCCTCTTCCTCTGTAAATAAAGAAACCAAGGGGATTTCCAGCACCTCTGCAATCCGCATCAGTACGGAAAGCGACGGACTAATCAGATTACGCTCAATCTGTGAGATATATCCCGGTGTCACCTCTGCCTTTTCTGCCAGCTCTTTTCCGGTAATCCCCTTTTCCGTCCGGATAAATTTTATTTTTTCACCAATCATGTACCTGTCCCCTTTCTGTCCTTCCATTATACTACAAACGCCGATAAACTTTCAACGAAAACCTTTTGTCCTATAAAATATTCTGACCTTGTCTTTTTCCCGTTTTCCTTGTAAGATAGAAAAAAGGAGAAGATTACAATGGAACTGAGAAATATCAAATCATTTATCAAGGTAGCGGAATTTGAAAACTTTTCCAAGGCGGCGGAGGTTCTGGGCTATGCACAATCCACCATCACCCTGCAAATTCAACAGCTGGAGCAGGAATTGGGTGTCAATCTGTTCGACCGCATCGGCAAGCGTGTGCTGCTTTCCGAAAAGGGGCGCGCCTTTCTTTCCTATGCGAATGATATGGTACAGCTGGAAGCGGAAGCAATCGAAACCGTTTCCGAAAATACCACCCCTACAGGCACCCTGCGCATCGGCACGATTGAATCTATCGCCAGCTCCTTTCTGCCCCTGCTTCTGGAAGAATATTTGAAAAAATGTCCGCAGGTGCATCTGGATATTATCATCGGCGTGACGCTGGAATTATATGACCAACTGGAAAAGGGCAATCTCGATATCATTTTCCTTGCCGATCGTCCCGCCTATCACCCTACCCTGAAAACCGTATTTTCTCGCCCGGTTGCCGTTCCTTTTATCGCCTCTGCGGAGCATCCTCTGGCGAATCAAAAAAACGTACCACCTGAGCGGCTGACGGAAGAAACCATCCTTCTGACCGAGAAAAACAACAACTATCGTCAGATTTTCGATGAACTGGCAATCCAGCACGGTGCATCCTTTCATCATACGCAGGAGATTTCCAGCTTTGCCATCATTCTGCATTTCCTGCAAAAAAAGATGGGCATCTCCTTCCTGCCCAAATATGCAACCCTGCCTATCCTGCAAGAAAAAAATCTCGCTCTCTTTACCGTAGCAGGCTTTGATATCAAAATGGATCTGCTTATTTTTTATCACAGGCAGAAATGGGTTACCCCTGCCATGAAATATTTTACGGAAACCGCAGAGGAATTTTTCTCCCCTTCCGCAGAATCCGAGACATAAAAAAATCCGGTCACCTGATATCCTCAAATGACCGGATTTTCCTTCTTTAACATACAACGCTGAAAGGCACATAGCCTGTTCCGTTCATAAATGCACAAACTGCGCACAGCGCAACCACAAAAACGCCCACTGCTACAACTTCTCTTACATATTCCTGTTTTTCTGCTTTTTTCATAGATGATGCCTCCCTTTGTTTTCAATCTTTCTTTGAATCGGAGGTTCCGGAACCCATCTCTTTCTGATAATCTTATCATAGCACAGCTTTCTTTATTTGTAAAATTGATTGTTCCCATAACAACAATCAGTATAGCTGATAAACAAATTCCTTTTAATACACCTTCAAAAGCATCAGCAGAATCGTCATCACAACCATGCTAAAGGGCAGCATCAGCGAATTTAAAACCGCCGCCACCGAACGATTATAGCCGCAGCGTTCCGTATAAATCGGCGCAACACTCAAAATGGGCGAAAAAACAATAATCGCCAGCACCTGCCGATACCGCAGCGGCACAGGCAGGAAATGATAAATCAACAGGGAAAATGTAATTCCCAAAGCCATACGCAGCAGGAAAACACCTGCCATGTCCTTCCTCTCACTGCGGTTAATTTTCGGCTCAAACAAAATCCCGATTAAAAGCATTGCAAGAAAGGAGTTTGCCTGTCCAATCATCCCTGCAACCGTGTAGACGGGCTGTGGCAGATGGATTTGCGCCGCACAAAGCAAAATCATCACCAAATAGGTCACAAACGGCATAGAGGAAAAAAGCGTCCGCAAAATCTCCTTGCCGTTCACGCTCCCCTTGGAAATCACCATCGCAATCGAGAAGGTAATCCCAAAGCACATAATTGCGTTGCCGACATCAAACATGCAGACCAATGCCACCGCATCCGCCGCAAAAAAGCTGGACATATAGGGCAGTGTGCAAAGCCCGATATTAAACCCTGCCGTATTGATGATATAAAACGCCCGATGGGCGGGGGATTTTTTCCGCGTCAGCAGCATCACAACGGCAATCGCAATAAAGTTCACCGCAAAGCCAATGCCAATCGCCATCAGATAGCTTCTGTTCAGTTCCAGCCCTTGAAAGTTCTTGATAATCGCCATCGGCAGTGTAACCTTCAGCACGAGCTTGCTTAAAAAGCCGCTGTCATCCAGAGAAAAAAGCCCGATACGCTTCAGTACAAACCCCAGCGCAATCATAAACAGAAAGCCGCCCGCCTTTATCAATATTTCATCCATAAAACGCCTCCCATTTCCTGCGTATAAAAAAGGGCTTCCATCTATCATAGACGAAAGCCTTTTTTTAAATTCTGTTTTTCGATTACAGAGCTGCCTTTGCTGTTTCTGTCAGCTTTGTGAATGCAGCGGGATCGGATACAGCCAGTTCTGCCAGCATCTTTCTGTTGATGTTTACACCGGCAACCTTCAGACCATGAATCAGCTTGCTGTAGGAAATTTCGTTCATTCTTGCAGCTGCGTTGATTCTTACGATCCACAGGCTTCTGTATTCTCTCTTTGTCTGTTTTCTGCCTGCGAAAGCAAATGCCATTGCCTTCATTACAGACTGTTTTGCTACTCTGTACTGTTTGGATCTGGCACCACGGTAGCCTCTAGCCAGCTTCAGTACTTTTTTATGTTTTTTTCTAGCGTTCAGCGCGCCTTTTACTCTTGCCATTGTAAAGTCCTCCTAATAAATTATACTCGAAAAATAACTGTCCCAAGAATGCTTGATTATGCGTAAGGCAGCAGTGTCTTTTTAACCTTGTTTTCTACTGTTCTGTCTACGGTTGTAGCATGTCTCAGATTTCTTTTTCTCTTTCTGGACTTTTTACCAAGAATGTGCTGTGTGTTGGATTTGTTTCTTTTCAGCTTACCTGTGCCGGTAATTTTGAATCTTTTAGCAGCAGCTTTTTTTGTTTTCAACTTAGGCATTGTATTTTCCTCCTAAAAATGTTTTGTGATAGTTTCCTTCCGCCTTTGCGGATCAGTTCTTTGGTGCAAGGAACATAACCAGGCTCTTGCCCTCCATCTTCGGCTGCTTATCCACCGTGCCGAATTCCTCTGTTGCCTTTGCAAAATCCTCCATGATCTGCATGCCAACCTTGGAATGACCGATTTCACGTCCTCTGAAACGGATGCTGATTTTCACCTTGTCGCCGTCCTTCAAAAATTCGTTTGCTTTTTTGACTTTTACCTGAACATCATGTGTATCGATGCTGGGGGACAAACGCAGTTCCTTTACATCAACAGTTTTCTGCTTCTTTCTGGCTTCTTTTTCTTTCTTTGCCTGATCGAATTTGTATTTACCGTAGTCCATAATGCGGCATACGGGGGGTTTCGCTGTTGGTGCGATCTTTACCAGATCGAGCTTTCTTTCGTCAGCGATTTTCTGGGCTTCTCTGGAAGAAACGATACCAAGCTGTTCGCCGTTTTCGTCAATCAGTCTGATTTCCTTGTCCCTAATTTGTTCGTTAATCATCAATTCAGTAATTGTCAAGCACCTCCCAAATAAACTGTGTCCACAAGCGACCTTTCCAAAAAAGAAAAGCGCCGGAAGAATCCGCCGCACACAGAAAAACAGAGCAACCCTCTGTTTGGATACTGTATTAACCCTATTTGCCCATGCCATAAGGTGAGAAGCGGAACTTCTTCTTTGTTTTACTAAAGCAGTATATCATGTATATCCCCTATTGTCAAATATTTTTTGCCGATTTTACGGGATTTTTAAAAACAGGGTGGGGATTTTTCCCCACCCTTGTTTCTTTTCTTATAAAAATCAATCCAGAACCTTTGTATCGATTTCTTCCTTGATTCTTGCAATGAAATCTGCCAGAGCAACCTGACCTTCCTCGCCGTTCTTTCTGGAACGCAGGGAAACCATGTTTGCTTCCTGATCCTTTTCCCCCACAACGATGATGTAAGGTACTCTTTCGTTTCTTGCCTCTCTGATTTTGTAGCCAATCTTTTCTGCGCGGTTGTCTGTTTCCACACGAATACCTGCTGCATCCAGTGCATCCTCTACACTCTTTGCGTAGTCTGCAAATTTTTCGGAAATCGGCAGCACCTTAACCTGAACAGGAGACAGCCATACGGGGAACTGACCTGCGAAATGCTCAATCAGAATACCGATGAAACGCTCAATAGAGCCGAAGCATACGCGGTGAATCATAACAGGGCGTTTCTTTGTGCCGTCTGCTGCTGTGTATTCCAGCTCAAAGCGTTCGGGCATCTGCATATCCAGCTGAATTGTACCGCACTGCCATGTTCTGCCGATGGAGTCCTCCAGATGGAAGTCAATCTTAGGGCCGTAGAATGCACCATCGCCTTCATTGATGGTATATTCAATGCCGTTTTCATCCAGTGCGTTCTGCAGACCTGCTGTTGCAATTTCCCAAGCCTCGTCAGAGCCCATGCTGTCTTCGGGTCTTGTGGACAATTCAATGTGATATTTAAAGCCGAACAGCTTATATACACCGTCAATCAGGCTGATTACGCCGGAAATTTCATCCTTAATCTGTTCTTCTGTCATGAAGATATGTGCGTCATCCTGGTTGAAGCAGCGAACACGCATCAAGCCATGCAGTGCGCCGCTCTTTTCGTGTCTGTGTACCAGACCGATTTCAGCCACACGCATAGGCAAATCTCTGTAGGAGTGCATATCCTGCTTATAAACCAGCATCCCGCCGGGGCAGTTCATGGGTTTTACCGCATAATCCTCGCCGTCGATGACTGTTGTATACATGTTATCTTTGTAGTGTTCCCAGTGACCGGATCTGTACCAAAGCTCTCTGTTCAGAATGATGGGTGTGGAAATTTCCACATAGCCTGCTTTTTTGTGGATTTCTCTCCAGTAATCCAGCAGTGTGTTCTTCAGCACCATGCCCTTAGGCAGGAAGAAGGGGAAGCCGGGGCCTTCATCCAACAGTGCAAACAGCTTCAGTTCCTTGCCCAGCTTTCTGTGGTCACGCTTCTTTGCTTCCTCCATCATTGTCAGATATGCGTCCAGTTCGGATGCCTTGGGGTAAGCAGTACCGTAAATTCTGGAAAGCATTTTGTTCTTTTCGGAGCCTCTCCAGTAAGCGCCTGCAACAGAGGTCAGCTTGATTGCCTTTACTGTCTTTGTGCTCATCAGGTGAGGGCCTGCGCACAGGTCTGTGAAGTCCCCCTGTTTATAGAAGGAAATAACTGCATCCTCAGGCAAATCCTGAATCAGCTCTACCTTGTAGGGTTCTTCTCTTTCTTCCATATATTTGATTGCTTCTGCTCTGGGCAGCTCAAATCTTTCGATAGGAATATCTTCCTTCGCAATCTTCTTCATTTCAACTTCCAGTGCTTCCAGCTCTTCCTGTGTGAAGGCCTTTTCTCTGTCGAAGTCATAATAGAAGCCGTCTGCAATGGCAGGGCCGATTGCAATCTTTGCTTCGGGATACAGACGCTTTACTGCCTGTGCCAGAATATGAGATGCTGTGTGGCGGAATGCCATTTTCCCTGCTTCATCCTCAAATGTGCAAATAGAAACCTCTGCATCCTTATCCACAACAAAACGTAAATCCTTTACTTCGCCGTCAACGATACCTGCGCAGGCATTTCTTGCCAGACCCTCGCTGATGGATTTTGCAATCTCCAGAACGGAAACCGCATTGTCAAACTCTTTTACTACGCCGTCTTTCAGTGTAATCTTCATTGCTATCTCTCCTTTTTAGAACATTTTTCCTTGAAAGAGAATTTTGGGCAAAAGAAAAAGCCCATCATCCACTTTCCTCTACGAAAAGGGACGAGAGCATCTACTCCCGCGGTTCCACCCTAATTGTTCTGATTAAACCACTCATTTCCGACGATAACGGAGTCACCGGGCTGTATTAAAGCCGCTCAGAGGTGGTTTTCGTTCTCTTTCCAAAGCAGGATGCTCCCAGCAAAATACATCCCTCTCTGTGGCATTCGGAAAGGACTACTGTCCTCATCAACGCATTTACCATATCTTGTGTCTTCCACAAGAATCATTATAGCATGCAGAATCATTCTGTCAACAGTTTTTCGCAAATTTATTTACAAATGTCCGTTTTCGGTGTACATCAGAACCATTTCTTGCGCTTGAAAAAGATGATAATGCCCGCAATGCAGGCAACAGAAAGCAGGCATACGAAAAAATATCCGTATCGCCACGCATATTCCGGCATTTCAAAATTCATCCCGTACCATCCTACGATTAACGTCAGCGGCAAAAAAATCGTTGTCACAACCGTAAAAATCTTCATTGTTGTGTTCAGGCTGATGTCAACCTCCGCCTCATAGCTTTCTCTTACCTGCGTCACATATTCCCGCAGGTTCAGTACGTTCTGAAACCGCCGCTCCGTTCTTCTGTAAAGCATTTTAAAGGAGCGCAGGGTTTTCCCGTCAAAAATCCCGTTCTCGTTCTCCACCAGAATATCCAGTACATTCAGAAACTGCTCGTAATATTTTTTCAGCACCATCAGCCGTTTGCGCAGGCTGATGATCTCCGAAACACAATCCCGCTTCTCCGTTGCAATGAGTGCCTGCTCCAAGTCCATAATCTCTTTTTCAATGCTGTCAAAAATAATATCATCCTTCTTCGTCTGTAATTCAAAAAACGAATAAATCACGCGGTTCAGCGTCACCCTTTCGCCCAGTCCCTCCAGACATTCCTCCAGCAGTGCCGTCACAATATCCATTTTAGAGGTAAAGAAAAAGGCCTTCCCCTTTTCCAGATACAGAATGACACTGCCGATGCTCAGCAGGATATTCTCAAAATCAAGCATTTCCAGGCTCACGCAGTCAAAATTCTCAAAGGAGTCATATCTGGCATAGCTGAACCGTCTTGCCTCCTCCAGAATTTCCGCAGAAATCCCCCATTTTTTGCCACAGGCAAGCATTTTTTCATAAGGGAAAATGCCAAGCAGACCTTCCTCCTGCCCTGTCGGCTCTGCAATCCTCTGCCATCCGCCGCTTTTGATGCTGTAGTACATCTGCTTAACCTCCCCTCTGCCTTCTCTGTTTCCATCCTTCCCTGCATCCCTCTTTGTATGCAGAAAACCCTGCATCCGTCTTTTTTATGATAATTCGTTTTTCGCCTTTTGTCAATTTTTTAGCCGGACCCTTATCCCAGACGCACGATATCCTCAATCGCAAGCGAACAGACCGTACCGCGCGCCTCTGTTTTCATGCCATGGTTTCTGTTGATTGCCTCCATGATGTCCTTGCGCTTCGCAGCAGATGAAACAATCGCGATAACCTCCTTCTCCTGCTGTACCGTAATTCCGTAAAATTCCTCAACGCTTTCACTGCCTGCCCAGCGTGCATGAATAATCGTGCCGCCGCGCGCGCCTGCCTTTCTCGCAGTTTCCATCACTTCCTCCGTAAAGCCCTGATTCACCGTCACCAGAATCATGCTGTTTTCCATGCCTTCCTCCGTCATCGTATCCACCCTCCCCACTTCGTTCTGCACATTCATCTGTATTGCCAGCGCCGTTACATGCGCCATAGCCGTCAGCTTCATATCAAATACAATCCCACGGGAACGCGCCGCGCCGCGCAGCTCGTTATTCAAGTCTCGCATCACGCGGTTCACCATCGTTCCCCTGCCAACTGTAAATATAACATCCTTTTCCACGCCGTCTAAGCCGAGTAAATCTCTGATTTCAGAGGTCGCTGTTCCCTTTCCTGCGCACTGCAAATGGTGTGTCAGCCTTTGCCCGTTGAATAATTCAATCATATTTCTGCCCTGTCCACGCTCCACAATGGAAACAATCAGCTTCATCGGCTCTATTTTCAAATCCTTCATTTTTCCACCCCATTTCAGTCAAAATACAGAATGTCGTCCTCCAGCTGGTGCATCTGCACCTCGATATACCGCCGTTTTGCCTTCTCCTTCATCTGCGTGATAAAGCCCATCATCTGAATCGTAATCAGTGGTGTCATGGCTACCATCGCAACAATGCCAAACGCATCCGTCATCACATTGCCGCCCAGAGCCTCGCACGCCCCCATTGCAAAGGGCAATAAAAACGTAGCCGTCATCGGGCCGGAGGCAACGCCACCACTGTCGTATGCAATCCCCGTAAAAATCGGAGAAACGTAGCGTGTCAGCACCAGTGCGAACACATACCCCGGAATTAAGAACCAGAGAACCGAAATCCCCGTCAAAATCCGCAGCATCGCAATCCCGACAGAAATACATACCCCGACAGAAAGTGCCGTCTGCATCATTTTCGCCGTCACAAAGCCGTTGGAAATTTCCTCTACCTGCTTGGTCAGCACATGAACCGCAGGCTCTGCCGCAACAATGAAATACCCAATCACCATCCCAATGGGAATCAACAGCCACGCATACCCACAGTCCGCAATCCCTGCGCCGATAATCTGCCCAACCGGCATAAAGCCGACATTTACGCCGCAAAGAAACATTGCCAGACCGATATATGTAAACAAAAACCCAAAGCCAACACGCATCAGCTGATGCCTTTTATACCGCCGAAACAGTATCTGAAACATCGCAAATGCTGCCGCAATGGGAATCAGTGCCACTGCAACCTCCTTGAAATATTCGGGAATCGCATGCGTAAACAGCAGCGCCACATCCCTCGTTGTTTCCACCGCAGGCACCTCTGTCGGGCTGTATAACGCCTGATCAGGTTCATAAAAAATCCCCAACAGCAGCACCGCCAGAATCGGGCCGATGGAACAGAGCGAAATCAGACCAAAGCTGTCCTCTCTCGATTTTTTGTCGCTTCGCAGTGTTGCCAGACCAATCCCCAGTGCCATAATAAACGGTACCGTCACAGGCCCCGTTGTCACGCCGCCGCTATCAAAGGAAACGGGAATAAAGGAATCCGGTGCCAGAAATGCCAGAAGAAATACCAAAGGATAAAATACCCAAAGCATCTTCGCCAGAGGAATATGAAAAAAGATACGAATCTGCGCGATCATCAGGAATAGCCCAACCCCTGCCGCAACAGAGAGAATCAGAATTTTATTCGGAATCGCAGGCACCTGCTCCGCCAGAACCTGCAAATCCGGTTCTGCAATCGTAATCAGCATCCCCAGAATCAAACAAACCAATAATGGGCCACCTATATTTTTTGTACGGCTCATCTCCATACCAATGCCCTCGCCCATCGGCATCATGGACATATCCGCCCCCATCGTAAAAAAGCCCATGCCGATAATCAGCATCACCGCTCCGAATAAAAACAGCACCAATGCCCCTGAGGATAACGGCAAAAGCGTAATGCTCAGAATAAAAACAATTGCCGTTAATGGCAGTACGGAAGCCAGCGACTCCATAATTTTTTCTTTCAAACGAATATTTTCTAACAGAAAAATTCCTCCTTTCCGCGTCTTTCAGGAAATACCTGATTTTCCTAGTGTATTACTTTCAATTTTATCATCTCGGACTTTTCCGTGTCAATCCGTGTTAAGACTTCTTAACATAAAACATTCAGTTACTGCACTTTTGTTCATCCCTTGTTCATATTTCATATAAAAAAGCCTTTCCGCAGAAAGGCTCAGACTGTAGACAAAATAATTTTTGAGGTAGCGGAAGGGCTTGGGAAACAAACTGTTCATTACTTTGCTACGCAAAGCAGGCTTCGCCTGCCTCCCCTTCTTGGGCGGTAAGTAGTTTCCCAAATGGAATCCGCAGTCGGAATTCACTTCCGACGAGGAAAACAGTAATGCACGGGGAAGATATACCCCGCCGCCGTAGGCGGCTTTGCGAAGCAAAGTGCTGACAAGGTTTCAAGGCTTTTAAGCTGATGGAACTCGTCTGTTTATTCCTCTGTTTCAACAAGTCGAAAACCTGTTTTCGACTTAGGGTGTCGACTTATCTTTTTATAATCCCCAATTCCACATCTTCCTTTCCGTCTGTCCCCGTAATCGCCTTCCGAACCACTGCATAGCCGTCCAGAAATGCGTCCACTCCGTCAAACGTATCTGCAATGCACTGCTTGCCGCTTTCGTCAATATAAAACCGCTTGTGCGTCACCCAATCATACGCCACCGCAATGCCGTCAACCGCATCCAGCAGCGCAATCTCTGTCAGGTTCAGCTTCTCGCCCTTTTGGTTATAATATGGGCAACCGGTCATATCGTCCCCGTAGCCCCAGTCTGCAAGTGGCACCTGAATTACCACACTACTGTTCTCCCATGCCTGTATCACAGGCAGTCCCTCTGTGATAAACTGCACCTTTTTGCCGCTCTTGTCAATCAGCCACGTTTTCCCGTTCTTCTCCGTCACAAAGGCTTTGCCGTCCGTAAAATCTCCTGCCCATGCGTACTGCGGCGTAAGCATTTCCTTGCCCGTCTTGTCGATGTAGCCCCAGCCATCCGCCGTCTGCACTGCCGCCACGCCGTCATGGAAATCTCTGCTCTCTATATATTTGGGAGAAACAACCTCGTTTCCGTCCCTGTCAATAAAGCCATACCGCGGCACAGGCTTTCCTCCTGTTTCCTCATAAATTGCCACCTCAGCCATTCCTTCAGAGAAAATCCATACCGTGTCATAAAGAAACGGTGTGATTTCATTCCCCTGCAAATCCAGGAAGCCCATTTTATCCCGATTCGATACCCTGACATGTCCTTCCGAAACCTGATAAATCGAATATTCCGCAGTTCTGAATTGCTCCTTTCCGTTTCTGTCAATCAGAGCAGTCTCTCCGTTTTCATATTCTACCCTTAAATAGCCTTCTCCTGCATTGCCCAGATACTCGATTCCGTCCTTCTCATAGGATAACAGCCGTTCCCCCTTGCTGTCCAGAAGGTAATAGGATTTTATCCGTCCTCTTTCTTCTTTCATTGCAATAAAATATCCATCCCCGATATTCTCAATTTCATCGTATTCACTGCTCAAAGGCATGGTATAGCTCGCCTTTCTCCCCTCGCCCGTCATTCTCGGCGCATCCGCAGGAATCTCAATCACCTTGCTGTCATCCAGAAGCTGCACCGTTGCCGTTTTCTCCTCCGCGTCCCAGATGATATCCGTATCTGCCACCGTATAGCCGCAGCCATTCAGAATATTTTTCCAGTTCCGCAGTGGCACAAAAATCCGCCCGTCCCGAATGTCCATCCTTCCGCTTACTTCGATCGGCTCTCCGTTCACCGTAATGCTGTTCTTCTCGATGTCGCAGGCAACCGTATTCCCGCGCAGCATCATCCATGCCAGCTTCGTTTCCTTTTCCCAGTGCATCGTACCGTTGTCAATCGAGGTCAGAAAGGCACGCAGCGGCAGCATCGCATAGCCATCCTTGATATAAATTGCCGCATCCAGCGGAATCCTGCTCCGGTTTCGATAAAGCTCCTTTGTGCCAACCTTCGCGGTAAATGTAATCTGCTCCGCCTCTCCAATCGTTTCCGCCTGCGCAGGCACCGTCCCTGCCAGCATCAGCAGACTCATCGCCAGACATACTTTTTTCTTCATTCGGAACGCCTCCCTTTTGCCTTTAATTTGTATGACAAGTTTCTGCTTTTATCATAGCAGAAAGACATTCTTCCTTCAACCACAGCACGCCATTCTTAAGAAAGCCGTAAGAAAGTTGTTAGCATCCTGTAACATACAAGCATCCTATAACACAAAAAAGCACTACCCGAATTTTTCTCGGATAGTGCCTATTTTCAAATCTTATCTGATTCTGGGAGGAAAGCCAACCTTTTTCTGCACCTTCGTCAGTGTTCTGTCCGCCAGACGGCTTGCCTTTTCCGCGCCGCTCTTAATAATCGCATCCAGATAATCCTTGTTTGCCTCCAGCTCCTTCACGCGCTTCTGCACAGGCTCCAGCTCTGCAACAACCGCCTCACCGACCGCCGTTTTAAACGTACCATAGCCCGCACCCGCAAACTCCTTTTCCGCCTCGGCAATCGTTTTGCCTGTCACCGCACAGTAAATGCTCAGCAGGTTGGAAATGCCGGGCTTTTCTTCCGCAAAGCGTACCTCTGTATCAGAATCCGTCATCGCACGTTTCATCTTATTCATAATCACCTTGGGGTCATCCATCAAGGTGATGATATTGTTCTGATTTTCGTCAGATTTGGACATTTTTTTAGTAGGCTCCTGCAATGCCATCACACGCGCGCCAACCTTGCCGATATACGCATCCGGCACCTTGAATACATCCCCGTATATGCCATTGAACCGCTGCGCGATATCTCTCGTCAGCTCCAGATGCTGTCTCTGGTCTTCCCCAACAGGAACCAGATCCGTCTGATACAGCAGAATATCCGCCGCCATCAAAGAGGGATAGGTAAACAGACCTGCGTTGATGTTGTCCGCATGCTTTGCGCATTTATCCTTAAACTGCGTCATTCTGTTCAGCTCACCCATATAGGTGTAGCAGTTCAGAATCCAAGCCAGCTCTGCATGCTGTGGCACATGAGACTGATAATAAATGATATTCTTTTCAGGGTCTAAGCCAACCGCCAGATACTGCACCAGCAAATCTTTTGCCTGCTTGCGCAGCTTCACAGGGTCCTGACGCACCGTAATTGCGTGCATATCCACGATGCAGTATAAGCAGTCATATTCATCCTGCAGCTTTGTCCAGTTTTTCAGTGCCCCCAGATAGTTGCCCAGTGTAATCACACCGGAGGGCTGCATACCGCTGAAAATACGTTTTTTCTGTTCCATTTTCTAACACTCCTTGCTTCGTTTTATTTCTTTTCTTCAAAATCGGCATCAATGGTGTCCGGCTCTTCGGGAATGATAAATGCGCAGGCAATATAAGCCGCCACGCCAAGGAACAGGCTCATCAATGTCCCCAGTACCCAAAGCAGACGCACAATAACGGGATCAATCGCAAAATAGTCTGCCATGCCGCCGCATACGCCTGAAATTTTTTTATCTGTTTTGGAACGATATAATCTTTTCGTCATATTAAAATTCCTCCTCATCATCTTCTTCATTTTTCAACAGCCCATTCGCAAAAAACTGAAATGGGTTCCGTTTTCCCCTATGATGATATGGTCAAGCACCCTAACACCCAGAGAATCCAGTATTTTTTTAAGTGAAACAGTCAGTGTCAGGTCTGCATTGGATGGTGTCACCCTGCCGCCGGGATGGTTATGACAGAAAATCACGCCTGCACTTTTATACCGCAGCGCAACCTCTACCGCCTGCCGATTGGAAACAAATACACTGCCAACCGTGCCCTCCGCCAGCTTTGCCACATGAATCACCCTTCTGCGGCTGTCCGTGCAGATTATGTAAAATCTCTCTGTGCTGTAATGGCTGAGCAGCTGTCTGCAATACTCCACGCAGCGTGTAATCGAGGTCAACTCCGGCTTGCTGCCAAGCTTTTCCCTTTCATATCTGCGAATCACCTCATGCAGCTGTGTCAGAAAAACCGCACTTTTCAGCCCAACGCCCTCTGTCTTTGCAATTTCATGCGCATCGCTTTCCAGCAAATTGGAAAGGGAGCCGAATTCCTTTAGCAGCAGATGTGCAACGGGGTTTGTGTCCCCTCTGGGAATACAGCCATATAGGAGCATTTCCAGAAGCTCATGGTCGGCAAAGCCATCCGGACCTTCCTGCAAATAGCGGGAACGCATCCGATCCCTGTGCCCGCCGTGTATATTTTCCATCTTCACACCTTCTCCTCCATAAAGTGAATCATTTCCGGCAGACCGCCGCTATAAATCACTTGCAGAAGGGAGTCCAGATTTCGCAATGCCAGCTTGATTTCTCTCTCGGTAATGCTGCCGTCCTCCAGCGCATCAGAAAGCTCACCCAAATCAACCACCTCAACCGCACCGTCTGGATGAATAATCACATCCGCCAGCAGGTCTGTAAAAATATACGCATTTTCAGCCTTCAAGTATGCTGTTTCTATAATATCACAATAATAATAAACAAGTTCTTTCTTTTTGTTTAAGAATTTACTAATTTTCCAACCCTTATCCATGTAATAGCAGGAAATGCCATGGCTGAATTTTGCCTTCGGATGCAGCACATCCCATTCGGTAATCATAATATTTCCCTCATGATACACAATGCGGTCATCCTTCAACTCCACGATTTCATCGGGTATAAATCTTTTTCTATAAAGCTTCGGCATACCTTCACCCTTTTCCTGCCTTCCCAAACCAATGATTACTGCTTCTTATTATAAAGAATTATGCAGGAAATTACAACCGGAAAACAATATAAAAAAGACTCCTACCTTTTCAGGTAGGAGCCGAATTTTTATGAATCAAAACGAAGTTGTCCAATAATTAAATTATTTGCCTTCCTTCATTTCCTTCAGACCCATCAGACCGTCTGCAAACAGTTTTGCATCCATCAGAGTGATGCTGCCGTCAGCGTTTCTGTCGATGATAGGTTCAAATTCCATCTGATCCAGAATCTGAGTCTGCAGATCGATACCGGGTGCGATTTCTGTCAGGTGCAGACCATCTTCCTTCAGAACGAATACACATCTTTCTGTGATGTACATTACGTGCTGACCATTCTTGTTTGCGATATCGCCGTTGAATGTAACCTGTTCTACAGATTTAACGAACTTCTTGTTCTTACCTTCCTGTGCGATAACAACCTTGCCGTCTTCAACCTTAACCTTCAGACCGCCTGCTGTAAATGTACCGCAGAAGAATACCTTAGGTGTGCACTGTGTAATGTTGATGAAACCACCACAGCCGGCAATTCTGGGGCCAAATCTGGAAACGTTGATGGAGCCGTGAGGGTCACATTCAGCCAGACCCAGATAGCACAGATCCAGACCGCCGCCATCATAGAAGTCGAACTGATAGCCCTGATCCAGCAGTGCGTCTGCGTTGTAAGCAGAACCGAATCTGATGCCGCCTGCGGGTACACCACCAACAGCGCCGCCTTCTACTGTCAGAGTCATGAAGTCGCCGATACCTTCTTCGTTCGCTACAGATGCAACATATTCAGGAGCACCTACGCCCAGGTTAACTGCAACGTCTTTTTCCAGTTCTACAGCGCCACGACGACCGATGATCTTCTTTGCGCTCAGAGGCAGGGGTTCGGGAGCAACGTCGGGGTTTCTCATTTCGCCGGACAGAGCGGGATCGTAATCACAATCCAGTGTCTGCTGGTGATCCTTAGGGTCAGCAACTACTACATAGTCAACATAGATGCCGGGAACCTTAACCAGACGAGGATCCAGTGTGCCTGCTTTAACCAGTTTTTCTACCTGAACTACAACGATACCGCCGCTGTTTTTAACAGCCTGGCATACGGATGTGCCTTCCAGAGGAGAAACTTCCTTTTCAAAGGAGATGTTACCGGATTCATCAGCGTATGTACCTCTGATCAGAGCAACGTTGATGGGGAATGCGGGGTAGAACAGATAGTCCTGACCCTTGATGTTAACCAGCTCGATGATGTCTTCCTTGGTTACATCGTTTACTTTACCGCCGCCGTTTCTGGGGTCGATAAATGTACCCAGACCTACCTTTGTGAAGCAGCCGGGTCTATGTGCAGCGATATCTCTGAACAGGTGGCAAAGAGCACCCTGAGATACGTTGTAAGCTTCCATCTTATTTTCCAGAGCCATTTTCTGCAGAGCGGGTACTGTTGCCCAGTGACCTGCAATATATCTTTTCAGCAGACCTTCGTGTGCAAAGTGTTCTGCACCACGACCGTCTTTGTTACCCTGAGAACCGCAGTAAACATAAGTAATATCTCTGGGTTCGCCTGTTGCCAGGAATCTTTCTTCTACAGCTCTGTCCAGAGCTTCGGGGATAGCGGATGCTACGAAACCACTTGTTGTAACGGTATCGCCGTTTTTAATCAATGCAGCAGCTTCAGCAGCAGTAATAACTTTTACCTGTCTAGCCATTCTGTTAGACCTCCTATTAAAAAATTTGTAATTCTTAAAATATTACATGAACAAGAACAGGGGTAGTCACCTACCCCTGTTTATTTACATTTCCATCAAAGCAAATGCGGTAGGAAAATTACAGCATTTCTACGAAGGACTGCAGTCTTGTCTTAACCTGTTCGAAGGATGTCAGTTCCTGATCTACTTCAAACATCAGGTTCTTGATACCTTTTTCTTCGAATTCTCTGTACATTACAGGGTAATCCCATTCTTCGGGGTCACAGAATTTCATCATAGCAATGATAACTGCGTCTGCGCCTGTAGCAGCAACCTTGTTCATCAGCATCTTGCCACGGCCTTTCTTTGTATCTGTTGCAACGGAGCAACCATACATCTGCTGCCATGCCTTTGCCATTCTGTACAGAGGGCCTTCTTCGCCGTCCAGAACGTCAACACGAATCTGTCTGGATTCCTGAGCCAGATCGTCATCAACGATAGCCAGCTTGAATTCGTCGAAGATTTCCAGAACCTGGTTGGGCTCCAGCAGGATACCTGTAACAACAACCTTCTTACCATCCCAAGGCTGTACAGGCATAGCTTTGATTTCTTCGATCAGTTCTTTTACCAGAGCTGTGTGTTTTTCTTTCAGCATGAACTGTCTTGCTTTGAATACAGCATGACGGTCAACAGCGCTGATAACCTGAGGGTAGTCAGCTGCTACTTTAACGAATTCACGCATAACTGCTCTGTTTTCGTTGTAGATAGCAATGGAGTTTTCCAGAGCTGCGTTTGTGATCTTAACGCCCAGGTAAGCTTCCAGCTGTTTTTTAACCAGTTCATATTCTGTTACCAGGAACTGATTAGCTGCTTCCAGACCTCTGTTCTGAGGGTGTGTGAATACGATTACCTTGTCAGCGTTAGCGCCTTTCCATTTCTGGGACAGGCATTTCAGTGTATCACAAGGTACAGAGAACAGAACTGCTGCCAGATCATCGTAAGCGCCTTCGCACTGCAGTTCCATGATCTGCTGCATGATGGAACAAGCGAATGCGGGCAGATATGTACGTGCTTTGGAAATCTGTTTGCCCTGTGCGCCCCAGATACCCATAGGCAGGTAACCTGTTGCGTGTACCATTTCTTCGGGAGCGTAGATAGGCATAATACCTACAGCGCCTTTACCTGTTTCAGCTTTATAATCATCCATTGCTTTTTTGGGATTAGCTGCAACTTCTTTCAGTTGGGATAAGATAGCTTCTACTTTACTCATCGTTTTCTCCTCCTCCTATTTTACGCTTCTGCCAGGTTAGCTTCCATCATTTCAACCAGAGCCTGTACACGTGTTTCATACTGTGCTTCGGAGTATACGTTAGGGTCTGTCTGGTCGCCGTCGAAGGAAACGTAAGGTTTGCCGTTTGCTTCTTTGATGATTTCAGCTGTTTCAACGTTCAGGAAGCTCATCAGCTTACAAGATCTGTTCAGATGGTAGATTGTACCGTCGATTTTGCCTTTTTCCATGATGTTCAACAGAACTTCAACCTTGTTGGACAGGCATGTGTTGATGTAGATTCTTGTGTAAGCTTCTGCCATGGAGTGCAGAGATTCGTCGTTTGCATCATAGTGCAGATCCCACAGTGCGGGGTAAGCTGTACCTGTCATGATGGAGCCCAGGTTCTTCATTGTCTTGAATGTGTGACCCAGGTGAGGCCATACTGCGATACCTTCCCACTGGAAACGTGTTTTTTCTGCGCCCTTGAACGCATAAACGCCAGCCTTCAGGTTCTTTTCCAGTTCATCTGCAAATGCCTTGAATGTGATTTCAGCATAGTCCAGAGAACGGCAAGCTACGATCAGTGCCATGTAGTTGAACAGGTCGAAACCATTCAGAGGAGAAGGTTTGTACTGAGCCATGTCAGCGATTCTGTTCCAGTGGTATACGGAACGCTGTGTCTGGTCTTTTACTTCTTTGAATTTCTTCCAGTCAAAAGGTCTGCCGCAGATTACTTCCAGCTGAGAAATAGCGTTTCTGAACTGGTCTGCAATATATGCTTTTGCATATTCAGGAATAGGCATTGTGTGGTTGAAAGGTACATCGATAACGATGCAAGGAATATCCAGCTCTACAGCCAGGTTTTCATACCATTTCAGCAGTGTATTACAAATGTTGTTACATGTGATTACCAGATCGGGCAGAGGAACATCAGCTGCAGGAGAGTTAACCAGTACATCGGGTTTCTTACCTGTGATAGCTGTTTCTTTCAGACATTCCATGTAACCCATGTTTACTCTACCATAAGAACAGCAGTCGATGTTGTAGCCTTTTCTTGCTGCAACGTCCAGCATATCGATAGCACCTTTTCTTGCGCCGATACCTGCTGCGTGTGTTTCGGGGTAAATCATAGCGATACCCATTGTTACGCAGAATTCGGAAGGAGCTACGGATGCGGACCAACAAACAAGGTCGCCTCTTGCTTTAGCTTCTCTTGCGTCCTGGTCAGCTTTGTTCTGATAGTAGCCTAACAATTTCTTTGCTGTCATGCCTTGTGTTAAACTCATTCTAATCCCTCTTTCTTATTATTTTTTTGTTGCCGCTTCGTATGCGAAAAGTGCCGCACCGAGCGCGCCTGTTGTTTGTGGATTGGGCGCCACAATTACATCTGTTTTCAATACGCTAGAGACCGCTCTTACTACGCCTGCATTTTTTGCAACGCCGCCTGTAAAGACAATGTCCTTTTCCAGACCCGCTCTGTATGCAAGGCCGCACGCTCTGCTAGCTACGGACATGTGAACCCCTCTGGCAATGCTCTTTCTGTCAGTGCCTTTGGAGAGCTGAGAAATAACCTCGGATTCAGCGAATACAGTGCAAGTACTGCTGATTGGTGCGGTATCCTCTGCCTGTTCGTCCAGTGTTGCCATTTCATCCAGCGTTGTTTCCAATACTCTGGCCATAACCTCGATGAAACGACCTGTACCTGCTGCGCATTTATCATTCATAAAAAACTGCTTAATACCACCCTTGTTATCCAGTCGGATCGCTTTCGCATCCTGACCGCCGATATCAATGATGGTACGTGCAGTGGGTACCAAATGGTAAATACCTTTTGCATGGCAGCTGATTTCGGACATCTGCTTATCCGCATCCTCCAAGGAAAATCTGCCATAGCCTGTCGCAATGATGAAGTCGATTTCCTCCTCCTTCACACCGCTTTTTTCAAAGGCCATTTCCATAGCCTTCTTGGGACCTGTAGAGCCTGTACCTACCTGTACAACCTCTGCAGCAAGAACATCCTTCCCGTCCTTCAAAATAACTGCCTTTGAAGATGCGGAGCCGATGTCAACACCCATTGTGTACATCTTGTTTTACCTCCTCTGTTTCTATATTTTAACCATGCGATAAAACAATCATGAAACGTTTGGTGCCGCCCGTCGTCCCCGTATTCCCTAAAAGACAGGCTGCACATCGGATGACATTAGAAAAAACCTATATCCTTTCTATTCTTGAATATCGTGAATATAAGTTTTTAATCATTCCAAATACCCTAGGCTATATCCGCCTCTTGTATTTGTTTAGATTATAACATCATTGTTTCCGTATTTCAATAGAAATTGTTAAAAAATTGTTTTTATTTTAGAAAATCCTGCAAAAAAAGAAGAAAAATGCAGAAAATTCGTTTTTTTGTATACAGGATACTTAGTATGCTATCTAATTCCCATGTTTTTTTGAAAAAAAGTGTCGATTTTTGCACAAAATGACTATCTCCAAATGAAAAACCGCCGACAATTCCCATCTCTTTGTCGGTATTTCTTTCTTTCGTACCCTACTAAAAAAGGGGGATTTTTATTCCTACCGGTTCTACAGGGTTTTAAAACGCCTGCCCGAACCCCCTATATTGTTAAATTATATGCAAAAATATTTATTAGTATGTTTGCCTGTCCGTTTTCTTTGCAGAAAAGTTATCCTTTTTTCCTTTCTCTTTTTTAAGTATTTTCTGTGTTTTCCGTTGTTTTCTGCATAAAAAAGGCCCTCCGCCCCTTTTGGAGCGAAAAGCCCTTTCTTTCATTTCTATGAGTTTCTTCTATTATATTCGGAAAATCTTTTCTGAAAAAGGAAAAACACTTCGTATTTTAAATATTTCAGAAAAGAATTTCCTTCTATAACTTATCACTGTATCCGGAAAATCTTTTCCGAAAAAAGAAATCACTTCGTATTTTAAATATTTCAGAAAAGAATTTCCTTCATAGTTATATTTCCTATTTTTTCTTCATTTTCGCCGCAATCTCAAGCAGAAGCATTTCCTCCGTCCGCACCCGAAACGGCGAAATCCCCTGCCGCTCCGCCAGCCTTTCCAGAAGTGCCGTCAGCAGGTCATAATATCCCCCGTCCTTCACCTTTAAATGCTTCGCCAGCTTAGGCAGAATCGTTTCATTCATCTCCCGCAGGGAAGGTGTTTCTTCCTTTATAAAAAGTCTGCACAGCTCCTGCAGCGCAAAATACGCCTCTGTTTCGCTCCATTGCCTGTCGATGTAATATTTCTCCCCTGCCAGACCATATAGCATCCGCAGTCCGTCGAAATATCCTAGCTGCAATAGCCTTCTGCTCTGCGCCGCATCAAACTGCAATACGCCGCCAAGTCTTTCTCTCGGCGCAACTGTAATGATATTCGCATCTTCGGGAATCCGCGTCCGTTTTTCAAAGCCCACGCCGAAAATCCGAATCACGATAATATCCCGATAGCCGCGTTCCAGTAAGCTGCTGATTGGCACAAGATTATGCACACTCCCGTCTACATAATCCTTACCGTCCAGCTTTTTCCGCTGAAATAGCGGCACATACGCACTCGCCAGCAGCATATCCCGCAGCTTGCCTTCCTCCAGCTCGTCCGCATCAATGTCCAGTTCCCTTTTGTCCGTCAGAGAATATGTCACAAGAAACAGCTTTTTCGGCGAGCTTCTGATTTTTTCTTCATCCACCCATTCCGCAATCAGCCTCCGAAGCGGTTCAATATCCAGACCGCCCTCGTGGATGGCTTCCATCGCATCCTTGAAAAGCGTCCGGAAATCCACCTCCGAAAGCTTATGGTCATAAAGCTTCTTCAGCTGCACATCATCCGCATCAAATACCTGCGAAAAGCGAATGTTTTCCCAGAGCCGCAGCGCCTGCTCCAGTTCTCCCATCACCATCATCGCCCCGTTCAGTGCGCCGACAGAGGTGCCTGCCACCGCATCAAAGCGCACACCGGCCTCGTCCAATGCCCTCCAGACACCGACCTCATACGCACCCTTCGCGCCGCCGCCCTCCAAGGCAATGGCGTATGTCTTCGATGTATCCAATCGCAGCTTCATTTCGTCACCTCAGCTTATTTTTCCAGTTCCGCCAGAGCCGCCTGCATCACCTTGCCTGCAATCGGCGTTGCACTGCCGTAATTGGCATTTTCAATCACAACCGCAACCGCAACCTTCGGATTCTCCGCAGGCGCAAAGCCGATAAACCAGCTATGGTCATAGCCTGTGGCATTTTCCGCCGTACCCGTTTTGCCGGCAACCGTCACGCCATTGATTGCCGCAGCCGTACCCGTGCCGCCGGAAACAACCCCAACCATCATATCCCTGATGGTTGCCGCTTCCGCAGCCGTGCAGATTTCCGTCAGCTTTTCAGGAACGGTGTTTTTTGTTTCCGTCCCATCCGGATAAACCACATGGTCTACAATATATGGCCGCATCATCATGCCGTCATTCGCAAAGGCAGAGGCAAGCATTGCCATATACAGGGGCGTAACTCCCGTTCTGCCCTGCCCGATTGCGGTTTCCACCAGTTCGCTTTCCGTGGCACCCTTCGCCAGATAAATGCTGTTTCGGCTTGTTTCCAGTTCAAAGCGGCTGTCTGCATCCATGCCAACCTGTCGCATGGTCTTCGCCAGCTTGCCCGCACCGATTTCATCCGCCAGTGCCGCAAAATAGCAGTTGCATGAGTAGGCAAGCGCACTTTTCATATCCACCGTGCCATGCACCTTATTATTGTAGCAATGAATCACCTTATCCTGAAAAACTCTTTCCCCCGTACATTCCACCTGAAAGCTCTGCCAATCGGAAAGATACTCCATCCCTGCCAAAGCCGTTACGGTCTTAAATGTCGAGCCGGGCGGATAAAGCCCCTGCGTCGCACGGTTCACCAGTGGACTGTCCGCATCCTCCTTCAGTGTATCCCATTGCGCCTCCACGGTATTCGGGTCAAAGTCGGGATACGCCTGCAAGGCAAGAATCCGCCCCGTCGAAGGCTCCATCACAACAATCGCGCCCTTAGCGCTCCCCAGAAGATTGCCTGCCGTTGTCTGAATATCCATATCCATGGTCAAAGCAACGCTGTTGCCCTGCAGCTCCGTTTTCCGCACCACACTGCTCACGCGCTGAAATAATTCATTATGCAGCTTCATCAGCTCAAAGTTTTCTGCTGCCTCAACGCCGGTTTTCCCGACACTGCTGTAGCCTGTAATATGTGCCGCCATCCGTCCGCGCGGATATTCTCTCTTGTAGGTACCGTCCTCCTGCCTTGTGCTGGTCGCGATGACCTCGCCCTCTCTGTCCAGAATGTCTCCACGCTTGATGGTTTCATCCACATACCGCAGACGGCTGTTGTAGGCGTTGCCGGAAATTTCCTCTCTGTCTACAAAAACCAGCTTCCCCAGATAGCCCAATAGCAGGAAAAAGCATAACGCCAGCAGCCAGAATACGCGGCGCATGCTTCGCTTCATATTACTCATATCTGCCGCCTCCCATCTGCATTTCCTCCATCATCCGCTGCTCCTCCTGCTCCTGCTGGGCGCGCTGCTCGCAATATACGCATACCCACTGCAAAAGCCCAATCATCATCAGGCTGACCAGAACCGAGCTGCCGCCGTAGCTGACAAACGGCAGTGTTACCCCCGTCAGGGGAATCAGCTTCATCACGCCTCCCAGAATCACAAACGCCTGAAACGAAATCAGCGTGGTCACCCCTGCCGCCAGAATACTGTAATATCTTCTGTTGCAGTCCAGTGCAATACGCACCCCGCGGTACAGCAGCATAATGAAAATCCCAATCACGCCCGCACCGAAAATCACGCCGAATTCCTCGCAGATTGCCGAGAAAATCATATCACTTTCCACAACGGGAATACTTTTCGGCATCCCCTTCGTCAAGCCGCTGCCGAACAGCCCCCATGTCGTAATGGCAAACAGAGAGCTGACAATCTGATATCCCCCTGCATCAATATCCGCCCAGGGGTTGCGCCATGCCGCCACACGCACCTGCACATGAGAAAACAGCTTATACGCCCCCATTGCCGCCACGCTTGCCGCACCCATCCCCAGAAAGAACAGAAATTCATTCGAGGTCGCAATATACAGCATCACCATGTATGTCATAAAAAAGATAAGCGCACTGCCTAAGTCCTTCTGCAAAACCAACAGCATCACCAGTCCTGCGCTCAAAATCCCCGTTGTCAAAAATTGCTTCCATTCCACCCTCTTGCGGAATACACTCGCAAGGTAGAATACAAACAGAAACTTTGCAATCTCCGAGGGCTGAAAGGTAAC
Organism: Anaerotignum faecicola; assembly: GCF_003865035.1. NCBI lineage: Bacteria > Bacillati > Bacillota > Clostridia > Lachnospirales > Anaerotignaceae > Anaerotignum > Anaerotignum faecicola. The sequence continues at coordinate 286,003 of NZ_BHVZ01000002.1, forward strand.
CGGACCAATGGCAAGCCAGTTGGTAGAGCCGTATTTTGACACGCCGAAAAACCTTGTCGAAAGCAGCAGCAGATAGCACCCGATGATATACACCCATTCAAACATTTCAAATCTTGGAATCCACCGGAAGAAGGTCGGCAGAAAAGACATCCCTGCCAGCCCAATGCACATCCACATCAGCTGTCTGTGTGCCAGAGAAGGCTCCACCCTCTGTAAAATAATCAAGCTCACATCCATCAGAAACAGCATCCCCGTCCAGATGAGCGGACAGCCCTCGTAATAAAACCTGTCCAGAAGCTTCACCGCAAACAGCAGAAAAACCAACGAAACCGCCCCAAATAGCAGCGTCGTAATATCAAACATATATGTTTCCCTGTTGTATCCCAGAATCAGAAACGCCGTCATGTGCATCAATACCGTAATCCGTCTCTGCATGGAAACCGCCGTATAGGGGTTCCCCAGAAAGCCTCCCTGCTCATAGGCAACATAAACAATGCCCTGCCACAGGAACAAAACGATATAGAAAATGAACAGGTATCTGCTCAGCATTATGATTAAATCAAACATTTACATCACTCCACTCCGCGGAAGAAATGTCCCTTCGTGCTGCCCTTTTCGCTCATTTCTCCCAAAAGATTGCGTGTCGCGGGGCTCATCCGCTCCGCATCCGCCGTCATTTCCCCGTATGCCTTCGCAATCCGCTCTGCCCTGCCGGGGCCCTCCTTTGTAAAGTCCAGACGCACCAGACCCGTTGTGCTTTCCAGAATTTCATCATAAAATTTCAGCGTAAACAAAGGCTTGCCGTTCAGAATCGTGCAGACGCATCTCTCGCAGTCCGTCATCAGAGGGAATTTCACGCCCTTTCTGTCTCTGAGGAAATACAAATCCTCATTGCTGCGCTCCGTACAGAATTTATGTCCGTCCTTGCCGCCCACATAATTCCCGATGGGACATTGCTGTGTTTTCATCAACGGCAGATAGCCGTAAACCACCATTTCGCAGTCCTTGTCCCCCATGCGGTTAATTTCCTGCAAATTCGCCTCCACAGAAAGACAGACATTGTCCGCCCCCTGCTCCTTCCAGTATTCCACCGTCTGCCGGTTCATCGCATTCAGATTGTAATCAACAACAATTTTCTTGCCGCTTTTCTGCACCTGTGCAAACTGCCCTGCGGCACGCACCAGAAAGCCGTCAATCTCACTCGCAATCAGCCTGTCAATCATCGGCTGTTCTGCTTCCGCGTTCCATTCTCTTGCCACTCTCGGCAGTGCGGCATAAAGCGTCACGCCTGCCTTGCGGCATTTTGCCAGAATCTTGTCCAGATTTTTCTCCAAATCCGCCGCCGCTTCATAATACACCCTGCAAATGCCTCTCGCCTGCAAAACGGCATCCAGTTGCCCCATGTTCGTCACAACCGCTGTCAGCTTTTTCCGCAGCTGCATCGGCTGCTTCTCCGGTTTCGCATACACCGCGTCATCCTTCGCCTTCCGCTTGGATTTTTTCAGAATCGCCGCCTCCAGTGCCTCGCACGCCGCACGCCGCACACGGTTCACCTCGCTGATATTCACATAAATATATCGGTCGATATCGGTCTGCAAATCCGCCAGAACAAAGGGGGTTGCGCCCATCTTGCTGATGTTTTCCCGCAGCTTCATCGGGAGCATAGGCGAGCTGCCTGCCGGCTCTACGATACTGCCGCTGACAAAAACGCTGTTGCCGCCGTTATCCCAAAGCTGTAAGGAAATCGGTTCGCCCTCCTTCACGCGCAGCATCCCGTAAATCGGCAGCTTGCGTGTATCCTTTTCGTAGGTCTTTTTCAGCTCATCCTGCAATGCCTTCCCAAAGGTGCGGTAAACCACATCATTTTTGTTGATATCCCCCTCAAGGGTAATCGTAATCACCTCGCCCGCCTTGGAGTGCTTGGAAACATTTGTCCCAACGTGCGGCTCTGTCTGCGTCCAAATTTCCAGACCATCTCCGGGAACCAAGGGCTCTCTCGTGCGAATCGTCACCTTCTTATATTTCGGCAGATACTTGTCCACAATGCCGACCTTCAGCCCCCACGATTTCGGGCGTTCAATGCTCATCATCTCCCATCCGGCAAAGGAGGTGTAATATCCCTCCGTAAAGCCGCCACGGTTAAACAGCTGCTGCAGCGCCTTGATATCCGCGGGATCTACCTTGTATTCCTCCGGATTTTCAAAATACAGGTCAATATATTTGCGGTAAATCCGCGTTACCCCTGCCACATATTCAGGGCTTTTCATTCTGCCCTCAATTTTCAGCGATGCAATTCCTGCCTCAATCAGCTGCGGCAAAATTTCCACCGTCATCACGTCCTTCGGGGAAAGCAGATACCCCTCCGCCATGCTGTCATAGCCCTTATACAACGTATAGGGCAACCGGCAGGTCTGCGCGCAGCGTCCGCGGTTGCCGCTTCTGCCGCCCAGCATGCTGCTCATAATGCACTGCCCCGAATAGCAAACACAAAGCGCCCCATGCACAAAGGTTTCGATTTCCGCTTCGGTGTTTTCCGTAATATGCCTGATTTCCTCCAGAGAAAGCTCTCTGCTCAGCACGATTTTATCAAACCCACGGCCTTCCCAGTATTTCACATCCGCCAAGGAATTGCAGGTCATCTGCGTGCTTGCATGCAGGGGAAAATCAGGAAAATGCGCCTTTACCAGTCTTTCCGCGCCTGTATCCTGCATAATGAGCGCATCCACGCCCATTTCGTACAGGCTCCTGATGTAGGTCAAAAACCCTGCCAGCTCCTCATCCTTATATACCGTATTTACCGTTACATACACCTTTACGCCGCGCAGATGGCAATAATCACAGGCATCCTCCAATTCCTTCAAATCAAAATTTCCCGCATACTGCCTTGCGCTGAACTGCTTGCCACCCAGATAGACCGCATCACAGCCGCCGTTCACTGCCGCCTTCAGGCTCTCCATGGAACCCGCAGGGGAAAGCAGCTCCGGTCGATTCACTCCAGACATAATAGTCTCCTTTCTCTCTCATGCAAACCCGTTGTAAAAGAAAAGAGCAAACCTATGAAATTCTCTCAAATGCTTCATCGGCATGCTGCTTTTCGTTATTTCTTTCTTTTTTTCGTTAATTTTTATGGTTATTTCTTTCCTTTTTTATTTTTTCCTGCGGAATGGTATGTCTGGTGCATCTGCGTGCTGCCGTTGTCCTCCATCGCCAGAATATATTCATCCAGCTTGTTTTCCGCATTCTCTCTCGCCTTTTCCGCTTCCTCCAGCTTATGCGTCAATTCCTGCACGCGCGCCGTCATGCCGATGAGTCTGCCCTCCAGCTCAGCAGTATACGCCTTTTCCTTGAAGTAATCATCTGCCACATTCACAGAGGTCAGCACATAAGCAAGGCTGGAATCCAACGTAACAGCAACGGCCTTTTCACGGACTTCCGTCATTTTCTCATCAATATAAGCCGCCACACTGCGGATATGTTCCTCCGATTCCTCGCCAACCAGCGTAAAGCTTTTTCCGTCAATGGAAATCTTCACTCTGTTTTTCATGAACTGCACTCCCTCTCCTCTTTTTCATAATTACATACTTATCTGTAAGTATACCACAAATGCAATTTAGAAGGAATACCTTTCTTCCGAAACCCCTCGACAGAAAAGGCGTCCATCCTTCGATGAACGCCTCTATTCTTACCTACAAAGCAGTGTGATAATCCCAATCACAATCAGAATCGGGAATGCGATATAAAGCAAGCCTCCTACCACCATACCAATTAAAATCAGCGGCAATATTACAATCGTCAGTAAAAATTTGGAGATTCCCCAAGCCATTTGTATCCCGAAAAGCAGCAGCTTCCCGAATACTCCAATCATACAAATGATAAATAAAAACATCCACAGCATACTTTCCACCTCAATTTCGTCCACAAGCTGTTCCAACTGTGTTTTCAAGTCAATTATAGCAAAAAAATCATAGATTACAACTGGGAAAATATTAAATTTTCTTTAAGCCCTTCCTGCAAAAGAAAACCCCGTCGCGTAAGCGACGGGGGCTCGTACCAACCGTATTTTTTTATAAAATTTTGTTGCTTAAATTCCCTTTGAAAATTATTTCTTTCTCCAAGCCCAGATGTCCTTGCCTGCTTTCTTCATATCGTGGAAGTCAGCAGCAGCTGTGAACAGTGCGTCTGTAGAAGAGTTCAGACCTGTTTCGCAGGAGTCCTGAATTACGCCGATGATGAAGCCAACACCTACAACCTGCATTGCTACATCGTTGGGGATACCAAACAGAGAGCAAGCCAGAGGAATCAGCAGCAGGGAACCACCTGCAACACCGGAAGCACCGCAAGCGGAGATAGCTGCTACGAAGGACAGCAGAACCTTCATTGCAAGGGGAACTTCCATGCCCAGTGTGTTTACGCAAGCCAGTGTCATAACTGTGATTGTGATTGCAGCACCGCCCATGTTGATGGTTGCACCCAGAGGGATAGAGATGGAGTAGTTATCTTCATCCAGACCCAGTTCTTCACACAGAGTCATGTTAACAGGGATATTCGCTGCGGAAGATCTTGTGAAGAATGCTGTGATAAAGGAATCCTTCAGGCATTTGAATACCAGAGGATAAGGGTTGGATTTGATCTGTGTCCATACGATGATGGGGTTCAGAATCAGAGCTACGAAAGCCATGCAGCCAACCAGAACTGCCAGAACCTTACCGTATTCTGTGAAGATACCCAGACCGTTTTCGGATACTGTTGTGAATACCAGACCCAGGATACCGAAGGGAGCGCAGGAGATTACTGCTCTAACTGCTGCTGTAACTGCTTCGGAGAAATCGTTCAGTGCTTTCTTTGTTGTGTCACTTGCTTTTTTCAGTGCCAGACCAAAGATAACAGCCCAGAACAGAATACCCAGGTAGTTTGCGTTTACCATGGAACCGATGGGGTTGGAAACAATGTTGTTCAGCAGATTGGAGAATACTTCACCAATGCCGCCTGCTGCTGTGTAGCCATCTGTGGAAGCAGCGTTGCCCAGAGGCAGAACGATGTGGATGAAGTGGCAAGCCAATACAGCAACAACAGCCGCTGCGAATGTACCAATCAGGTACAGTGCAACTACACGGCCCATTGTTCTGCCGCCGCCCTCCTGACCGCAAGCCAGAGCTGCGATAACCAGGAAGAATACCAGAATAGGTGCTACAGCCTTCAGAGCACCAACGAACAGGGTACCCAGAACACCGATAACTTTTACTTGTGGAATCAGCAGACCAAGGATTGCACCAATGATCAGACCACAAACGATACGTTTTACTAAGGAAATGCTATTCCATTTCTGAATAATACTCATTTTGACCTTCTCCTATTAAATGATTGATTTGATAAATGTTTGTATAATTGCTTGTTTCTACGGTTTGTACGAAAACTAAATATGAAAAGTATTGAGGTTTGCCTTTTGCATCAACCAAATACCTTTTCGCAAAGCTTTTTCCCTGTCGGTGTCACAGCCAGACCGCCTTCTGCGGTTTCCTTCAGCGTAGAGGACATTGTATCACCGATTTTCTTCATCGCTACAATTACCTCATCCGCAGGAATATGACTTTCCACGCCTGCCAGTGCCAGCTCAGCCGCTACCAGCGCATTGCCTACGCCGCCGGCATTTCTTTTGATACAGGGAATCTCAACCAGACCTGCAACAGGGTCGCAAACCAGACCGAGAATATTTTTCAGCGCGATTGCACAAGCGTGCTCGCACTGCTTGGGTGTGCCGCCGCAAAGCTCTACCATTGCCGCCGCCGCCATTGCGCTTGCCGCGCCGCATTCCGCCTGACAGCCGCCTGCCGCCCCTGCCACGCTGGCATTCGTTGCAATCACGATACCAACTGCAGATGCAGTAAACAGTGCCATAACCAGATCCTTATCCGAAATATTTTTTTCCTCCTGCAATGTCAGCAGTGCAGAAGGAAGAATACCGCAGCTGCCCGCTGTCGGGGATGCTACGATTCTGCCCATGCAGGCGTTTGTCTGTGCAACCGCAACCGCTTTCATCATTGCATTGCCGAAGAAATGACCTGCAATATTCTTGCCTGCCTTCAATGCTTCATTCAGCTTGTAGGCATCGCCGCCTGTCAATCCGCTGGCAGAACGCTTGTCCTTATCCAACCCATCCTGTACGGATTCCTTCATGACCTGCAGGGATCGCTCCATGGTTGCGAACATTTCTTCTTCTGTCTTTTCCGTCATTGCCGCCTGTGTTTTCAGAACCAGCTCAGAAAGCTTCAAGCCTCTCTTTTCCGCTTCGTTTACCAATTCGGCAATAGAATCATATTTTAACAAGTTCTCCGCCTCTCCTTCTTAAATTGCTTTCAGAATCGTAGATGCGTGAATATGGGGACATTCCATGATTGCATCATTGATAGACTCGTCCACATGACCGTCAATCTCGATTGTCATAACAGCTGTACCGCCCTTATGGTCTCTGCCCAGAGAGAACCCATGTATGTTAACACCCTTGTCTGCCAGAATGTTTGTTACCACGGCAATCATACCGGGAACGTCATCATGGGGAATCACCAATGTATCGGATTTACCGGAAATCGATACCTCTGTATCATTGATTTTATTGATAATAATATTGCCGCCGCCGATGGATGCACCGCGAATCAGCGCGGTTCTTCCTGCTTCATCTGTCAGCGTAATTTCCGCCGTATTGGGGTGTGCGCCGTCAATATCTTCTTCGATAAAGGTAAAATCCAGACCTTCCTCTGTCGCAATCTGCATGCTGCTGCGGATACGGGCATCGTCTGTGTCCATCCCCAGAATCCCTGCAATCACAGCCTTATCCGTACCGTGACCCTTATAGGTCTTGGCAAAGGAGCCGCTGAACTGAATCACAGCCTTCACGGGCTTCTTGCCCAGAACAGAACGGGCATATTTCCCGATACGCACTGCACCTGCTGTATGAGAACTGGAAGGGCCAATCATAATAGGTCCGATGATATCAAATACCTGTAACACTAAAATCCCTCCTAACCTTATTTCAATTTTCTGTCGATAACCCAAGTATTTTTGACAAAAACCGCATAATTTATCGACCTTCCCAATTATATATGATTAAATTCAACAAAGTCAATAGGTATCCATAAAAAAGTTCCTTGTAGAAAGACATTTTTTTCTTATTCTCGGATATTTGTCCGTTCCACAAATACACCCGTGTGATTTTCCACAAAATTTCAAAAATTTTTGAATTTCTTTTCCATAAAAACGAAAAATTACAAGAAAAAAGCCCCACTCTTAGGTGTGTCCCAATAAGAAAACATGAAGAAAATGAAATAGCTAAAAGCCTGCGGATACAAGGAAGTTTCCCGCAGGCATCCTTTGACTTAGGCTGTCAAGGGGAACTGACGCAGTAGCCGTAGCTTTCAGCATTTCAGAATTCAAGTTTTCTTATTTGGGCGCACCTTTTAGAGTGGGGCGAAGTCTGCTTTCGACTTAATGCATTACATGTATCCGTTCATGCCGGGATCAGACATTGCGGGTGCGTTTTTCGCAGGCAGCTCCGCAACAACCGCTTCTGTTGTCAGGAAGGTGGAAGCAACGCTGGTTGCATTCTGCAATGCACTTCTTGTTACCTTTGCAGGGTCAAGGATACCTGCCTCAACCATTTCCACATATTCCTCTGTCAGCGCGTTGAAGCCCATGCTGTCATTCATCTCTTTTACCTTGTTTACAATCACAGACCCTTCCAGACCTGCATTTGCAACAATCTGACGCAGAGGTGCTTCCAGTGCCTTGATGACGATATCCGCACCTGTTTTTTCATCCCCTGCCAGCTCTGCGCAGGCTGCTTTTACCTTATCCATGGCATGAACCAGAGCAGTACCGCCGCCGGCTACAATACCTTCCTCCACTGCTGCCTTTGTTGCCGCCAGTGCATCCTCCATACGCAGCTTCTTTTCCTTCATTTCTGTTTCTGTTGCCGCACCAACCTTGATCACAGCTACGCCGCCGGAAAGCTTTGCCAGTCTTTCCTGATATTTTTCCTTATCAAATGCGGAATCTGTTTCTTCCATGCCCTTTTTGATCTGTGCGATACGCGCTTCGATGGCAGCCTTGTCACCCGCACCGTCTGCGATGATGGTTGCTTCCTTTTCCACACGAACCGTTTTCGCGGTACCCAACATATCCAAGGTTGCATCCTGCAGGGAAATGCCAACCTCCTCGGAGATAACCTGACCGCCTGTCAGTGCCGCGATATCTGCCAGCTGTGCTTTTCTTCTTTCGCCGTAGCCGGGTGCCTTTACCGCAACGCAGGTGAATACATTACGCAGCTTGTTCACAACCAGAGTTGCCAGAACCTCGCTTTCTACGTCCTCTGCAATCAAAAGCAGCTTTCTGCCTGTCTGCATTACCTGCTCCAGAATCGGCAGGATTTCCTGAATATTGGAAATTTTCTTATCTGTAATCAGAATCAGAGGCTCCTCCAGAACCGCTACCATCTTATCCATATCCGTAGACATGTATGCGGAAAGATACCCTCTGTCGAACTGCATCCCTTCTACCAGAGCCAGCTCTGTTTTCATGGTCTTGGATTCCTCAATGGTAATAACGCCGTCATTTGTAACCTTATCCATTGCTTCCGCAATCATCTTGCCGACTTCCTCATCCCCTGCGGAGATTGCCGCTACGTTTGCAATGTGCTTGCTTGTGGTAACGGACTGGCTCATTCCCTTGATTTCTGCAACAGCTGCTTCCGTTGCCTTCTGCATCCCGCGTCTGAGAATAATGGGGTTTGCGCCTGCCGCAATATTCTTCAGACCCTCCTGAATCATTGCCTGTGCCAGAACGGTCGCTGTTGTAGTACCGTCGCCGGCAACATCATTTGTCTGTGTCGCAACCTCTTTTACCAGCTGTGCGCCCATGTTTTCATAAGGGTCCTCCAGCTCAATATCCTTTGCAATTGTAACGCCGTCGTTTGTAATCAGGGGAGAAGTGAATTTTCTGTCCAGAACCACGTTTCTGCCCTTGGGCCCCAGTGTTACCTTTACTGTATTTGCCAGCTTATCCACACCTGCCGCCATTGCGTTTCTGGCATCGGTGCTGTATTTGATTTCTTTTGCCATAATGCTTTCCTCCAATCAAATTTTCAAATTTTTATTTTCAAAAATCAATTAAAATCAATCCTTGATGATTGCCAGAATATCATTCTGACGCATAATCAGGTATTCCTCGCCGTCATATTTCACTTCCATTGCGCCATATTTGGAATACAGCACATGGTCGCCCTCCTTCACTACCATCTCAATCTTGGTATCGCCAACCATGCCGCCGGGGCCGACAGCAACAACGATTGCTTCCTGCGGCTTTTCCTTCGCCTGACTTGTCAGCACAATGCCGGATTTTGTGGTTTCCTGTGCTTCTACCTGTTTCAATACGACTTTATCTCCTAATGGTGCAAGTTTCATTTTCATTACCTCCTATAATTTTCTATCTGTTAGCACTCATCTAATCCGAGTGCTAATTTACAATACCTATATTAACACCATATCCAGTTATATTCAAGACCCTTTTTGAAAATTCACAAATTGTTTAAAAAGTTCATAAAAAAAGAGACTGTATGCCTTCACATACAATCTCTGTCCATTTCCGCTGTCCGCTTTTGCTTTTTTTGCTGTCCTTTTCGTGTCCAATCTGTCCACACCTGTCCACTCTTATTTTCGGTTGCCTTCATCCAGATATGCCGCCGCGCTCAATGCCGCAACCAGTCCCTCGCCGACCGCCTTCGCAATCTGATACGGCGCACCGGTGCAGTCTCCTGCCGCAAAAACGCCGGGAAGATTCGTTTTCATCGCACGGTCAACCACGATATTCTTGCCATCCGTTTCCAGCCCAAACAGCAAACTTTCGGGGGCTGTGCTGTTTTTCGCAAAGAAAATCCCATCACAGGGAATCGCTTCTCCCCCCACCTCCAGCGCGGAAACCCTGCCATTCTCGCCAAGCACCGCCTGCGGTTTTCCTTCCTTTAAATGGATGTTTTCCTTTAAATACATCACCGGCTGATACAAAGGCAGATACGTCACGCGCGCGCAGACATCCGCAAGGAAGTTTGCCTCTGCCTCCCCCTCTGCATTTTCGCCCACAACCACAACATTTTTACCGCGATAAAGCATCCCATCGCAGGTCGCGCAATAGCTGACCCCCTTGCCGAGATACTCCGTTTCGCCCGCAATGCCGCGGCTTTTATTGATGCCCGTTGCCAGAATCAGCGTTTTTGCCTGCACGAAATTATTATCCGCATTGATAACAAAATACTCTCCCATGGGCATAATCTGCTTGATGCGCGATTCCACAAACTCCACGCCCTGCTTTCTGGCGTGGGCATAAAACTGATTCAGCAGCTCCTCGCCGCTTAAATCGGGCAGACCAAGGTAATTATCAACCTTCTCCGCCGCAAACAGCAGAGAGCTATCCAGACTTCTGCCGAAGATGCAAACGCTTTTATTCCGCTGCCTTGCGCTGACCGCCGCCGATAACGCCGCAGGGCCGCCGCCGATAATCCCGATATCGTACATAGAAAAGCCTCCTTCCGATTGACCTATCCAAGTATCGTCCAAAATCAAAATAAAAAACCACGAGAGGAAAAAATATCTTCTCGTGGTTCATTTTATCATATTATTTCAGAAAAATCTGTTGCATCTGCCACTTTTCGGAAATTATTTTTCTTTTTCAGCGGCGCGTGCTTCAATAATCTTTTTCTGTACCTCCATGGGTGCTTCCTCATATCTTTCAAAATGATGTCTGTATTCACCACGGCTCTGTGTCATGGAGCGCAGGTCGGTTGCGTATTTGTGCATTTCTGCGGTAGGAACCTCTGCAACAATGCACTTCTTCATGCCGACTGCATCCATGCTCAAAATGCGCCCACGGCGTTTTGTGATATCGCCCATGATGTCGCCCATGTATTTATCGGGAATCAGCACCTCAACGTGTTCGATGGGTTCCAGAATGACGGGCTTTGCCTGTGGAATCCCTTCCTTGAATGCAACAGAGGTTGCCATCTTGAACGCCATTTCGGAGGAGTCAACGGGATGGTAGGAGCCATCTGTCAGGGTAGCCTTCAGACCAACAACGGGATAGCCTGCCAGCACGCCGCTCTGTACACATTCCTGCAAGCCCTTTTCAACCGCAGGGAAATACTGCTTGGGAACGGAGCCGCCGAAGATTTTTTCTTCAAAGATAACAGGTGTTGTGGTATCATAGCTGGGCTCAAATTCCATCACAACGTCACCAAACTGACCATGACCGCCGGACTGCTTTTTATAACGACCGCGAACGGATGCTTTTGCCTTGATGGTTTCTCTGTAAGGGATGATGGGGTCTGTCAGATCAACCTCAATCTTATATTTTGCTTTCAGCTTCTGCACCATAACATCCAGCTGCTGTTCGCCAACGCCATAAACCAGCGTCTGTTTGGTTTCGGGGTTTACTTCCATCTTAATCGTGGGGTCTTCCTCACGAATCTTTGTCAGGGCTGCGGAAAGCTTATCCTCATCGCCCTTGCCCTTCGGTTTGATTGCCATGCAAAGCACGGAGCCAGGCAGCGCAATCTTGGGAATGATAATATTTGCATCCTTCAGAGAAAGGGTATCCTGTGTAGAGGTGTTGGAAAGCTTTGCCAGTGCGCCGATATCACCGGAGTGCAGCTCATCCACCTCAATCTGCTCCTTCCCCCGCATAACATACAAACGTCCAACCTTTTCGACGGTATCCTTTTCTTCATTATAGACACTCATGGTAGTATCCAGCTTACCTGTCATCACGCGGAACAGGTTCAGGCGGCCGATATAGGGGTCGGCAATGGTTTTGAATACATACGCAGAGAAGCGTTCGTCATCGGAGGAGCAATAAACAACGTCCTTCCCGTCATGGAAGGCATGGAAGTTTGCCTTTGCTTCGATTGCAGGAAGGGTGAAGCGAACGATTGTATTCATCAAAAGCTTAACGCCATAGCCCAGTGTTGCGGAACCGCACATAACGGGTGCAATGCTATGGTTTGCGATACCAACCTGCAAACCGTCATAGATTTCCTCTTCGGTCAGCTCTTCATCATTGAAGAATTTTTCCATCAGCTCTTCACTGGATTCTGCCGCTACCTCAATCAGCATGGAGCGCAGAACCTCAACCTGATCCTTTTTATCCTCCGGCATTTCGCATTTTTCCAGCTTGCCGTTTACCTTCTTTCTGGCATCTCTCTTAATCAGATTGATAAAGCCGATGAAGTTGCCGTTTTCATCATCAAAGGGAATTTGCAGGGGGGCAACGGCTTTGCCGAAGTTTTTACGCAAATCAGCCAGTGTTTTTTCAAAGTCTGCATTTTCATCATCCATCTGGTTAATGAAAATGATACGGGGCAGGTGCATTTCTTCGCAGTATTCCCATGCCTTTTCCGTACCGACCTCTACGCCGGATTTTGCGGAAACCATAATCAGCCCTGTATCTGCTACGTTCATTGCCAGCTTTACCTCGGCTGCAAAGTCAAAGTAACCGGGAGTATCCAGGAAGTTAATCTTTGTATCCTGCCATTCAACGGGAATTACAGATGTATTGATCGAAACCTTACGGCGAATTTCTTCTGCTTCATAGTCGGACACAGTGTTTCCGTCTTCCACCTTGCCGAATCTCTTCGTTGCACCGGAATAATACAACGCTGCTTCGGAATATGTGGTTTTACCGGAACCGCTGTGGCCCAAAAGAACTACGTTTCTCACTCTGTTAGATGCATAATTTTTCATAGAATCTTCCCTCCCATAGGTTTATTTTTGAACGGATTTGTGTCCGTCAAGGGGCTTGTTAACGTATACAGCGCACAAAATATGTACAATCTATACACTACATTAAATTCGACCATTATTTGAATTTCCCTTTATTTTTTTCCAAAAAAATTTCGTATTGACGGTTTTGCCGAAAGAAGTCGCATTTTCTCGTTCCGTTTTTGTGCAAAATAAAACCATACACCTCTGTGGACAGATGTATGGCTTTCTTTTTACATAAAAATTTTCAAGCTCCTTACCGCAAACCGAAATAGGCAGCGACCGCATTACTCAACGCTTTTCCGATTTCGTCAATATTCCCCCTAATCCACGCGGCATCCTCCGGATTATCATGATACGCAACCTCAACCAATGCAGAGGGGGCATTTGTCCGGCGCAGCTCACGCAGGGTTGTGGTCGGCAGCACCTGCACCTTGGATGGGTCGGGATAAATCTCACGCAGCTCATCGGCAATCAGCTCCGCCATCTGTCTGCCATAAGGGCTTGTGGCATAATAATAGACCACAGGGCCGCGCCTTGTGCCTGCGACAGGCGGAGGGGCGGCGTTGGAATGGATGGCAAGGTGAAAATCGACATTGCTGTTATTGGAATCGGCAATCGCCTGCCCCAGTGTCATTTCGGGGGCATTGCGGAGATATTCAATGCCATCCGCCGCAAGATATGGCTCCATGGCATCCGCAATCAGATTCATGACCTCCTCCTCCGAACCGCCGCCGTAGAAGGGATTATATTCCTGCAAGGAGGGACTGAGATAAATTCTGGGCATAGCATTTCTCCCCTTTTTCCCTCAATATATGAAAATACATAAAAAAAGTGCCGACAGGGTCGGCACTTCAGTCGAAATCATTTTAACAGGCTTTTTTTATACATATTGTAGATATCCGCTCTTTCCAGAGGATAAGGGAAGGTTGCCAGCTTGCCCTTCTGCTCCATGAAGCGGTCGGTATAGCTTGTGACATCTGCTTCGGTGTAGGTGGAATTATGCTCCAGAACGGCATCCAGAAAGGCACCCATCTCGGCTGTGCTTGCAAAGCCAAGATATTCCAGAACCTTCGCGACATTTTCATCCCCTGCGGGGAACAGCTCCAGATATGCCTGCGTCAGAACGCCATTTGCCATGCCATGAGGCAGCCCCTTCTCGTAGGTCAGGAAATAGCCCATGCCATGGGGCAGAGAGGTCATGGTCTGTGCGATTGCAACGCCGCCAAGGGCGGACATCAGCATCAGCTTATCCCTCGTTTCGGGGGAATAGACTCTTTCACGCAGGGCAGGCATACATTCCTTGAAAAGCAGCAGCCCCTGCTTGGCGATTTCTCTGCTGACCGCGGTTGCCTTTGCGGAAAGATAGCTTTCCACCAGATGCGTCAGCGCGTCTACAGCGGTATTGTTTGTGGTTCTTGCAGGCAGGGTATCCATATATTTCGGGTCGAGAAATGCCACTGTAGCAAAGATATGCGCGGCAATGCTCGATTTTGTTCTTTTTGCATGCAGGGTCACGATGGCATACTGCGTTACCTCCGAGCCTGTGCCTGCGGTTGTGGGTACGGCTACTACGGGCAATGCCTTATTTTCTGCATTCCAGAGGGCATCCGTCCCCTGTTCGGGATGCGCCGCCATGGTCGCAATCGCCTTAGAGGAATCCATCGGGGAACCGCCGCCAATACCGATGAAAAATTCCACGCCCTCCGCGATGGCAAGCTTTGCCGCCCGTTCTACGGTTTCTACGGAAGGGTTTTCCTCGATTTCATCAAACAGAATCCACGCAATGTCAAGGCTGTCCAGTGCATCGGTGATATCCTGCTGTGCGCCGTTTCTCTTGGCGGAGGTTTTCCCCGTGACAACCATTGCCTTTTTGCCGAGCTTCGCCATTGCCTCCTTATGCTCCGCTACGCAGCCTCTGCCGAAATAGCAATCTGTCGGCATAAAATAATGAAAGTTTCCCATTCACTCCACATCCTTTCTCTTTTCTCCGGAAAAAATAATCAACAAAGGAAATCGTACCATTCCCAATCAGTCTGCATAATCGCCTCAAGGGTTTCCTCCGCCGGCTCCTCTGTCAGCTCAAATTCAATTTCAAACTCATGATAGCGCTCACCCTCAATCGTTGCTACGCCTGTAATAATATAATTTTTGCCCTCTCCTGTGACAAATTCGCCCTCCATAAGAAGGTCATCCTCTTCGAGATAAATTTTGTGCAGTTCGTTTGCAATCTGCTCCTCTGTGAATGTCAGCTTCATTTCCGTCCTCCCTTTTTTTGTTTCGTTTTCTTCTCCTTATAGTATCATTTCTTTTAGAATCGGACAAGAAGGAAGTTCCTCTTTTCTTCCGACTGCTTTCATGGTAAGATAAAAAGGCGCACTTAAGTCGAAGGCAGAATTTCGACCTATTAAAACAGTCTACTGCTTCCCGGCGGAAGTTTTCTATAAAGGAGTTTTTTTCTATGAATTACATTGTTTTGGATTTGGAATTCAATCAGGCGTTCCCCTTCAAATCCGGAAAGAAGGTGGAGCCGAACCCGGAATGTCCCTTTGAGATTATTCAGATTGGGGCGGTGAAGCTGAATGAACACTTTGAGCAGCTGGATTCCTTTAATTGCATGATTTCGCCGCAGATTTATCCCCGTCTGCACCCCTTCGTGGAAAAAATTACGGGGATTCGTCCGAAGATGCTCGCCGGACAGCCCCATTTTCCTGAGGCATACCAAGCGTTTCTTACGTTTATCGGCAAGAAGCCTGCCGTTCTTTGCGCATGGGGCGGGGATGATATCAAATCCCTGTACCGCAACATCCTGTATTACAATCTGGATGCCGATGCAATGACAAATCAGTTTCTGAATGTACAGCCCTTTGCAGCGGAATATCTGCACCATGAAACAGGCAAGGCAATCGGTCTGAAAAATGCGGTTGAGGCACTGGAGCTGCCGCAGGAGGAAACATTCCACAATGCTCTGAACGATGCGACCTATACGGCAAAAATCTTTGCCCTTACGCATCCCGAACACATGCAGCCGGATACCTTTCAGCCACTGACTATGCTGACGAAAAAGCCGAAGCGTCTGCGTACAAACGTGAAGTCTCTGTTCCTGCATATTGAAGAACGATTGGAGCGACCGCTGACCGAGGAGGAAAAGGCACTTGTCAAGCTGGCCTATATGCTGGGGCGCAACCACACCTTTGATGCTGCACCCACAGTACGCAAAAAGGAATCTGCAAAATAAAAAATGCCTGTAAGAACAAAAAATCTCAAAGTCCCTTTGGGATTTTTTCTTTTTGCAGACAAAATAAAAAAAGCGGGAGAACGGCTCCCAATACAGCGTTCTCCCGAAATTTTTCGCAACCAAAAAAACATCCTTGGTTCTCTTCAAAAAATTCGGTCGAAACTTCATGGTCTCCTCTCACGCCGGAACACGGCTTCCCATCGCTGTTCATCTCTGCAAGGCCTAAGGCGCTCCCCTTCTGCCTTCCCGTTTTCGGGCTGTTCCTTTCGGATGCTGTCAGAAATTTTCATTGACATTCTTCTATTTTTCCAGTTTTTTCATTTGCTCTTCTACATTTTCGCATTGCATGAGCCCACTCATCACACAGATACCTGCCGCACCCGTTTTTCTGACCGATGCCGCATTTTCGCTGCCGATGCCGCCGATGGCATAAACAGGAATGGCTACGCTTTCCACAACCTCCTGCAAAAACGCCAGCCCTCTGGGGGCAAGTCCCTTCTTGCAATCCGTCACGAAAACGTGTCCTGCTGTGATATAGGTACAGCCAAGCCGAGCCGCCTCCTGTGCTTCCGCAACAGAATGGCAGGATGCGCCGATGCTTCGGAACTGTTTCTTTTTTTCTTCCTCCATGCCGCGCAAAATATGCAGGGGCAAATGGATCTGCTCCGCTCCCAGTAAAAGTGCTGCATCAATAAAGCTATGCAGGATGCAGGGAACGTCATTTTGCTTACAGATTTGCATTACATTTTCCGCCAGTGCCTTGTATGCCTCTTCACTGAAATCCTTTTCACGCAGGATGATGCCCTTCGGCTGACAGGCTGCGATTTTTCGGATACGCTGCAAAAAATCCTCATGACAAAGGCTGCGGTTTGTGACACACAAAATATCAGACATACAGATAATCATTCAGCACAGGCTGAAGTCCTTCCTCAGACATATCCTCATACATGGTTTCAAAGCTGCGTTCATCATTGATTTCAAACTGCTCATCGCCCTCTGCACCTTCGGCCTCCTTGCCGGTGTATTTGCTTTCATGGTCACCGATGCCTGTAGAAACACCTGCGGAAACCTTCGTTGCGGCAATTTTTACGATACCGTCACGGAAGGATTTGCTTTCTCTGGAGGATACCGTAATGCCGACAAAGGGCATGAAAATACGATAGGCACAAAGAACCTGACAAAGCTCCTTCTCACCGACATCCAGAGGGTTGATTTTATCATTATTGATAATCGGGCGCAGTCTGGGACAGGATAAGGACATTTCTGCATGAGGATATTTCCGCTGCAAATAATAAACATGCAGTGCGCTTGCCAGTGCGTCCTTTCTGAAATCGGACAGACCGAGCAGTGCAGAGAACGCTACCCCTCTCATGCCACCGCGCAGGGCTCTTTCCTGTGCATCAAAGCGGTAGGGCCAAACACGCTTATGTCCCATCAGATGCAGAGTTTCATACTTTACATTGTCATAGGTTTCCTGGAAAACAGTGACATAATCCACACCACATTCATGCAGATACCGATATTCATCCGTATTCACAGGATAAATTTCCACGCCGACCATGCGGAAATATTTTCTTGCCAGCTTACAAGCCTCACCAATGTATTTGACATCACTCATGGCACGGCTTTCGCCTGTCAGAATCAGGATTTCCTCCATGCCGCTGTCCGCGATGACCTGCATTTCCTTTTCAATCTGCTCCATATTCAGCTTCATGCGGTTGATGTGGTTATAGCAGTTGAAGCCGCAGTATACACAGTAATTCTCGCAGTAATTCGCAATATACAGGGGGGTGAAAAGATAAACGGTATTGCCGAAATGCTTGCCGGTTTCGATTCTTGCCTTCTGCGCCATTTCCTCTAAAAAGGGAGCCGCCGCAGGGGAAAGCAACGCCTTGAAATCCTCCACAGAGCAGGTTTCATGATCGAGCGCCGCGCGCACATCTCTTGCCGTATATTTATCGTAATCGTATTCCTCCACATGCGCCATAACCGTTTCACGGATATCGGATTTGATGATTTCCATTCCGGGCATATATTCCATGTGATTCTTTCTGGAAGCAGGGTTTGTTTCCAGCTCATGCTTACGCTTCAGCGCTTCGGGGGAAAGAAATTCAGAGTCTACAAAAAATTGATTTTCCATGCTTATCCCTCCTTAATCACGCAGGAAGCCTGTCAGCGGATCGGATGCGGATGCACCTCTGGTCAGCACTCTGCCCAAACCGGAAAGATACGCCTTTCTGCCTGCCTCAATCGCCTGACGGAATGCCGCTGCCATAAGGGGCAAATCGCCTGCGGTTGCCAGAGCGGTATTCGCCATGATTGCCGCTGCGCCCATTTCCATTGCTTCGCAAGCCTGAGAAGGTCTGCCGATGCCTGCATCTACGATGATGGGCAAATCAATTTCATCCACCAGAATCTGAATGAATTCCTTTGTTGCCAGACCCTTATTGGAGCCGATGGGAGAAGCCAGAGGCATAATGCTTGCCGCGCCTGCGTTCACCAAATCACGCGCCACATTCAAATCGGGGTACATATAGGGCATTACCACAAAGCCTTCCTTTGCAAGAATTTCGGTTGCCTTGATGGTTTCATAGTTATCAGGCAGGAGATATTTGCTGTCACGCATGATTTCTATCTTTACGAAATCACCACAGCCCAGCTCTCTTGCCAATCTTGCAATGCGGACTGCTTCCTCAGCATTTCTTGCGCCGGAGGTATTGGGCAGCAGGGTAACATTTTTAGGAATGAAATCCAGAATGTTTTCCTGATCCTTTGTATTCGCGCGGCGTACTGCCAATGTGATAATTTCCGCGCCGGCATCCTTTACAGCCGCTTCAATCAGCTTTAAGGAATATTTACCGGAGCCCAGAATAAATCTGGAATGAAATTCATGTCCGCCAATGATAAGTTTGTCTTCTTTCTGCATGAAAATCCCTTCTTTCTTTTACTTATGGTTCAAACTGACCGGAAAGGATTCTCAGAACCATGTGCGCCTCATGCGCACCACATATCATCACACGAGAGGATACCAAGCCAATGTCATCTGCAACATCGCTGATTCCGTCTCCGCAGAGATAAAAACGGTCTGTAATCCTTCTGGTTTGGATGCTGTTTGCAGAGCCGAACCCTGCCATGCCGGACGCAGCGATCAGATATTTCGTATGTAATTTTTCCAGCACGCCATTGACCAGCATTGCCTTTGCTTCTGCGTTATCAAATGCTTCGCAGATAACATCGGCAGGTGCAAGGATTTCTTCAAAATTTTCCTCGGTAATGGCAGTTGTATGCGTTTCTATCGTAAGATATGGTGCAATCTCACGCAGATTCGCCGCCAATGCCTCGGTTTTAAATTCTCCCAGCTGGGTTGCCTTATATTGCTGTCGATGCAGATTGGTGATATCCACCCTGTCAAAATCCGTCAGAATCAGCCTGCCAACGCCTGCTCTTGCCAAGGCAATCGCAATATTGGAGCCGAGACCGCCCAAACCGCAGATGGCAACCGTTGCCTGATTGAATTTTTCCTGCACAGCCCTTCCATGTCGTGCCGCTAATGCTCGCTGCAAGTCTTCCCTTTCAGGAATCCTGCTCAAATCAGCCACCTCCTACAAAATTAACAACCTCAATGACATCTCCGTCCTGCAAAATGGTTTCGCCATAGGCTGCCTTTGGCACAATTTCACCATTGCGCTCCACCGCAATCCGCTTGGGGTTATAGTCTGTGCCTGCCAGATATTCCGCCAGAGTTTTCCCTGCAACGGCAAGCGCTTCCCCATTGATTTTTACCACGCAGCTCTCACCTCCTTCTCTTAATCGCAATCAAACACAGGGCTTTTTATCAACAAAAAAAGGAAGCTACCATCATTTGATAACTCCCTTGTTTGTTCCTTCTGTTTTCAGGCATCCCTACGTTGGCATTATCCAAATCAGGTTATGGGTCGAAGGCGTATCCTTCCTCTCAGCCTGCCTGAGCAAGCTCCCCTCTGTGTGTTCGATTGTAGCTTCATTATACCGCCTGCATTTTTAAAAAGCAAGGATATTCTCAGAAACCTGCTCTCGACTTAGATTTTGTCCTCGTCCCCGAACGGATCCCCACATTCCGGACAGAAGCGAGGGGGCTTTGTGGGGTCTTCCGGCTCCCAGCCGCATTTATCACAGCGATACTGCGGCACGCCTGCCGGCTTTGGCTTGCCGCACTGCGGACAGAAGCGCCCCTTATTATGGCTGCCGCATGCACAAATCCAGACATTTTCCTCCGGCTTTTTCGCACCACATTCCGTACAGAAATTGCCCGTATTATCTGCTGCGCCACAGCTGCAGGTCCAGCCTGTCTGGGTGGGTGCCTGTGTCTGGGGCTGTTGCTGTGCCGCCATTTGAAAGAGCTGCCCTGCATTCATGCCGCCGGACTGATTTGCCAGATTCATCCCTGCAAAAGCCATCACGGGGCCTGCATTGGGGTTTGCCGCTGCCGCCTGCATAGCTTCTGCCTGTGCATTGACCAGATGCGCCGCCGCCATGGAGGGATTGCGGAGCGTTGCATTTCTTTGCAGCTCCTTAATCATGGCTTCATCCTCATCGGATGCCTTCACGCTGCTTACACCGATAGAGGTAATCTCAATGCCATATCTGCCGCCCCATTTTTCTGCAAGCACCTCATTCAGCGCCTGCGAAAGCTCCATGGTATGTGCAGGCAGGGCACTGTAACGGATACCCATGGCGGAAAGCTTGCCGAAGGCAGGCTGCAGGGCTGTCAGCATTTCGCTTTTCAGCTGAGATTCCATGCTGTCTCTGGTATATGTATCCGTAATATTGCCGCAGATGTTCTTATAGAAAAGAATAGGGTCGATGATATGATACGCATATTCGCCATGACAGCGAATTGCAATATCAATATCCAGACCGATATTCGTATCAACCACACGGAACGGCACAGGATTTGAGGTGCCGTATTTATTCCCAAGGATTTCCTTTGTATTGAAATAGTAGATTCTCTGATCGCCCGCAGGGTCGCCGCCGAAGCCGACACGCTTGCCGAACTGGCGGAAACTTTCCTTGATGCTTTCCTTCAAATCTCCATAGAACAGGCTGGGTTCTGTTGCGGAATCGTAAAGAAATTCGCCTGCTTCGGCGCAGACCTCGACCACCTTGCCCTGCTCTACAATCATCATGCACTGCCCCTCATTGATGACAATGATAGAGCCATTGGAGATGATATTTTCGCTCTTTTTTGTATTGAAGCCCCGTTTGGACTGCCGCTGCTCGCCTTTTTTTGCCAGCACATCCACATCCATGGCATCACAGTAGAAATATTCTCTCCAGCTATCTGCCAGAACGCCCTGTGCCGCACCGACACCAACCTTTAAAATGCCCATTGTGCATCCTCCTTATCTTTTCGCTACGCGGTAGGTGTAATCATTGCCCTTGCCATCGAAGGTGAAGCTGTCCTTCAGACCTTCGGTTGCAACAACCTCACCATCCTCTGTTACGAAGATTACCTCAAAATCATCCTGTGTTTTCCAATAGGCAAGCGCATCATCCAGACCCATGACATACAGCGCCGTGGAAAGAGCATCCGCCTTTGTACCGTCCTTGCAGATAATCGTGACGGAGGTTAAGCCGCTTTCCGCAGGCTTGCCCGTTGCAGGGTCGATGATATGATGATATTTCTTGCCGTTTTCTTCAAAGTATCTCTGATAGCCGCCGGACGTAACCGCGCAGGCATCACTGATTTCGACCACGCCGACATAATCATTCTCATCAGCAGGATTCTGCACGGCAATTCTCCAAGGACTGCCGTCCGGCTTTGTACCAATGGCACAAACATTGCCGCCCAGAGAAAGCCATGCGGATTTCACGCCCTTTTTCTTTAACAATTCTGCCAGCTTATCGGAGGCATAGCCCTTCGCAATGCCGCCTAAGTCTACCGCCATTCCTTCCTTTTCCAGATAAACCGTAGAGGCATCCTCATCAATGGTGACATTGCTTACCTTTGTCAGCGGCAGAAGCTCATCCAGTGTTTCCTGCGTGGGAATGGTATACTCATTTTCCGTAAAGCCCCACGCCTTCACAATGGGGTAAATCGCCATATCAAAGGCATTGTTCGTTGCCTTGCCCAGCTGCTTGCCGGCCTTCAGCAGGGCAAGCGTATCTGCCGAAACGGTAACCGCCTTATCCCCTGCGTTATCGTTAATCTGTTCAATATCACTGTCTTCATCTGTGACGGAAAACAGCTTTTCCAGACGCTTAACCTCCTGCTCCGCATCAATCAGAAGGTCTTCCCCATCAGGGGCAACTATATGGAAGGTCATAACAGTATCCATGGCGAAGGTTGTGGATTCGTAGCTGTCCTCCTGCGTGCCTTCCTCGCCCATCTTCTGTGCATTCTGTCGCTGTTCGGCACAGCCGCTGAACAGAAAGCATCCCGTCAATCCGATTGCTATTATTTTTTTCCAATTCATCCTTTTAGCTCCTTTAATTTTCAAAATTCCTTATACTGATTTTACCTTGCGTTCTCGGCTTTGTCAAACCCTAGCAGTTTACTTGCAAATAAAAATCTATAGGCTTCTTTCTTTGACGGAACGGCTTCATATTTTGTGATATTTCATGTCATAATTCTTTTTTCTGCGTGTATTGTATTGTTTTTTGTACAATATCATGCTATACTTTACTATTATTTTTATTGTACAAAAGAAAAAGAAAGGATGAATCCGATGCAGACAAATTTATATCAGCTTTACAACCGAAAATTAAACGGACTGACGGTATTCCGTGCTCTGTTAGAGGATGTCCTCATACAGCGCTTGCAGAAGCTTCTGCGCGCCTGCGAGGAAAGCGATGCGGAAACGCTCACCTGCACCTATGGTGCGTTTACCTCTGCTTTATTTGAGAAAAATGTGAATTTTTCCGAAGCTCTTTTGGAACTGGTGCTTGCCGATGAAAATCGTTTTCTGCTTTCCGCAGCGAGAAAAGAGGTCTGTCCGCCCGCTATCTGCGATGCCGCAAAGCGAGAATTGGATTTCTTTACGGAGCTGGCAGGGCTTTCCGCAAAGGCAATAAAGACGATTCTGCCTGAGGAAATTGCCGCCTTCCTGCCTGATTGGGAAACAACCGCTTTGGATTTTTATACCGCTTACACAAAGCACATTGCCGATGCGCCGAAAAAAGGCTATGGTATTTTTGCGAAATATCACGCATTTTCCTTCGGGGATAACGGCTTGCAGCCTGTGCAGCACCCCGATCCGCAGTCGCTCTCTCAGCTGAGCGGCTATGAACGGGAGGTTGGTATCGTCATGCGGAATACCGAGGCACTTCTGGCAGGCATACCTGCAAGCAATCTTCTGCTTTACGGCGATGCCGGCACAGGCAAAAGCTCCACGATTAAGGCTGTGGCAAATGCGTTGCAGGAGGAAGGTCTGCGGTTGATTGAGGTCAAGAAAAATCAGCTGTTCCGCCTGCCCTCTCTGCTGGAGCAGCTTGCGGAAAATCCGTTGAAATTCATTATTTTTATTGATGATTTAAGCTTTGCAGGCAATGATGAGCATTTTGCCGCACTGAAAGCAACACTGGAGGGCAGTGTCACCGCCTGTGCGAAAAATACGGTGATTTATGCCACAAGCAACCGCCGCCATCTGGTGAAGGAAACCATGGAAGAACGCAGCGGTGATGATATCCATCTGAATGATACCTTGCAGGAGCTGATGAGCCTTTCCGCTCGCTTCGGCATGACGATTACCTTCCAGAAGCCGGATAAGGACGGCTACCTTGCCATTGTGAAGCATCTGGCGAAGGAATATAATCTAAAAATGCCGGAGGAGGAGCTTTGTACCAAGGCAGAAGGCTTTGCCATTCGCCAGAACGGCAGAAGCCCCCGAACTGCAAAGCATTTTGTGGAAACGCAGCTTGCAAAATTGTAAAAAGGCAGCAAAAAAGGAAGTCCTTCGACTTCCTTTTTTCTTTTTATTTATTTCATTACCGCGCCGGTATTTGCGGAGGAAACCAGCTTTGCATATCTGGAAAGCCAGCCTGTTGTTACCTTCGGTGCAGGGGCAACATAAGCCGCTCTTCTTGCCGCGAATTCTTCCTCGCTTACCTGTGCGTTTACCTTATGGTTCGGGATATCGATTTCGATGATATCGCCTTCCTGCAGCAGACCAAAGGTGCCTCCTGCCGCCGCTTCGGGGCTGACATGACCGATGGATGCGCCACGGCTTGCGCCGCTGAAACGCCCGTCTGTAATCAATGCAACGCATTTATCCAGCTTCATCCCTGCCAAAGCACTCGTCGGATTCAGCATTTCACGCATACCGGGACCGCCCTTGGGACCTTCGTATCTGATGACAACAACATCTCCGGGATGGATGCCGCCTGCGTAGATGGTTGCGATGGCATCCTCTTCGCTGTCAAACACACGCGCTGGGCCTGTATGGCACAGCATTTCGGGGTCAACTGCGCTTCTCTTTACCACACAGCCATCCTCTGCGATATTCCCCCACAGAACCGCAATGCCGCCTGTTTCGCTATAGGGGTGATCAATGGGGCGAATCAAATCGTAGTCCTTAACGTATGCACCCTTGATATTTTCGCCCAGCGTTTTGCCTGTTGCTGTCATAGCATCCAAATCCAGCAGACCATTTTTCGCAAGCTCTGCCTGTACCGCAGGGATACCGCCTGCTCTGTTCAGGTCGGAGATATGGGTGGAGCCGGCAGGTGCCAAATGGCACAGGTTGGGTACCTTTGCGGAAATTTCATTGAAGATATCCATATTCAAATCTACACCTGCTTCGTTTGCAATCGCCAGCAGATGCAGTACGCTGTTGGAGGAGCAGCCCAATGCCATATCACAGGCAACTGCATTATAAATGCTTCTGGTGTTGATGATATCTCTTGCCTTGATATCCCTTTCCACCAATTCCATGATTGCCATGCCTGCGTGCTTTGCCAGCTGCATACGTCCACTGGAAACATTGGGCAGTGTGCCATTGCCGGGCAGAGCGATACCAACCGCTTCACACAGACAGTTCATGCTGTTTGCGGTATACATTCCTGCACAGGAGCCACAGCCGGGACAGGTATTGGTTTCATATTCAAACAGCTTTGCATCATCAATTATATTTGCTTTTCTTGCGCCGACTGCCTCGAACATCTTGGACAGGCTGACCTCCTCATTATCCACCAGACCGGGCATCATTGCACCGCCGGAGCAAACCACAGCAGGGATATTCATACGCACTGCCGCCATTACCATACCGGGAACAATTTTATCGCAGTTGGGTACGAGAACCAGACCATCCAGCGCATGCGCCATTGTCATTGTTTCCACGCTGTCCGCAATCAGCTCACGGCTTGCAAGGCTATATTTCATGCCGGCATGCCCCATTGCGATACCATCGCAAACGCCGATGGCAGGAATCATGATGGGTGTGCCGCCCGCCATGCGTACGCCCGCCTTGACGGCTTCTGTAATCTTATCCAAATTGAAATGTCCGGGAACAATTTCGCTGTGTGCGGAAACTACGCCAATCAAAGGTCTGTCCAATTCTTCCTTCGTATATCCCATTGCATAAAACAGGCTTCTTGCAGGTGCTCTCTCTACGCCCTGTGTTACCTGCGCACTTCTCAGTTGTCTCATAAAAGCTCCTCCTTTTTTCCTCCTCTTGCAAGAAAGGCGAGCCTCTATGCTTAGAGACTCGCCGTATCTGTCAAATCTTATTTTTTCAGCCAGCTCATCATTTCTCTCAGTTCCTTGCCTACATGGCACAGCTGATGATCTGCCGCTTTTTTGCGGGATGTCAGGAATTTTGCTTTGCCGCCTGCGTTCATTTCCTGAACGAATGTGCTTGCAAATGTACCATCCTGAATTTCAGCCAGTACCTGCTTCATGCCTTCTCTGGATTCTTTTGTGATGATACGTTTACCTGTTACATAGTCGCCGTATTCTGCTGTATTGGAGATGGAATATCTCATCTTATCGAAGCCGCCTTCGTAGATCAGGTCTACAATCAGCTTCATTTCATGGATACATTCAAAGTATGCCATTTCGGGTTCATAGCCTGCTGCTACCAGTGTTTCAAAGCCTGCTGTCATCAGCTCACAAACACCGCCGCACAGAACTGCCTGTTCCCCAAACAGGTCTGTTTCTGTTTCTTCCTTGAAGGTTGTTTCCAGAATGCCTGCTCTGCCTGCACCGATTGCTGCTGCATAAGCCAGTGCAAATTCTTTTGCCTTGCCGGATTTATCCTGTTCTACTGCAATCAGGCAGGGAACGCCGCTGCCCTGTGTATACAGGCTTCTTACAATATGACCGGGGCCCTTAGGTGCTACCATGGATACATCCAGATAATCTGCGGGCTGAATCTGGCTGTAATGGATGTTGAAGCCATGCGCGAACATCAGTGTGTCGCCTTCCTTCATGTGCTTTGCAATCTGGTTTTTGTAGATAGCGGGAGCCAATTCATCGGGAACCAGCATCATAACTACGTTACCTGCTTCCGCTGCTTCTTCAATACCCAAAACCTTCAGACCTGCTGCTTCTGCCTTTGCAACATGTGCAGAGCCGGGTCTCAGACCTACAACAACATCTACGCCGCTTTCCTTCAGGTTCATAGCATGAGCATGACCCTGGCTGCCGAAGCCGATGATAGCGACTGTTTTGCCGTCCAGCATACCTAAGTTACAATCCTGATCATAATACTTGTTAATCATTTGAATCTCTCCTTTTTTGTCTTATCTTTGGTGTGTATATGTTTAATCCGTATGGATTAAATGTCCTATTAAATTAAATATTAAATGCCTGTCAAGTGCTTTTCTTCGCTGGAATCTCTTGCCATGCCGGTTACGCCTGTACGGGAAACCTCAATGATATCATACTCCTCCAGCATACCCATAAAGCCGTCAATCTTTTTGGGAGAGCCTGTCAGCTCGATAATCATGCTTTCCTTATTCAGACCAACTACCTTGCCGCGGTAAATTTCCGTCATTTCATGCAGGGCAGAGCGTTCCTCCTGTGTTGCTTTAATCTTGACCAGAAGCAACTCTCTGTAAAGGCTGTTGGTATCGGGCAGAACATATGCTTCATTGACATTTTCCAGCTTTTTCATCTGTGCGATAATCTGATACAGCACATTTTCATCATCCCCATTGACCACCAGCGTAATCTTTGTGATGCCGGAAACATTCGTTTCGGATGCGGTAATGGTGCTGATATTAAAGCTTCTGCGGCCAACCAGACTGGAAATGCGTGCAAGTACATTCGGCTGGTTTTCTACCATCAGGCAAATCACAGTTTTATTGACTGCTTTTTTCTCCATAATTGCTTTCATTCCCCTGCACCTCCTTATTCCAGAATCATATCATCTACGGTGCCGCCGTTGGGAATCATAGGCAATACCTTGATTTCTCTGTCGATATCACAGCAAATCCAGACAGGGCCTTTTTCCTGCAAGGCCTGCTTGAATGCTTCCTTGAAGCCTTCCTCTGTATCCACATGGAAGCCCTTGCCGCCAAAGCCCTCGATGACCTTTACGAAATCTGTCTTTCTTTCGGGTGTTGTGGATGAATAGCGTCTGCCATAGAAGGCTGTCTGCCACTGATACACCATCCCCAGAACCTGATTATTCAGGATGACAGTGATGATTGGCATTTCCTCGCTGACTGCTGTGCAAGCCTCATTCAAATTCATGTGGAAGGAGGCATCTCCTGTAAAATGAACCACTCTCTTTTTCGGAAAAGCCGCCTGTGCGCCGATGGCTGCGCCATAGCCATAGCCCATCGTTCCCAGACCGCCGCTGGAAAGAAAATGTCTTGTTTCCTTATGCTTGATGTACTGTGCCGCCCACATCTGATGCTGACCGACATCGGTAACAAAGATTGTGTCCTTATCCACCATATCGCAGACATCCCGAATCAATCTGACGGGATGCAGTCCTTCGCCGCGATAGGCAACCTTTTCCTGCTCCTTCTGCCATTCTGCAATTTTTCCGCGCCATGCAGGATGCTCTCTCTTTTCGAGCAGGGGCAGCAGTCTTTCCATAAAATCCTTGACATCGCCTACGATATACTGATCTACGGGTACGTTTTTATTGACCTCACAGGGGTCGATATCTACCTGAATTTTTACTGCTTCAGGGGAAAATTTTTCAATATTCAGAGCAACACGATCGCTGAATCTGGTTCCCAGTGCGAGCACCAGATCTGCATGGAAAAGCGCCTCATTCGCTGTGACACTGCCATGCATCCCAATCATGCCGAGGGCTCTTTCATCATCATAAGGCACCAGACCTGCCGCCATCATGGTATGTGCCGCAGGAATATCCGATGTTTCCATCAGTGCATGCAGCTCCTTTTCCACCTGACGCGCCGCAGCGCCGCCGCCGCAATAAATAACGGGACATTCTGCCCTGTTGATTGCATCCGCAACCTCCTGCAGCTCTGCATCTGTTGCCTTGGGCATTTCCTTTAAGGGAAGGGGTCTTTCTGGCACATAATCCACCAGTGCCGCCGTTACGTCTTTTGTTACATCCACAAGCACAGGTCCCTTGCGACCGCTCTGGGCAATGCGAAATGCCTGTCTCAGGGCATTTGCCAAATCCTCAATACGGTTTACAAAAAAATTGTGCTTCGTAATTGGCATCGTAATGCCGGTAATATATACTTCCTGAAACGCATCTCTGCCAATCAGGTCATTTGTCACATTGCTGGTAATGGCAACCATGGGAACGCTGTCCATGTAAGCTGTTGCAATCCCGGTTACCAGATTTGTTGCACCGGGGCCGCTTGTTGCGAAAACAACGCCCGTTTTGCCTGTTGCTCTGGCATAGCCGTCCGCCGCATGAGACGCGCCCTGTTCATGGGCTGTTAAGATGTGCTTGATACGATCCTGATATTCATACAGCGCATCATATACATTCAGTGCTGCGCCGCCGGGATACCCGAAAACCGTATCCACGCCGTGTTCCAACAGAACCTCCAGAATCAGTTGGGCACCTGTTTTTTTCATACGTGGTCCCTCCTCATTTGAAACTCATTAAACTCTTTTTATCTTTTGTATGTTGTAAATAAGAATGATGTATCATTCATTATACCCCTTATCTGTATCCTGTCAATTCAGAAAAAGCGAAGGCAAACGATAATCCATCTGTACAAAAATTGATACAAAAAATCCCATTATGTATACATGCAGGTAAATTCATACAAAAAAATCACCACAAGAACCAGCTACATTTTCTATTTTTCATCATTTCACCCATACTGAAATACATTTGTACGCACAGGCAGAAAATTGTGTAAATTCTTGTATAAAAACCTTGTGCGACTTGAAATTTCTTTTGCGCAGAGTGTTTGCTTTGCATACAGTTTACTGCATCCGAAATTATACTGCTTTATTCCCATAATGCGTCCATCTTTTTTGCTATCTGAGATTTTCTTTTTTCCGTTGCCGCTGTATCCTTTTTCCAGATGCCGTCCGTATCCGGAAAAACAACATCTCCCTCCCGAATGTCTGCGGCAAGT
This sequence comes from Anaerotignum faecicola, assembly GCF_003865035.1. Classification (NCBI taxonomy): domain Bacteria; kingdom Bacillati; phylum Bacillota; class Clostridia; order Lachnospirales; family Anaerotignaceae; genus Anaerotignum; species Anaerotignum faecicola. Next base: position 315,541 of record NZ_BHVZ01000002.1, read on the forward strand.
GCCTGCTTCGGGACATCCCTTGTCTGATTTTCTTCCAGAAGAACCGCATAGTCCCCCTCAAATCGATCTACGATAATAAGCATCTTCTTCCGCTCCTTTTTCTCTCCTTCTATGGCTTGCTCCGGCTTGTTTATGGCTTGCAGGTGCCGCAGGGCGTATAGCCAAGGGAAATGGCTTCCTCTCTATCCTCAAGATAAATACGGTTTTCCTCATCCGGCAAGGAGGCACAGCTTTCCAGATGAAATTTCTTCGATTTCTTGTTCGCGATATAAACAACCTCCTCCGCAGGGGTGTTGTTTCTTGCCGCATCTGCATAAACCTCTGTGCCGCTGACGCTGTTGCAGTTGAAGGCAATATTTTTCCCGTCTGTGGTGCAGACAATATTCCCCTGCAAATCGGTACGGTAAATCTCTGCACCAATGCTTTGCAGCCGCTGCAGGGCTTCTTCCTCCGGATGATGATAGCTGTTGCCTACGCCGACGCTGATGACGGCATATTTCGGCTTTACCGCCTGCAAAAATGCCTGACTGCTTGAGGTGCTGCTGCCATGATGCCCAACCTTCAGCACATCCGCCTGCAAATCGTAGTCAGCCTGCAAAATATCCTTTTCCGCCGTTTCCTCTGCATCCCCCGTGAAAAGGAAGGCAGTCTCGCCTGCGTTTACCTTCAACACAATGGAATTATTGTTGAAATCCTTATATTCCCTCTGTGGGCCGAGCACCTCAATTTCCAGACCGTTGAAATCAATCGTATCCCCGGGGCTGGGCGATTTGATTTTCAGCCCCTTATTCGCAACGGCATCCAATACATCCTCAAAGGTTTTACTGGTGTGCATGATTTTCGGCATATAAACCGCGTCCACATCAAAATGATTGATAATAGCATCCAGTGAGCCGATATGATCCTCATGCGGGTGCGTCCCCACAACAGCATCCAGCTTTTCTACCCCCTGCCCCTCTAAATAGGAAAGAATCGTGTCGGCATCGCCGTTATTCCCCCCATCAATCACCATATAATGCCCATTTGTGCTTAATAGGGCGCAGTCCGCCTGCCCGACATTCAGAAAATCCACCCGCAGGAGAACATCCTCCGTCTGAATGGTATCGACCGCCATGCCATGCTGTGTTGCCTCCGAAACCGAACAGCCCGTCAGCGCAAAGAGCATACTGAACAGCAATAAAATTTCCTTAAATCCTTTTCGTTTCATCTTCTTCTCTCCCTTCTTTTCCCCATTTTACCATCCCCAAAGGCGAACACAACATTAAAATTTTTTCTGCACAAAAAATGACCTCCAAAAGCCAGATTCCTTCATCTGCCCTTTCGAGGTCATTTTCATTTTTTAAAATTTATTTTTTTACGGAATTTCTTATTTTTTCGCCTGATTCATGCGCTCCAAGGCATCATTCGCCGCATTCTGCTCCGCTTCCTTCTTGCTTTTGCCACTGCCCTTGCCCAGCACTGCGCCGTCGTGCGTGACCTCTGCCACAAAAACCTTATTGTGATCGGGGCCATGCTCATCCACAATGGCATATTTCAAAGGCACCTTACTGTTTTTTTGAATAACCTCCTGCAAATGTGTTTTGCAGTCCAAGTTGCGGAAGTTGCTTTTGGTGCTTTCAATGCGTTCTTCCATGAAACCCATGATATATTTCGTCACGGCTTCCATGCCGCCATCCATGCAGATGGCCCCGATAATCGCCTCAAAGGCATCCGCCAGAATGGAATCTCTGCTTCTGCCGCCGGTGCTTTCTTCCCCCTTGCCAAGCAGCAAGCAGCGTCCCACACCAAGCTTTCTGGAAAGCTCCGCCAAGGAGCCTTCGCAGACCACCGCCGCGCGCAGCTTTGTCAGCTCGCCCTCCGGCATCTTCGGGAAATGGCGATACATATATTCGCTCACAACCATATCCAGCACCGCATCCCCCAGAAATTCCAGACGCTCGTTGTTTTCATGGCTGCCTTTTTTCGTTTCGTTGGCATAGGAGCTGTGTGTCAAGGCCAGAATCAGCAGATTTTTATCCGAAAACGTATATGCAATTTTCCGTTCAAATTCTTCCAGATTCAGATGGTTCATATTTATTCTTCTTCCTTTGCCGCAACCAGCTCTGCAATATAATCCAATACATCGCCAACCAGTTTGATGCTTTCTGCTCTATCATTATCAAATTCGATGTCAAATTTTTCTTCCAATGCAACAATAATCTGGAACAGCTCCAGAGAGTCTGCATTCAGATCTGCAAATGCTGTTTCAGCAGAAAGGCTGTCTACGGGTACGCCCAGCTGCTCCGCAATTACGCCCAGTGCTAAAGATTCATCCATGTTCATTACCTCCAATGTTCTCTTTTTTTACCTTCCTACTATACTCTATTTCCCTGTTTTTGTCAGCAGGAAATTATGAAAATTCACAAAAATTTAAGAATATAGGAGTACGTCTCTGCGGTAAATTTCTCAGATTTTATCCTTGATTTTGCCGATGATATCCGCTTCGGCAAACAGCACGCACTGCCGCACCGCATTCTTAAATGCCTTGGCATTTGAACTGCCATGCGCCTTTACCACCAGAGATTTCAGACCGATAAAGGGTGCGCCGCCGATTTCATCGGAATCCATGAATTTCTTCATATTTTTAAATGGCGTTTTCAAAATCAGCGCGCCTACCTTGTAAAAGCCCTGCATGATTTCACCCTTCAGGATTTCAAAAATCGTCTTTGCCAGACCCTCGGAAAGCTTCAGAATCGTATTGCCGACAAAGCCATCACAGACAATGACATCCGCCTCACCATAGGGAATGTTTCTCGGCTCAATGTTTCCTGTAAAATGAATGGTGTCCGTCTGTTCCAGAAGCTCGTAGGTTTCCTTTGTCAGTGCGTTGCCCTTTTCCTTTTCCGCGCCGATATTCACCAATGCCACCTTCGGATTTTTGATACCGAAAACATTTTCTACATAGACAGAGCCCATCTTCGCAAACTGTTCCAGATATTTGGGCTTGCAATCCACATTTGCGCCGCTGTCCAGCAGGAAGGTAAAGCCTGTTTTTGTCGGCAGGCAGGTTCCCAGAGCAGGACGCTCTACGCCGGGCAAGCGCCCGACAATCAAAAGTGCGCCTGTCAGCAATGCGCCTGTGCTGCCCGCGGAAACGATTGCATCCGCTTCGCCGTTTTTCACCAGATTCAGCGCAACCACCAGAGAGGAATCCTTTTTGCGGCGAATCGCCATCGTAGGGGATTCATCCGTACCGATGACCTCGGAGGCGTGTACGATTTCAATTCGTTCCTTATCATATTGATATTTTGCCAGTTCCGCGTGAAGCTGCTCCGCAGGACCGACCAGCTTAATATTTACATCCAGTTCCTTCACTGCATCCACTGCACCCTTGACGGTTTCCAGGGGCGCATAATCGCCGCCCATTGCGTCCAGTGCTACTGTAATTCTTTTTCCCATATTTTTTCCACCCTTCTGTGGTTTTTTATACATATTTTTCAGTATACCTATTTCAGCAGAAAAAAACAATCTTTTTTCACAATAACAAAAGGGCGGTCAAAGACCGCCCTCAATCAAAATCGAATTAGTCAACTTTGATGATTGTTTTCTTGTTGTAAGCACCGCAAGCCTTGCATACCTGATGAGGAACCATCAGTTCGCCGCATTTGCTGCATTTTACCAGATTGGGTGTTGCAATTTTCCAGCTCTGTGCTTTTCTCTTGTCTCTTTTGGATTTAGACACTCTACCTTTGGGTACAGCCATTTCTACACCTCCTCGTCATCACTGAAAAGAGCCCTCAAACTTTCGAACCTAGGATCTCTAATTGTACGGTCGCATCCGCAATCGCCTTCATTCAAATCCTTGCCGCAGACAGGACAGAGCCCCTTGCAGTCCTCCCTACAAAGCACTTTCATAGGAAGTTCTCCAATGATACCTCTTTTCACAAAATCCGCAAGATCGATCTGATCTCCCGTAAAAGTTTCTGTCTCTTCGTTTTCTCTGCCTGTATGAGCAAAACGTTCCTTAATTTCGAAGCAAAGCTCTTTTCTGACCGGTGCAAGGCAACAGCTGCATTCCATCAGCACTGCCGTTTCACCCTTTGCATCCAGAACGAAAACATCGTCCTCATTTTTAAGAGTTCCCTCAATTTTTACAGGCTCTGCAAATTCCACGACATCGGGATAATCCTTCGCATCATCAATCTGTTCTACCAGCTCTACAGGAAGGGTTGCCCCGTTTCTATTGAACAAATATCCCATTTCGATAATCATGAAATCACCCCTAAATAGTCATACCATAGTATTATACTAAAGCGAATCTTATTTGTCAAGCAATTCCTTTGTATCTCTTGCGATAACCAGTTCTTCGTTTGTAGGGATAACAAATACTCTTACTCTGGAATCTGTAGCAGAAATTTCCAGTGCTTTGCCTCTCAGAGAGTTATTGTAGGAGTCAATATGAACACCCAGGAAGCCCAGATAATCACAAATTGCTCTTCTGGTTGTGCCGGAGTTTTCACCCAGACCTGCTGTGAATACGATTGCGTCAACGCCGTTCATAGCTGCTGCATAAGCGCCGATTCTCTTAGCTACTTTGTAAGCGAATACGTCCAGAGCTGTTTCTGCTCTGTCATTGCCGTGTTCTGCTGCTTCTTCGATATCACGGAAGTCGGAGGATACGCCGGAGATACCCAGTACGCCGGATTTCTTGTTCAGGATATTATCCATTTCGTCTACGGTCAGGTTTTCCTTCTTCATGATATAGGTTACAGCTGCAACGTCAACGTCACCTGCTCTTGTACCCATTACCAGACCCTCCAGAGGTGTGAAGCCCATGGTAGTATCAATGGATTTACCGTTTCTTACTGCACAAACGGAACCGCCGTTGCCCAGATGGCAAGTGATTGTCTTTGTCTGGTCATAGGGTCTGTCCATCATTTTTGCAGCTTCTTCGGATACGAATCTATGGGATGTACCGTGGAAGCCATATCTTCTTACTTTATATTTTTCATAGTATTCGTAAGGCAGAGCGTACATATAAGCTCTTTCGGGCATTGTCTGATGGAAAGCTGTATCGAATACTGCTACCTGAGGTACGCCGGGCATGATTTCTTCGCAAGCATGGATACCGATCAGGTTTGCGGGGTTGTGCAGAGGTGCCAGATCGCAGCATTTTTCGATTGCTTCGATAACCTCGGGTGTAATGATTACGGAGTTTGCGAAATATTCACCGCCGTGTACTACACGATGACCAACTGCGTTGATTTCCTTCATGGATTTCACAACACCGTATTCGGGGTTTGTCAGTGCATCCAGAACCATTTTAACGGATACGCTGTGGTTTTCCTGATAATCATCGAAGATAACGGCTTCTTTGCCGGCAGGCTGATGTTTCAGTCTGGAGCCTTCGATACCGATTCTTTCACACAAGCCTTTTGCCAGTACGTTTTCTGTTTCCATGTCGATCAGCTGATACTTCAGGGAAGAGCTGCCGCAGTTCAGTACAAGAATTTTCATTTTTTTCTCTCCTTTGATCTCTACCTTTATTCTTAAAAACCGTGGGACGCTGTCCCACACCCTGCTAGGGGAATGATTCCCCTAGAACCCCCAGTTGCAACACCATGTACATGGTATTGCGGTATCGGGTGCAGGGGCTGAGCTCCTGCTGGGGGTATTGGGGGTAAAGCCCCCAAGGTCTTTTTATTTGTTAGCCATTACCTGTGCCTGTACGCTTGTCAGAGCAACAACTGCAACGATATCGTTTGCGGAGCAGCCTCTGGACAGGTCGTTTACGGGCTTTGCAATCCCCTGCAGGATAGGACCGAAGGCTTCTGCATTACCGAATCTCTGTACCAGCTTATAGCCGATGTTACCTGCATCAATATCGGGGAATACCAGAACGTTTGCCTTACCTGCAACTGTGCTGTTGGGAGCCTTCAGTTCGCCAACCTCCTTCACGATAGCAGCATCCAGCTGAATTTCGCCATCCAGCTTCAGTTCGGGATATTTTTCCTTCGCAATCTTCACTGCATCTACAACCTTTGTTACATCAGCATGCTTTGCGGAACCCATTGTGGAGTGGCTCAGCATAGCAACTCTTGCTTCCTTGCCGATGAAAGCATTGTAGGATTTTGCGGAATCGCCTGCGATGCAAGCCAGCTCTGCGGGGTTGGGGTTCTGGTTCAGCGCACAGTCAGCGAACAGCAGGATACCGTCATCGCCATACTGAGGTGTCTTTGTAACCATGATGAAGAAAGAGGATACCAGCTCTGTGCCGGGTGCAGTTTTCAGAATCTGCAGCGCGGGTCTCAGTGTATCTGCTGTGGAATGGATTGCGCCGGAAACCATACCGTCTGCAACACCCATCTTAACCAGCATAACTGCAACAAACAGGGAATCATCCATCAGGATTTTTCTTGCTTCTTCCAGTGTCATGCCTTTGCTCTTTCTTGCTTCTGCAAGGCCTGCAACCATTTCGTCCATTCTGTCGTAGGTTTCGGGGTCTACGAAAATTGCCTTGGAAACATCAAAGGAGCCGGCAGCCTCCATGATTTTATCCTTCTTACCAATCAGAACGATATCTGCCAGTTCTTCCTTCAGGCATTCAGCCGCTGCCTCCAGGTTTCTTTTTTCATAGGACTCGGGCAGAACGATTACCTTCTTGTCTGCCTTTGCTTTTGCTTTCATTGTGCTTAAAAAGTCCACAGGTATTACCTCCTATTTTTTATAAAATATTTTTTTACTTTTTCTTTTATCGAGCAGTCCGATTCTTTCAAACGGACATACCAAACTACTTTATTATAAACAAAACAATCCCTGTATACAAGGGTCTGCCGCCAAAAAATCATATTTTTTTGAAAAATTCCCTCTGTTTTTCCCGTCAGAAAACCTCAGGAAATCCTTCTGCCACAGATTTTGCAGGAAAACTGTCCCGGCTGCAGCTGCGCGCCGCAATGCGGACAGGCAGACGGACTTCCGTCCTTATGACCGGAAAACATGCTGCTGATATCCATCTGAAATGCCTTCCCTCTGAGCCCTCGGTACAGATTAAAGCCGCCCAAAAGAACCAGAAGCACCGGCAGTAAAGCCGCATAGCCTTTTCGTTTCGCAGGTCTTGCACTATGTGCGTCATACCATCCGCTTTTGATGCCTTCTGTGACAAGCATCAGCATTGCAATCCCAACCACAATCAAAAGCACCGAAATTACGATATTCCTTACAGAAACTCTTTTTCCGCCATCCATAAGCAAGTCCCCTTCCAAAAAAAGCTTTTTCTCAGCCTTCTGCGTGCATTTCATCCACTACGGGAAACTCCATAAAGAAGGTTGTTCCCATATATTCGCGGCTTTCGATACGGATACTGCCGCCAAGAGAGGCCACCGCCGCATTCACCACATCCAGACCGACCCCTCTGCCGGAAAACAGCGTCGCGCTTGCCTTTGTGGTGAAGCCGGGGCGCAGCAGAAATGCGTAAATCTCGCTGTCCTCATATTCGCTTTCAGGCTTTTTCAGAAGTCCTTTTTCCTTCGCCTTCTGCAAAATCTGGTCGCGGTTCAGACCACGCCCATCATCGCGGAATGCAACAAAAACCTTCTGCGCCGCCTTGCTGATTTCCACAGAAATCTCCCCGACAGGGGTTTTCCCCATCTGCTCGCGGTCTGCCTTGGATTCCAGACCATGATCCATGCTGTTTTTCATCATCTGCAAAACCGCCATGGAAACCTTATCGTAAATATCTCTTGGCACCTCCGTATCCGCGCCGGAAATTTTTACGGTAAACTCCTTTTTTAATTCTCTGCCCATTACCTTTGCCAGCCGATCCATCTGCGGCAGAAGTGCCTCAAAATTCGTATAGGGAATCCGCTTTTTCCCCTTTCTGGTATAGGCAATCTGATAGCTTGGGCCCTCCGGCTCATTTTCACTGTCCACATGGGAAAGGAAATTCTTAATGCGGCGCACCACCGCCCATCCGAAATCCGTTACCTCGTCATCCGTTTCCAGACGGCGCAGCTCCCGCTTCAAAAAGCCGGAAACCATCCGCAAAAGCTGCAAAATCGTCTGCAAATCCTTCTGCGCCGGCGCGGATTCCTCTCGCAGGTAGGAAAATAAATCCTCCGCCGCGTGCGCTGTTTCGGAAATGGCAGGATAGCCCATCATTGCCGCAGAGCCCTTGATGCTGTGCATCGTGCGGTATAGGCTGTTGACCTCCTCCGCCGTCACCTCAAATTCCTCTGTATTTGCCTTGAATTCAATAAATCCATCAATTTTATCTACATTTTTCCACGCTTCCTCCAGAAAAAGCTCCTGCAGGAAATCCGGATTTTCAACAAACCGCTCCACCTAATCATCCTCTTATCATAAAAGAATTCTCATCCTGTTTTTGATTTTACCCCTACGCATGGAGACGCAGAAACAAGAAATCCCATTTCTCCGCCCATGTTATCACAAGTATAGACCTAAATTGAGAAAATTGCCATACGATTTTTTTAAAAAAACAGAAAAAATATGGTATACTTTATTTTAATCAGAAATTGAACATCAGAAAGGAGACTTTCTTATGAAAACCCTTGGTATCATTACCGAATATAACCCCTTTCATCAGGGGCATGCCTATATGCTGGAGCGAGCAAAACGAAAGGCCGATGCCGACCGCGTGGTTGTCATCATGAGCGGCAGCTTTGTGCAGCGGGGGGAGCCTGCCATTTTCGATAAATGGACAAGAACCGCCGCCGCGCTGAAAAACGGCGCAGATTTAGTATTGGAGCTGCCTGTGCTTTTTGCCGCAGCCAATGCGGAAACCTTTGCCAGAGGGGCAGTGCGCCTGCTGACAGAAAGCGGCATTGTGGATACGCTTGCCTTTGGCTCCGAAAACGGCAACCTGCAAGAGCTGCAGGAGGCGGCGAAAATTCTTGCAAACGAAACAGAGGAATTTCAACGGCTATTAAAGGAGCTGCTCAGCGAGGGGCTTTCCTATCCTGCCGCGCGCGCAAAGGTTCTGGAAACGCTTTCGCAGATTAACAGCGCCATCCTTTCCAAACCAAATGACATTTTAGGCTTGGAATATCTCAAGGCGTTGGACTATTATTCCTCTCCCATTGCACCGCTGACCATCCGCCGCAAGGGCGATTACAACAGCCTTTCTCTTTCAAGCGGCTATGCGTCCGCAAGCGCAGTGCGGAAGGCTTTGACAGAGGAAAACAGCACCGAAGCCATGCTGCATCTGCCCGAAAATACGCATGACCTCTATAATAAAGCACTTTCCATCGGCACAGCACCCGTTTTCTGGGATACACTCATGCCTGCCCTGCATTATAAGCTGCGCACCACCTCGATTGAGGAGCTGAAGGAGATTGCAGAGGTGACAGAGGGTCTGGAAAATCGGATTCTCCATTCCATTGACAGCTGCTATTCCTTTGAGGAAATGATGGATTTCATCAAAACAAAGCGCTACACACGCACGAAAATTCAGCGTATCCTGCTTCATATTCTTCTGGATATCAAGGAATCCGAGGTTTCGTATTTCCTCAATCTGCCGAAAATGCCCTATGTGCGTGTATTGGGCTTTCAGAAGGATCATTCCGATATTCTCGCAGATTTAACGGAGCAGGCAAAATGTCCCGTTCTGACAAATCTGAAAAAAGCCCCTGCGCTTCTGAATGAGGATGGGCTTGCCATGCTTGCTCTGGAAAAAACAGCGACCGATTTGCACGCTCTGGCATACCCCAACCCGATTTATCGCGCGCCAAATCAGGATTTCACAAAGCCCCTTGTCATTCTCTGACCGGCAGCGGCATAAAATAGAATCAAACAGGAAAAGCCGAAGAATTCAGATTTCCTCGGCTTTTTTTATTTTATGGGAGGGATTGCATGAAAAAGGGGACTTTGCTGTTGGGCGGCTGTGCCTGCTTTCTGATTTTTGCCCTGCTTTGCTTTCCAGAAGAAATGCTTGCCGCTTCCGCGGAAGGGGTGCAGCTCTGGCTGACGAAGGTATTCCCCTCCTTGTTTCCGTTTCTGGTTGCCTGCGGTATCCTGCTGCGCATTGGTGCGGCGCAGCGGATGGGCGCGGCTCTGCGCCCTCTGATGCAGCCCTTGTTTCACCTGCCTGGCATTGCCGCCTTCCCCTTCTTTTTCGGACTTCTTTCCGGATACCCCATGGGAGCAAAGCTGACCGCGCAGCTTTATGAGCAAAGGCAGCTTTCCCTCGCCGATGCACAGCAGCTTCTTGCCTTTTCCAACTGCCCCGGGCCCTTGTTTCTGATTGGCACGGTTGGCGTTGGCTTTTTCGGCATGCCTGCCTTTGGGTATCTGCTCTGGCTCTCCGCTTTTCTCGGCGCAGTCGCCACAGGTATTCTCTTTCGCAGAAAAAAATCCGTTGCACCCCTCCCTTCCGCTTCTGCTTCCCCCTATCAACCTCTGACGGAGGTGCTTTCCGCTTCTGTTGCAGATGCACTCCGCACCATTTTGCTAATTGGAGGGTATCTCATTTTGTTTGCGGTGCTTTCCGCGGCAATGGAGCAGGCAGGGCTATTTTCTCTGCTCGCCCGTCTGCTGTTTTTTCTGCCGCTTTCCACGGAAACACTGCGCGGCCTTTGCAGCGGTATTCTGGAAATGACAAACGGAGCGCATCTCCTAAGCCTCTCCCCCGATAGTCTGCGTCTGCGGCTGACGCTGGTCGCATTTCTCGTTTCCTTCGGCGGTCTTTCCATTCTGGGACAGACCTTCGGCGTGCTTGCCGCCATGCCCATATCAAAAAAAGACTACCTCAAAGGGAAATGCACAAATGCCCTTTTCAGCAGTCTTTCTTTCTTTTTGCTCTATCCGTTTTTTTATCCATACGCACAAAAAGAAGTTCCTGCGTTTTTTTCGCTCACAGAAACCTCTTTTACGCTCTCTTTTCTCTGGCTTTTGCCAAGCCTGTTTTTCCTCGCGGTGCTTTGCTATGCAATTTTTGACAGAGGATAAGGGAAATCACTTGCCCATACGCAGCTCCTGAATATTTTCCGCCAGAACATCCAGTGTCTGTGCGAAGTAATCATCTGTCTTGATGCTTTCGCTGTAAACAACGGATTTCAGCTCCTTCAGCTTGCCTTCCGCATCCGCCAGCACGCTTTCCGCATATTCCATTGCGCCCAAACGCATATCCTTGGAAGTCTTCTTTGCAGAATCAATGATTGCCGCCGCCTGTTCATAAGCCTTCTTTGTTACTTCGTTTTCATCCACAAGGCGCACCATACGGTCTTCCGCATTCTTTACGATTTCATCCGCTTCTCTCTGCGCATCAATCAGGATTTTATTTCTTTCCTCGATAACCCATTTGGACTGCTTCAGCTCATTGGGCAGCTTCATGCGGATTTCGCTGATAATATCATAAATTTCCTCTTTATTTACAGTAACCTTACTGCTGAACGGCACAGCCTTGCTGCTGTCCATAACATCTTCCAATTCATCTAATAACTGCAATACAGAATCCATTCTATCTCCCTCACTTCTGATATTTTTCTATAATAAAAGGTTTAATTTCAGCGGGTACCATAAAGCTGATATCTCCGCCAAACACAGCAACTTCCTTCACATTCGTGGAGCTTAGAGCAAGATGCTCCTCATCCGCCGCCAGATAAACCGTTTCGATTTTATCATACAGCTTGCGATTGATAAGAAACATGGGATATTCCGCGGAAAAATCCAGTGTGTTACGCAGCCCTCTGACTGCGATATTCGCGCCGATTTCCTTTGCAAAATCCACCAGAAGCCCCTGAAAGGAAGCGACCTCTACGTTTTCAATATGCTTTGTTGCCAATTCCAGATGATGCTTTCTCTCCTCTACCGTGAAAAGAGATTTTTTGTTGGGATTTTCCAACACTGCCACCACAAGACAGTCAAATAAATTTGCGGCTCTTTCAATGATATCCATGTGCCCTAAGGTAACAGGATCAAAGCTGCCTGCATAAATTGCTTTTTTCATACGTTTTCTTCCTCCGCGCACAGGAACGTCAGGGTTGTTGTCTTATACACCTTTTCACGCAAAATTTTCATACCCTTCGGAATTGTGAGCGCAATCTGCGAGGAGCCTTCTGCAATGAGATACCCCTCCGCCTTTAACAAACCAGTTTCCGCAATTCTTTCCAGTACGGACGTATACAGCCCCGCTTCATAGGGCGGATCCATGAAAATAATGTCGAATTTCTTTCCTTCCGCCGCAAGCCTGTCCAACGCAGAAAGCACATCCGTTTGCAAAAGCCTTGCTCTTTCCTGCAGCTTGGTATGCACAAGGTTTGCCTGAATAACCTTCTGACATTCTGCCGCATTTTCCACAAAAACAGCCTCCGCCGCTCCTCTGGAAAGTGCCTCAATCCCAATCGCACCGCTGCCGGAAAATAAATCCAGAAAGCTTGCCTCGGGCAAATCGAACGCTATGATATTAAAGAGGGTTTCCTTTATTCTGTCCGTCGTCGGTCTGGTTGCCAGCCCTTCGATGGTTTGCAGATTATGACCCTTTGCTGCTCCTGCGATGACACGCATACTGTCTGCACCACCCAAAAAACCTGATTTTACATGATATCGTTTAGAGTATAGCAAAAAAATTTTCAGTTGACAACCAAAAAGAGAAAAAACACAGAAAAACTCACATTTCCAGACGTTTTCCGTCCAAATATCCCGCGATTCTCACTTTCAGGGGCTGATGCTCCATCTGCTCCAGATTCCTGTCCTTCCGCAAAAGCTCTGCCGCTGCTGCCTGCGCCTCCTTCAGAATCGGCAAATCCCGACAGAGGTCTGCAATCTTCAGCTCCGGCAGACCATGCTGACGGATGCCGAAAAATTCCCCCGGTCCGCGCAGCTTTAAGTCCTTCTCGGAAATGACAAAGCCATCCTCCGATTCCGTCATGGTTTTCATGCGCTCCTTCGCGACCTTTGTTTTTGTATCGCTCACCAGAATACAGTACGATTTTTCCGCACCACGCCCAACGCGCCCGCGCAGCTGATGCAGCTGTGCCAAGCCGAACCGCTCCGCATTTTCAATCAGCATAATGGTTGCATTCGGCACATTGATGCCAACCTCAACGACTGTTGTGGATACAAGAACATCAATCTCCCCTGCCGCAAAGCTGTCCATGATTGTCTGCTTTTCCTTCGCCTTCATTTTTCCATGCACACAGGCAACGCGGCAATGCGGCAGTTCCTCTGTCAGCTCCGCGGTATACTCCAGAACGGACTGCACCTCTAATTTCTCATTTTCCTCAATCATCGGGCAGATGACATACGCCTGTCTGCCTGCCGCAACGTGCTTTTCGATAAAGGCATAAATCCGCGGATGATATCTGCTGTCTACCGCCGAGGTATCAATTTTCTGTCTGCCGGGCGGCAGCTCATCAATAATAGAAATATCCAAATCGCCATATAGAATCAGTGCCAGGGTGCGTGGAATCGGCGTTGCCGTCATGACAAGGGTATGCACATTTTCGCCCTTTTCCGCCAAGGTGCTTCTCTGGCGTACACCAAAGCGATGCTGTTCATCCGTAATCGCCAGACCTAATTTTTGAAATTCGACTCCCTTTTGAATCACGGCATGGGTGCCAATCACCATCTGCGCCGTACCATCAGCGACCTGCGCCAGACGTTCCCGTTTTTCCTTCGCCGTCAGGCTGCCCGTCAGCAAAACAACCGTAATCCCTGCCGGCTCCAGCAGATCACGGAAGGATGCCGCATGCTGCCTTGCCAGAACCTCTGTCGGTGCCATCATTGCCGCCTGATAGCCATTCTGTATTGTCCAATACGCCGCAAGCAACGCCACCGCCGTTTTGCCGCTGCCGACATCCCCCTGCACCAGACGGTTCATGATTTTGCCCGAGGTCATGTCCTGCACGATTTCCGCAAGAACGCGCTTCTGCGCATCTGTCAGGGCAAAGGGAAGAAGCGTTTCACCATCCTGCAAGGCTTTTTTCTTTTTCAGCCGAATCCCTTCGCCCCTCTCCTCAAGCGTGCTTTTCAGCTGATAAAGTGCCGTCTGCAACAAAAACAGCTCCTCAAAAACAAGCCTTTTCCTTGCATCATAAAAGCCCTGCTCCGTTTTGGGAAAATGGATGTTTTCTATTGCAAAATTGCGCTCCGCCAGATGGTATTCCTTTCTCAGCCAGAGGGGCAGCTCCTCCTGCATGCCGCCGCTCATTTCCTTCAAGGCCTCCTCCATCAGATTGCGGAGCATTTTCTGCGAAAGCCCCTCCACGGAAGGATAAACCGGAAGGATGCGCCCCCCTGCGAAATTCTCCCCAATCCGCTCACACTCAGGGGAAACCACCTCTGTTCTGCCGTATTTTTTTTGCAGTCTGCCGGAAAAAAGATACCATTCGCCGATTTTCAGACTGCTTTTCATGTAGGGCTGATTATACCACAGCACCCCAACCGCGCCCGTTTCATCGTAGACCTTCATTCTGGTATACACAAGCCTGCCGTGGCGGCTGTTTTGTCCCTCCTCCTTTATCTGCGCCAGAAAGGTTGCAGGTTCATCCGGCGGCAGGTCTGCAATTTTCAGTATTTCGCTTCTGTCCTTGTATTCTCTGGGGTAATGCGTCAGCAAATCCTCCACTGTCACAATGCCCAGCCTATGCAGCCTTTTTTCTCTCTGCTCGCCAACGCCCTTGAGCACGGAAACCGCATCCTGTCCTCGCATGAGACACACCTCCCTTCTTTTTTCCGCAAAGATTTCTACAAAGAAACAGGGAGATTTCATCTAAGAATCTCCCCATTTTGTTTTGTTATTTTTATTCAATAGAAATAATGTAGTAATACAAAGGCTGCCCGCCGTCCTGCACCTCTACCTCGCAATCGGGGAATTCTTCCTCGATAAAGGCAGACAATTCCTTCGCGTCCTCCTCTGCTGTGTCCGCACCGTAATAAATGCTGACAACCTCGCTTTCCTCTGTGATGGCATTGCGCAAAAGCTCCTTCGTGCCCTCCATCACATCCTCTGCGACTACCTCGATTTCATCATTCAGCATCCCAAGGATATTACCTTCCTTGATTTGCTTATCACCGATGGAGGTATCTCTGACCGCAAAGGTTACGGTTGCGGTATCCACCTGCTGAATGGCATCCTTCATTGCCGCTTCCATTTCATCGGGGTCTGCGTCATGCTCATAGCAGAACATCGCGCTAATCCCTTCGGGAACGGAACGGGAAGGAATGACATGCAGCTTTTTCTCCTCGCTCAGCTTTGCCGCCTGCTCTGCCGCCAAAATGATGTTTTTATTATTCGGCAGAATAAAGATATGCTCTGCATTGATTTTATCCACCGCATTGAGGATATCCTCTGTGCTGGGGTTCATGGTCTGTCCGCCCTCAATGACCTCATCCACACCAAGGTTTTTGAAAATCTTCGTCAGCCCCTCGCCTGCGGAAATAGAAACAAAGCCGACATCCTTCTTAGGCTGCTCCGCCTTGGGTGCTTCTACCTTGGGTGCTTCTGCGCTGAAATTGATTTTATTTGTATGCTGTTCTCTCATGTTATCAATCTTCAGGCCACTCAGACTGCCGATGGTCAATGCTTTTTCAATCGCCAAGCCGGGATGGTCTGTATGCACATGAATCTTAATGATATCATCATCCGCAACGCAAACAATGGAATCCCCAATTGTGCCAAGATATGCTTTCAGTGCTGTTGTCACGCCTTCATCCGCATGGTCTACGTTGATGAAAAACTCTGTGCAGTACCCAAAGGTAATGCTTTCATTTTCCACAGAAGCCAAGGATGCAAAATTCATTTCGGGTGCCGCTGTGTTTTGGTTCTCCTGCAACACAACGGGCAAATCGCCGCCCATCTGCTTGAGTGCGCCCTCCAGAATATACAGCAGACCTCTGCCGCCTGCATCCACAACGCCTGCCTGCTTCAACACAGGGAGCATTTCGGGTGTCTGCGCCAGAACCTTGTGTCCGTCCTCGATAATGCCCTTCAGGAATACCTCGATTTCGTCTGTTTCCTCTGCCAGCCTTACCGCAGCCTCCGCACAGCCTCTTGCAACTGTCAGAATCGTACCTTCCTTCGGCTTCATCACTGCCTTATATGCTGTTTTCACTGCCTGCTCTGCCGCCGCAGCCAGCTCCTGCACACCTGCTTCCTCCATGCCCTCCAATGCCTTTGCAAAGCCACGGAAGATCTGAGAAGTAATTACGCCGGAGTTCCCTCTTGCGCCTCTCAGGGCTCCGCCGGATGCCGCCTTTGCGATATCCGCCACCTGTAAGGAGCCGTTTTTCTCTGCTTCTCTTGCCGCCGCCATAACGGTCAGAGACATATTTGTGCCGGTATCCCCATCTGGTACGGGGAATACATTCATTGCGTCTACCAGCTGTTTATTTGATGCCAATTCATTCGCACCGGCAATTATCATTCTGCCTAAGCGAACACCGTTCAATTTCGTTGTACTGCTCACCAATAGTTCCTCCTCTTGCTCAGTTGTCGACCCTTACGCCGTCAACAAAAATATTTACATCCTCAACCTCAACCCCTGTAAATTCTTCCACGGAATATTTCACAGTGCTGATGATATTATCTGCAATGGCGGAAATATTGGTACCATATTCCACAATAATATGCAAATCAATACTTACCTTATTTGCATCAATGCGCATTTTGATTCCCTTTGTCAGGCTTTCCAGCTTCAAAAGCTGCACCAAGCCATCCTTCACATTTTTTGCAGCCATGCCGACAATGCCGTAACATTCAATCGCCGCATAGCCTGCAATCCTTGCAATCACTTCGCGATCAATACTGATAACGCCATATTCGTTTTCTAACTTTGCTGCCATACTGATCAGCCTCCTATTCTAAAAACCTTCGGCTATTTTTTTACAGATGTATAGATGTTAATAGTATACCATTGTATATGCAATTTTGAAAGCTATTTTTCTCTTTTCCATAAAAAAGAAGAAGAATCTGCATGCAAATTCTTCCTCTCTCCAAGCTATTTATTTTTTGCTCCGCGGCTTTTCAATCACCACATCATAGGAGCCGCCAACCCAATAGGAAGGGTTTTCAAGCGAAAAGGTCAGTTTTTCGCGTTTTCCTCTGGGCAGATAAACACTTCTCTCCTGTATCAGAAATTCATTTGTCTGTTTCCAATCACGTTCCACGCCGAAATCATCCTCTTTCAGATAACGCAGATTTGCCGCGTACATCTTTCGGATTCCCTTTGCAGGCACCGTTTTGTATCTCACCGTCACCTTTGTTGCCTCCTCCGTCCGTTCGGAATCCTCATCCTCCCAGATGACATCCTCCTGCATAGCGGATAAAAATTCAACTGTTCCGTAATGGAATTTCATCTGCGGCAGCTCTGCTCCTTCTGTCAATGGAATTTCAACCTCTTGCTTTTCTCTGTCTGTTCCTGTATAGGCTGAATGGTGCAGTGTCAGAGGGAAATCCTTTTCCGTTCCCTTTAACGTATACCTTCCGCCGTTTTCCAACGATTCCAAATGTCCCCGCATTCGTTCTCCTGCCGCATTCTGAATATACGCATAGTCCTCTAAAGGCGCAAACCGATACGGACAAAGGATAATCCCCGTTTGATAATAATCCTCCATCGCCTGCGCCACCTCAGCAGAGGGAATCTGATAATATTCCAACTGAATGGTATCCCCATCCAGATTGGCTTTCGCAATTAAGGATGTACCGTTTTTCGTTACCGAATACCCAAGGTCTTCAGGGTTTTCCGTCGTTTTCGCCTTCACGACCTTCAAATGAATTTTCTCATCAAAACCTTTAATCGAAAACGCGTAATCATAACAGCCATCCTTCAGGTAAAGCCGTTCCGAGCAGTGCGGCGTATACTGCAGCACCTTGCCTTCATTGCTTATATGCCAGCCGCAACCGGAAAACCAAATCACCCTGCTTTTTTCTCCATAATAATAGGTGACTTCATATTTTTCAGACAATTCATCGACAATTTCATCTTTGCCATTTTTTTCTGTCGGCAAGCCCTCTCCGGTGAATACAAAATCTCCCTTGAGCATATTGTTTTCACAATAGAACCCTTTCAGCTCCACACGCACGCCGTCCTTCTCCTGCACAGGGTTATCAATCTGCACCTCATAAATTTCCGCGTCTGTATCGTTGATATAAACCCCAACACCGGGCAGATAATGCAGGATACGCTGGAAATATGCTGCAATCGGCTTGCGTGCAAATACCCCGACCGCAACCAGGCAGCAGACCGCCGCAATCAAAATACGCCTTTTCTGCCATTTTTTCTGCTGCTTCGCTTCCGCTTGCATCCGTTCCGATACAAGATTCTCAATCCGCTTTGCCGCTGTTTCGTCCTCCATCTGCGGCAGTGCTTCCGGCAAATTCCGCAGGAGATCTTCCTCCTCCAGATAATCAAATACATCCTTCATAAAATCCCCCTCCTTCCAATGCTTTTCTCAGCTTTTCCAAGCCACGCCGCACCTTCTGGTCCACTGTGTTCTCCTTTAACCCTAACGCAGACGCAATCGTTTTTGTCGGATAGCCATAATAAAATTTCCAAATCAATATTTTTTCATCCGGTTCTCCCAAGGAACGAATTGCTTGAAGCAGCACCTCCCTGTCCTCAAAGGATACCTCCTTCGGACTCTCCTGTATTTCTTCGTGCAGAGGCAGATTTTCTGCCTTTTTCCTGTAGCAATCTGCCGCCCTCCGCCGCGCAAGCGTTGCTAAAAATACACGAAATCCGCCTTTTTCCAAATCAATCTTTTCCCGATAACGATACGCGTCCACAAAAACATCACTCACACATTCCTCGATGTCCTCCTGCGGAAATTCCGCCAGCTTGTTTCTCACAATGTAATAGCAATACCCCATATATTGCCGCATCAATTCCTTCATGCCCTCATTCGGTCTTTTCTGTAATAAGGTCAGCAGACTTCTTTCGTCCATGCAATCCCTCCTCCCTTTATCTATCTATTCTCCGAAAAATAATGAAATCTGACAACCGTTTTGAAAAAAGTTTTGGAAAAAACGCAAAAAATCGTCGAAATTTCTTCTGACGATTCCATAAATCTGTTTTTATGCAAAGAAAAAGAGAGCCTTTTCAGACTCTCTTAAACTAGGGTAGCAGGATTCGAACCTGCGAATGACGGAATCAGAATCCGTTGCCTTACCGCTTGGCGATACCCCATTATACCAACCATCAGCTGGATTTGAGACCTGGGCTAGCTGGATTCGAACCAGCGAATGCAGGAGTCAAAGTCCTGTGCCTTACCGCTTGGCGATAGCCCAATATACGATAATGCAAACTGCTGAAAGAAAAAGCGCGAGACGAGATTCGAACTCGCGACCCTCGCCTTGGCAAGGCGATGCTCTACCACTGAGCCACTCGCGCATACGCTGCAGCCGAGGGGACTTGAACCCCTACCCAGAAACCCGGACTAGATCCTTAGTCTAGCGCGTATGCCAATTCCGCCACGGCTGCACAAATGAAAAATGAGTCATCCGGGACTCGAACCCGGGACACCTGGATTAAAAGTCCAGTGCTCTACCAACTGAGCTAATGACCCACAAAAGGGTGGATAGTGGGATTCGAACCCACGGCCTCCAGAGCCACAATCTGGCGCGCTAACCAACTGCGCCATACCCACCATAACAGATTTGACATGAAAAAAGAAATTGGATTCCGGCGACCATCTACTCTCCCAGGCAGCTGCCCACCAAGTACCATCGACCGCCTAGGTCTTAACCGTCGTGTTCGGAATGGGAACGGGTGTGTCCCCTAGGCGCATCATCACCGGAAATCTTTCTTTTATTAAGGTGTTACACCTTCAAAACTGAATACAAACTTAGCAATCCTTGAGTAATCTTTTTTTGGTCAAGCCCTCGATCTATTAGTATTGGTCAGCTGAACATGTTACCATGCTTACACCTCCAACCTATCAACCTCATTATCTTTAAGGGATCTTACTTCCGAAGAATGGGAAATCTTATCTTGAGGGCGGCTTCACGCTTAGATGCCTTCAGCGTTTATCCGTTCCATACATAGCTACCCGGCTGTGCAGTTGGTCTGCAACCGGTACACCAGAGGTACGTCCATCCCGGTCCTCTCGTACTAAGGACAGCTCCTCTCAAATTTCCTGCGCCCACAACGGATAGGGACCGAACTGTCTCACGACGTTCTGAACCCAGCTCGCGTACCGCTTTAATGGGCGAACAGCCCAACCCTTGGGACCTACTTCAGCCCCAGGATGCGATGAGCCGACATCGAGGTGCCAAACCTCCCCGTCGATGTGAACTCTTGGGGGAGATAAGCCTGTTATCCCCAGGGTAGCTTTTATCCGTTGAGCGATGGCATTCCCACTTATTACCACCGGATCACTAAGTCCTACTTTCGTACCTGCTCGAGCCGTCGCTCTCGCAGTCAAGCCACCTTTTGCCTTTACACTCTTTGAATGGTTTCCAATCATTCTGAGGTGACCTTCGAGCGCCTCCGTTACCTTTTAGGAGGCGACCGCCCCAGTCAAACTGCCCGCCTGACATTGTCCCTCACCCGGATTACGGATGCAGGTTAGAAATTCAATGACATAAGAGTGGTATCCCACCGGCGGCTCCACGAAAACTAGCGTTCTCGCTTCTTAGCCTCCCACCTATC
The DNA here is from genome assembly GCF_003865035.1 of Anaerotignum faecicola. Classification (NCBI taxonomy): domain Bacteria; kingdom Bacillati; phylum Bacillota; class Clostridia; order Lachnospirales; family Anaerotignaceae; genus Anaerotignum; species Anaerotignum faecicola. Next base: position 336,123 of record NZ_BHVZ01000002.1, read on the forward strand.
CTGTACATATATCATCGAATCCCAGTATCAGGCTGCAGTAAAGCTCCATGGGGTCTTTCCGTCCTGTTGCGGGTAACCAGTATCTTCACTGGTTCTTCAATTTCACCGGGCGTGTTGTCGAGACAGTGCACAAATCATTACGCCTTTCGTGCGGGTCAGAACTTACCTGACAAGGAATTTCGCTACCTTAGGACCGTTATAGTTACGGCCGCCGTTTACTGGGGCTTGAATTCAAAGCTTCGCTTGCGCTGACCTCTCCTTTTAACCTTCCAGCACCGGGCAGGCGTCAGCCCATATACTTCACCTTACGGTTTCGCATAGACCTATGTTTTTGCTAAACAGTTGCTTGTGCCTCTTTTCTGCGGCCTCTTGCGAGGCTCCCCTTATCCCGAAGTTACGGGGTCATTTTGCCGAGTTCCTTAACAACACTTCTCCCGTCGGCCTGTGGATTTTCTCCTCATCTACCTGTGTCGGTTTACGGTACGGGTACACATAACGCAATAGCGGCTTTTCTCGGCAGTGTGGATTCGGAAACTTCCTTACTTTTTTTCAGTCCTCATCACGTTTCACTTACAGGAGACGGATTTGCCTATCTCCCACAGCTTTACGCTTGACCGGGTCTTTCCATTCCCCGGTTTCCCTATCCTCCTGCGTCCCCACAGTTCTGATTATGTGTAGTACAGGAATATCAACCTGTTATCCATCGACTACGACTTTCGTCCTCGCCTTAGGCCCCGACTAACCCTGGGAAGATTAGCTTTACCCAGGAATCCTTAGATATTCGGCCTACATGTTTCTCACATGTATCTCGCTACTCATTCCGGCATTCTCTCTCCTGTTTCGTCCACCATCGCTCTCACTTTGGCTTCGTCCTTGCAGGATGCTCCTCTACCACTCCTTACTTTGTAAGGAATCCGTAGCTTCGGTGTCGTGTTTTAGCCCCGTTACATTTTCGGCGCAGGTTTTCTCGACTAGTGAGCTATTACGCACTCTTTAAATGTATGGCTGCTTCTAAGCCAACATCCTAGTTGTCTATGAAATCCCACATCCTTTTCCACTTAACACGTACTTTGGGACCTTAGCTGTCGGTCTGGGCTCTTTCCCTTTTGTCCACGCGACTTATCTCACGCAGACTGACTCCCGAGGGTATCTTGACGGCATTCTTAGTTTGATATGAGTTGGTAACCTTTTTGGGCCCCGCGTCAGTTCAGTGCTTTACCTCCGTTAGACTCCAGCTCGAGGCTAGCCCTAAAGCTATTTCGAGGAGAACCAGCTATCTCCGAGTTCGATTGGAATTTCTCCGCTATCCACACCTCATCACCACGTTTTTCAACACATGTGTGTTCGGTCCTCCAAAACCTTTTACGGTTCCTTCAACCTGGACATGGATAGGTCACCCGGTTTCGGGTCTACTAATACCAACTCTACGCCCTATTCAGACTTGGTTTCCCTTCGGCTCCGTGGCTTCTGACCACTTAACCTCGCTGGCATTAGTAACTCGCCGGACCGTTCTACAAAAAGTACGCCATCAGACTTGCGTCCTTTGACTGTTTGTAAGCACAAGGTTTCAGGTTCTCTTTCACTCCCCTCCCGGGGTCCTTTTCACCTTTCCTTCACAGTACTGCTTCACTATCGGTCACTAGGGAGTATTTAGGCTTGGGGGGTGGTCCCCCCGGCTTCCCACAAGGTTTCTCGTGTCTCGTGGTACTCTGGATCCTGCTCGCTGCTTCAAGATTTCGTCTACCGGGCTTTCACCGTCTACGGCTGGCTTTCCCAAAACCATTCGTCTATCTCTCAGCAATGCTAATTGCAGTCCGCAACCCCGAAGAACCAGGTCCTTCGGTTTGGCCTCTTTCCCGTTCGCTCGCCGCTACTTAGGAAATCGAGTTTTCTTTCTCCTCCTACTGCTACTTAGATGTTTCAGTTCACAGCGTTCCCTTCCATACGCTATGGATTCACGCATGGATACTTGAGGTTTGCTCAAGTAGGTTTCCCCATTCAGATATCTCCGGATCGATGGCTGTTTGCGCCTCCCCGAAGCTTTTCGCAGCTTACCACGTCTTTCATCGGCTCCTAGTGCCAAGGCATTCTCCTTGTGCTCTTTCTTGCTTGACCAGTTTAATATAATAGCTATTTCTCTGGAATGTTTCGTTGTAGCGATACAACTTTTGTTACATTTGAAAATAGAAAATTTTGTTTTCTCGATTGACTCTATTTTTGCTTTACTTGTATTCAGTTTTCAAGGTGCATCCCGACTTCTTTAAGCCGGTAAGTGGAGATAACGAGATTCGAACTCGTGACCCCCTGCTTGCAAGGCAGGTGCTCTCCCAGCTGAGCTATATCCCCAGACCACACAAAATGGGCTCAAGTGGACTCGAACCACCGACCTCACGCTTATCAGGCGTGCGCTCTAACCAGCTGAGCTATGAGCCCATAGGACTTCGGCGACCATCTACTCTCCCAGGCAGCTGCCCACCAAGTACCATCGACCGCTTGGGTCTTAACCGTCGTGTTCGGAATGGGAACGGGTGTGTCCCCCAAGCGCATCATCACCGAAGATGTTTTGTGTGTTTCCTATTTTGTTTGAAGGTTTGATCCTTCAAAACCGAACAATGAATATCTTTCACAACCTTGCGTTGAAAAATGTTTACGAAAACCATTCGTAATGCTTCGCATTACTCATGTATTTGCTCCGCAAACCTACCTAAAACCTCTTTGTCAGCCTGTCTTGCAAGCAATCCATTCTGACAAAAGCTTTTATGCAGCTTTTCTCCGCTTTTCTCCATAGAAAGGAGGTGATCCAGCCGCACCTTCCGATACGGCTACCTTGTTACGACTTCACCCCAGTCACTGGCTTCACCTTCGGCGGCTCCTTCCTTACGGTTAGGTCACCGACTTCGGGTGCTTCCAACTCCCATGGTGTGACGGGCGGTGTGTACAAGGCCCGGGAACGTATTCACCGCGACATTCTGATTCGCGATTACTAGCGATTCCAGCTTCATGTAGTCGAGTTGCAGACTACAATCCGAACTGGGACTGGGTTTTTGTGATTTGCTTAACGTCGCCGTCTCGCTTCACTCTGTTACCAGCCATTGTAGCAACGTGTGTAGCCCAAGACATAAGGGGCATGATGATTTGACGTCATCCCCACCTTCCTCCGTGTTATCCACGGCAGTCTCCCTAGAGTGCCCAACTGAATGATGGCTACTAAGGATAAGGGTTGCGCTCGTTGCGGGACTTAACCCAACATCTCACGACACGAGCTGACGACAACCATGCACCACCTGTCACCGATGCTCCGAAGAGAAGCTCTATCTCTAGAGCGGTCATCGGGATGTCAAGCCTTGGTAAGGTTCTTCGCGTTGCTTCGAATTAAACCACATGCTCCACCGCTTGTGCGGGCCCCGTCAATTCTTTGAGTTTCAAACTTGCGGTCG